>JAPLOD010000607.1 GCA_026692735.1 Planctomycetota bacterium | reverse complement strand
AGGGGCCGAGCTTGCGGGCCTTGATGCGGCGCGAACTGACCTTGAGCGCGGTGTGTTCGGCGGCATCGCCGGCGTCGGCGCCGGTCGGTAGGGCCTCCGTCTCGCCCCTGGCTGTGGCGGGACGGACGGGCCGCAGCGTCTCGCCGGGATTCTCGCTCGGCGGCTTCGGCAGTGGCATAGTCGGGTCGGCCCGCCAGCAGCGCATAGAGCGTGGCGCCAAGACTGAACACGTCCGCCGGCTTGCCGGCGTTCCGGGAATCGTTCGCCTGCTCCGCGGCCATGTAGCCCCACGTGCCTAACGCCGCGCCCGCGACCGTCAACGACTCATCCCTGCGGCGGCCCGACTCTTTCAGCTCGGTCGCTTCCACGGGCTGATCAACCGCCTGCAGACGGCGGACTACAAGGCGCCGCCGTGGAGCGAGAAGTATCCGGCGCTGATAAGGATTCTTGACTTCCATCCGGGTCTGCCCACGGGCAACGTTGTCGAAACCAACGTGATCGTGCGCTGCAAGCAGGGGCTGCATCTGGGCGGCAAGAAGGAGGAACTGCAATACAGCACCGTCGGCGAGAACCTCGACTTGTCCGATGCCGATGCGGGCTTTGCTGATGCGAGCCGCCTGGACTTCACGCTCAAGAACGATTCGCCTGTCTTCAAGAAGCTGCCGGGGTTCAAAGCCATTCCGTTTGAGAAGATCGGGCTCTACCGCGACGACTACCGTGCGGAAGTGCCGGTTCGCGGCTTGGCAACGAAAACCACGGGGCAGGGCGCGTTCGATTCAAACATGGACGTGCAACGGTCTAACAAGAAGTGACGACGAACGGGCTTGCCCCAGAGACACAGAGAACGGCGGGGTATCGGGTTTGGGCTCTAGTGAGCGGAGACAAGAGCGCTCCGCACGAGCGATAGCCGTCCGCCCTACAGAAGACGTGGTACGATGCCGTCATGTCCTCTCTGGGGGCACGAGTCCGTCGCCGACTACGCCCAGCGAACGAACCTGCCGACGAGGGCTGAAGGCCGGATGCCCAAGGGTTCCGCCTCGGCGAGATAGGAGAACACCAACACAATGAATGCAAGAGAGAACGCACTGCGCATCATTAGATTCGACAGCCCTGAACGGATTGTGGGGGGCTGTCCGACTCACGGAATCGGATATCGGGGCTGCAACCACGAAGGATTCGAGGGCGGAGGTCATCACCTCCCTGTCGGGTCCGTATGGCGCGACATCTGGGGAACCGAATGGCACCGCTCACACGATGGCGTGATGGGCTTCCCGAAGGGCAACCCCTTGGCCGATCTGCCGACAGCCATCTCACATTACGAGTGGCCCGATCCCAATGACGAGCGGATTGTTCGTCAGATTTACCAACAGGCCAAGGGCTGGAACAAGGACGAGACTTTTCTTTGCGGCTCCCACCGCGACACGTTGTGGGAGAAGTGCTACATGCTGGTCGGCATGGAGAATGCGATGTGCTTCTTCTATACCGAACCGGACGCGATGCGCGAAGTGCTTCGCCGCATCATGGACTTCCAGTTGGGAATCGCGCAGCACTACCTCAATGTGGGCGTCGAGATGGTCGGCATGTCGGACGACCTTGGGACGCAGTGCGGTTTGCTACTTTCGCCTAAACTGATCCGGGGTTTCCTCATCCCCGAATATGAAAGGCTGTTCGCCCTCTACAAGCCGCGTAAGGTGCTGGTCAACTTCCATAGCTGTGGTCATATCGAACCGGTGCTGGACGTGTTCATGAGTCTCGGGGTAGATATTCTCAATCCGGTTCAGGCAACGGCCAACGACCCGGTATCCGTTCGCCGGAAGACCGCAGGCCGCATGGCATTGCAGGGCGGCATCAGTTCCGGCCTGATCGTCAGCGGGCCGGTATCGGCCATTCGTGAAGAGGTCTGCCGACGAATGTGGGAGCTTGGTCGCAACGGGCGGTACTTCTGCGGCCCCGACCAGGGGATGCCATGGCCGGACGCGCATATCCAGGCGCTTCGCGATGCGGTCCAGGAGTGCGGCCAATACCCGCTCCGAAGCCATGGAACAAAGAGCAACTCGACGCGGGTGGGGCGGCGGGCGAGGCGGGGCAGCCAAGTGGGTGGAGACGTCTGAATTGGGCGGCACAATTCCAATTCCCCACACGCGCACGCGCTGGGACCTCAACCGTGCCCTGTCTGCGCGGTCGCGTATACCGTCAACCGCTGGTGGCGCTTACGACCGTCTTACGGTTGTATCTGCCAGGAGTCCGGTGCATCCACCGACACAGGTGGCGTGTTACCGTACATCGGCGCGAACTCAGGACGGGGCGCGAAGACGTCGCCCGAGACTTCCGCGCGGATGCCAAACTCCACGCTGTGGTTGCCGGCCTCCCAGTGGCTGATGAAGAAGTGGATGGCGTCGTCGCGCTGCTCGAATGCCACTATGCCATCCACGAACTTGGGCGGGCGGATCATCTCGACGCCGCATGGCCGCGGGAAGGTCAGCCGGACGCAGGTTTGCGACGCGTTGAGAGTGCAGGCCAAGCGAACCTTCAGCGTCTTGCCGCGCTGCACCTGAAGTTGCTTCTTCTCGTTGACGGGGATGACGGCTAAATTGTTCTGCGGGTCGAGCACCTCGCACCGCACCGTCACAACGGGCTGGGTTGGATTGGGCGGCGGGGTCGCACTGCGTCCCTCCACGCGCATGGACCAGAACGTATCGGTCACGTCGCCTTCCGTCCGCAGCACCAACCGTTTGGCATGGGTGATCTCCGCGCCCAACTGCACGGACTCCTGGTCAGGCTTGCCAAGCGTCAGTTGAGCCACCGGCTTGCCATCTGCGAGCACCGACAGCGAGCCACGCGTCTGGCCCGCCGGCTGCAGCAGCGCGCTCAACCCACGCACTGCCGCGGCGGTAGCCAAAGTGTCTCCCCAGCCGGCGCCATGGCGTCTCTCGATCAACTGTCGGCCCAGCGTAAACCATCTGGCATTGTCGGCATCAACGGCACGGCCGAGTTCGAGCAGCGTCGCCAGCGTCATCAGGCTGCGGCGGTTACCTGCCGCGCTGAAGTCGAGCTTGAGGTTCCCAAGCGTTGTCCGCAGTTCTTGCCGCGCGACGTCCGTACGCCCCAGCAGGCGCAGTGTGTCCAGGCGGAGCACGCGTTCGCGCGGCGTCACAGCCGCGGCCAGCGGACGCGCATCGATAAGGTCCGCCAGCCGTGCGCGGTGCGCCGCGTGCTTATCGGGTTCGGCGTTCAGGTAGACAGCCAGCGCGTGCGCAGCGAACTCCCCCACGTCCACGTCGCCGATAGAGCCGACTTGACGGCCATCGCACACTCCGGCCTCGACCTTGCCGAACAGGTACTCCTCAGCGCGGTCGGTCAGCCCCGCGGGGATGACGTGGCCCGCGCGGCGGCAGAGCGTCAGGCCCTCGAGGACGTAGGCCGTCATGAGGTCGTTCGTGGCGTCCTCTTTCCACCAGCCCCATCCGCCATCGGCGTGCTGGAAACCCGTCAGCCTCACGACGCCTTCACTCAGAACCCGCTCCAGATTCACGCTTCCGCTGTAGGTCAGGCGCGCGTCCTTCATCGCCCTCGCGGCGACCGTCGCCGGCATGAAGCGGCTCATCGTCTGCTCAACACAACCGTAGGGATACTGGATCAACTCCTGCAGCGCGCTGGCCACCGGGCCGGCAAAGCCCGCCTCCAGCTTGATGGTCACTCGACGCGTGTCGGGCGTTGTCGAGCCGAAATCCAGATTAACCTCGCCGCCGGCTGACGCTTCGCCGAAGTGACGCCAGGCGTGCGTGTAACCGCGCGGCAGGACGGTCAACTTCCGTTCGCTGGCGTCCGCGTTCTGCGTGTTCAGATCGCGGGCCGTTACGCCCAGCACAACCTCGCCTTCGCTCTGCGGCGGTACGGGCAAGTCAACTCGCGCGATGCCATGGGGCTTGAGTGATACCTGGCTGACAACGCGCTGGGCGCCCACACCGCAGTCCACCGTCAACGCGCGCTGCACTTGCGCGTTCTCATAGATGACCGCCGCGGTCGTAATGCGGTCGCCCGCGCGCAGGCCGCGCGGCAGGACGATCTCGGCCTGTATTGGCAAGAGCGTGTGACGGCTGACATGGACTTCGCCGACGCTGGTGTCGGCTGTCAGCCCGCGCGCCGTGAAGCGCCATTCGGTGATATCGTCGGGGAAAGCGAACTGACAGCGGGCGCGGCCATCTTCGTCCGTCAACAGGCTGGCCACCCAGTGCGCGGTTGTGCGGAACTGCCTGCGCACCTGCGCCTCGCACTCGTCGCCGGCAACCGCTCTACTGCCACCATGGCGCGACACCATCAACGCCCGTCCCCCGCCGTAGCGCGCCCCAAAGCTTCCATGGCCGCTACCCGAGTCCATGCCGAATCCCCAGGAATCGTAGAGGACATCCAGGTAACCCCACGCGTACTTGGGGCCCTTCCAGAGAAGCACGGGGTGGCTCGCCGGCGCCGGTTGCTCGAATGCGCCCACCGGGTAGTGCGGCATGGCGTAGGAGTGGAGTTCATGGAAGAGGTTCGGCGTGCGATCGCCGGCCACTTCGTAGAGTGGCTCTTGCACGACACCCAGGCTGATCTCCGCGTTCGCGACGGGCAGGCCGGCATGGTCCTTCACCACAGCCTCGGCTGTGCATTGGTCGCCCGGCTTATAGTTCCTGCGGTCCGTGGTGATTTCCAGACTCAACTGCTTGGCCTTCGGCGTCACGTACCCCACTGAGGTGCTTGTCCTGGACTTCGAACCGGTCATCAGGACGACTTCGATGGTACACTGTGGCGCGAAGCCTATGTCCGTGGGAATCCTGACCTTGTGCTCGCCTCGTGCAACACGCACCGCGCGACAGGCGAGCAGGCGCGTGTTCTCGATGAAGAGCAGTACCGTGCTTTCCGCGGACGATACGGTGTCCACCGACAACGATACTTCCATCTCCTCGCCGGCTGCGCACCACGCACTGTGGACGCTCAACCTGTCGTAGCGATGTTCCACCTTTTGCTCTGCCGCCACGGGATCAGCCTGTTGCGTGACCAACCGGACCTCCTGGCTCGTTGATTGTTGCAGGTTGTTTGCCTCTACGCGAACGGCGAGCAACTCGCGGTCGCCCTTGTCGGGGACTTTCACTTTGAAGACTGCGCGCCCGTCCTGACCGGTCTCCGCGGTAAGTTCCGGCCGTTCAAGGCGGACTTTGGCGTGCTGAACGGGGGCGTTGGCGGAGTTCTTAACCGATACTTCCACTTCCACTGTCGAGCCGTGCACCGCGATGGACGGATTCGCGGACATGCGAACGTCAAGATGCTCCGGGGATACGTAGATTCCGGCGGAAGCCGTATAGGTCTGTCCGGACGCATCCATCGC
>JAPLOD010000606.1 GCA_026692735.1 Planctomycetota bacterium | reverse complement strand
ACGTCGTCTCTGGTCCTTTCGCTTTCCGCCCGGCTTCTGGCGCGAAAGGGTGCGGCCCATCCAGCACGACCGAGGCGAAGCGCCCTTGCCACAGGTGCCCGCGCCAGCCCTGCGCGAAGTTGATCCGCCGCGTGTAGCGCCGGTGCGCTTCGCCAAGAGCCGCGCGCAAGGCGCCGGCTGTCTGCGGTGTCGCGATCAGATGGACGTGATTGGGCATCAGGCAGTAGGCCCAAATCTCCACCCCCTCGCGCGCGCACCACTCCCCCACAAGCCGTTTGTACGCCCGGTAATCGTCGTCGTTGAAGAACGTCCGCTGCCGCCGGTTGCCCCGCTGCGTGACATGATGCGGATATCCCGCGACAACCACTCGTGCCAGACGCGCCATGCCCTCACATTACAGCCCCCGTAGTTTCCTGTCAATCATTATGTATGGTGTCCCCGGAATGTTAGAGCGAAACTCAAGAGGTTGAAGCATATCAGATTTTGGCCGAGATGGACTCTCTAGGCAGGGTAGTTTTTGTAAGACCGAAAGACTGCTGTCCCTTACAACTGGACATAAACAAATGGGTAGAAACAGTTCCAACAAGGACTAGGTGGCAAGGGGATAAAAGAGTAAAAACGGTAGCATATCAGTTCGATGGCAGATTTGCTGGAGATATAAAGAATCCCCCCTCGACCGATCAACAATGGTTCTTGGAAGAAATGAAAAAAAGGGGTTACAAGTTGATTTCGTTAGAGAACAGGACAGGCGCAAAAGACCCTGTTTCGGACGCCTCCAAAGCAGGCTTCTTCGTTGGTTGTTGTAGTGGCGCATCTCAAATATGCTATTCAGTTGGCATCCCCGTTTTCATAGTCAAATACGAATTGGATGAATGGTCTTTGGAGGCTTGGCATGGCAGAAAAGTCGTCGCGATGCCTAAGAACTTGCGTGATTTTATAAATCATTATCTGGACTCATGGCTTGAACGATGAGTGGGCCCTTTCGATCTTCTCTGCGACAAAAATGACATATGAACTTATTACAACTATCTTCCCCGTCGTACCGGGGACTTGCCATACTTCAAACTTTTCAAATTCGTTCGCAGGATGCCAAGCCTCATTGCGCTCGGCTCCAGACTCCTTTAACTGGTCGACAACCATCTGATACCTAGGATGTTGGTCATGCAACAAAACGCATAATACCCCTTCGTTCGTAAACCGGAATGTCATTGGCCCTACTTTTCCAGAACAAAGCAAAGTGCATGCTTTTCGATCCAGTTCTTTCGGGACATTCCTCATGTGGTAATTGCGATTGTTGTGCGAACTCATATCCTCATGCAGTACGCCGACAGAAGAGCCAATGTTATCAAAGAACATTCCAGAAGCCAATTTTAAGGGGATGCCAATACCCGTCGTTTTTATCGCCTTCTCCGTCCCGGCCTTCCCCATCGCCGCAAGGCTCAGTCCCATCGCCTTGCGGCCCTCGGGGGTCTCGGGGAAGCGGTCTGCCACTTCGAACAGGCGAATGGCCGCCAGCAAAGGCTCCGCCTTTGCGGCGAACGCCTCCGCCTTCTCCAGCATGGCCTTGGCCTCGGAGGCCGGGATCGGCTTGGCGGCGACCTCAAGCCGCTTGGCGGTGCCGTTCGTGCCAATCCCCTGCGTGTCTGCAAGGGTCATTTTCTTTTTCGCAAAGTACAGGCAGGAATTGACCTCGACGACCTTGGCCTCGTCCCCGGCCTTCTCGAAGGCCTCTGCGGCCTTGGCGAGGAGCCGCATGGCAGGCAGGAGGGCGGCATGGTCTGCCTGCGAGTCCTTGAGCTTGGCGATGCCCTCCTGGTATGCCTTCTCGGCGAGGGCCTCGAACAGCGTTTCGGACTCCCCGGCGAAGGCCCCGAGGCAGAGCAGGCAGGCGAGCAGGGCGGTCGTTTTCATGGTTCTTTCCTCCTGCCTTAGTCTTACGACACAGATTGAGGTTGTCAAGCGGGTGGAAAAGGGGACATTCATCTTTTCTCCTCGTTCCGCGGGCGACCGCGCGGGCGCAAACTGAACTCCAGCCCCAACTGCTTGGCCGTGCGCTCCACCCAGGTACGATCCCCCCACGGCGCGCCGCGATTCACACAGCGCCGCAGCACATCCACTTCCGCAGCCGTCTGCGGCGTGTTGACCCACTGCTCCCAATCGCCAGGGCGTGGCAGCGGCCCCGCCTGCAAGAACTCAGGAGCGCCGGCTTTTCCCCACCAATGCGCGCTCGACCAAGGCCACGTTTGCGCTTGCGCCACCAAACCCGCGCGCAATGGATTCCGCTCCACGTAACGCAGCACGGTCAACAGGTGCGCGTCGCTTTGCACCGGAAAAGCTTTGAAGCGCCCCTGCCATACATGCCCGCTTCCGAGACTGCGCCGGTAATACCGTCGCACCTGCGCGGTCAGCAGCCGCTGCATCCAACGGCTCAAGCCGCCATCCTTGGCGGGCCACAACACCAGAGGAAAATGGTTTGGCATCAGACAATAGGCCAGCACGCGCACCGGCTCCCGTTGGCAGGTTTCCCCCATCAAGTCCACGAAGCCTTGGTACTCGAACTTGTCGTGGAACACTTGCGCGCGGCCATTCCCGCGATTGAGCGCGTGATACACCATGTCTCCGACCGCTGCGCGCGCTGTTCTTGGCATGCGCGCACTGTATTGACCGCGCTACTGCCCCGCAAGCCGTAAAAACATGAATGTCCCCTTTCCTCCTACGACACCGCCGCCTTCATGACCCGTTCTTCCGACGCCTCTTCCCGCGGCATGTCGCCCGTCAGGCGGCCTTCGTGCATGACCAGGATGCGGTCGGAGATGTTGAGTATCTCCGGCAGCTCGGACGAGATCACAAGGATGGACACGCCCTCGTCGGCCAGGTCGGCGATGATCTTGTGGACCTCCGCCTTCGCCCCGACGTCTATGCCGCGGGTGGGCTCGTCCAGGATCAGCACCCGCGGCAGGATCGCCAGCCACTTGGCCAGGACCACCTTCTGCTGGTTCCCGCCGGAGAGGTTCCGCGTCACCTGTTCGCGGCTGGAGACCTTGATGCGCAGTTGCTCGATGTACCTGTCGGTGATCTCGTTCTCTTTCCCGGCGCTGATGAGGCCGGCGCGGTTGAGAATCTTCCCGTGGACCGCCAGCGTGGTATTCTCGCGCACCGTCATCGGCAGCACGAGCCCAAGCTGCTTGCGGTCCTCCGACGCGTAGCCGATCCCTGCCCGCACCGCGTCCGCCGGGTGGCCGATGCGCACTTCCCTGCCGTTCAGGACGATCGTCCCGGCGGTCTTCCTCTCCGCGCCCATCAGCAGCTTGGCCAGTTCCGTGCGCCCCGCGCCGATCAGTCCCGCCAGCCCCACGATCTCGCCCTTCCGCACCTTGAAGGACACGTTCTTGATCGCCGGCGGGCCCGAGAGGTCCCGCACTTCCAGCACGATGTCGTCGGACGGTTTCCCTTTGCGGCGCGTGTACATGTGGTCGAGATCGCGGCCGACCATCAGCCTCACCAGGCCGTCTTCGTTCGTGGCCTTGGTCTCGACTTCGCCCGAGTTCTCCGCGTCTTTCAGGCAGACCACGCGGTCCGTGATGGCCATCACTTCGTTGAGTTTGTGGGAGATGAAGACGATCGAGATGCCCCGCCCTTTCAGCTCCCGTACGATGGCAAACAGGCTCTCGATCTCCTTCTCCGCCAGCGCCGATGTCGGCTCGTCCATCACCAGAATCTTCGTGTTGTGCGAGAGCGCTTTGGCGACCTCGATCATCTGCTGCTGCGCCACGCCGAGGTCCTTCACGAGCGCCGCGGGGTCAATCGCCGTCCGCAGGTTGCGGAATGCCTCGCTGGCCTTCCGGCGCATCTGACTGTATGAGAGGAACCCCAGCGGGCCCTTCACTTCGTTGCCGAGGAACAGGTTCTCCATGGCGGAGAGGTTCGGGCACAGGTTGAATTCCTGGAAGACGATGCTGATGCCGCCTGGACGCCCGGAAAGCTCTTGGAGATGTTCCGCATCTCCAGCAGGACTTCGCCCACGTGCTGCCCCCTACTTCCGTCTGCTTCTCATCACGTCGAGGATCGCCGCGAGGACGATGATGGCGCCGATGATGAGCTGCTGCCAGTGCGAGGAGACCCGCACCAGCACCAGGCCGTTGCGGATCACGCCCATCACCATGGCGCCGATAAGCACGCCCAGCACGCTGCCTTCGCCGCCCATCAGGCTTGTCCCGCCGATGACCGCCGCGGCAATCGCATCCAGTTCCATGCCCTGGTGAGGCTCGGCCAGCGCGGAACGGAACTTCGCAACGTACAGGATGCCTGTGATCGAACTGAGCACGCCGCAGATCACGTACGCCATGAACTTCACCCGCCGCACGTTGATGCCCGACAGGCGCGTGGCCTCTTCGTTTCCCCCGATCGCATACAGACGCCGCCCGAACGCCGTGTAGGTCAGGCTGATGTGCGCCCCCACCGCCACTGCCAGCAGCACGATGACGGGGAACAGGATCCAGTTGCCGACCTCGATGAACCCCGCCGGGATGCCCAGCAGCGATTCGCCGCCCGTCAGCACCTGGACGAGGCCCTTGGCCATCCACATGCTGCCCAGCGTCACGATGAACGGCGTCACGCCCAGATAGCACACAATCGCGCCGTTGAAGGCTCCAGCCAGCGCCCCGGCCAGCAATCCCATGGCAACGGCCACCACGGGGCCCAGTTCGAGCAGCGGCAGGTAACGGTGTTGCGTCGTCGCCAGCGCCCAGCCGCACATCACACCGGACAGCGCCACGGTCCCCGCAATGGAAAGATCAATCCCCCCGGTCACGATCACGACGAAGACGCCCAGCGCCGCGATGGCGATGTACGCCACCTGCCGGCAGATGCTCGACAGGTTCGCCAGGCTCGCGAAATCCCGGTTGAACAGCGTGATGAGAATCATCAGCGCGATCAGCGCCAGAAAGATGCCGGCCTCCTTCTTCCGTAGAAGCGAAGCCACTCCCCGCTGAGCCGTCACGGAATACCTGCCCCCTCGCCTACTTGCCGGCCGCCTTCTTCATGTCCTGCATGTACGTGTTCACGTTCTCTTTGTTGACGATAATCACGCCCGTATCAATCAGCTTGGGCACTTCCTTGCCGTTACAGGCGTCCAGGAGCTTCTCGACGGCGAGCCAGCCCATCAGGTACGTCCGCTGGACGATGCAGAACCTGACCGAGCCGTCGCGAATGCCTTTCAACGTGTCCGGCAGATCGTCGAAGCCGGCCAGCAGGACCTTGTCGGTCTGCTTCGCGTCCTTCAGCACTGCCACCGCGCCGGGCACGCCTTCCGCCGAAACGCTGAAGATCGCCTTCAGCTTGGGGTAGGCCCGCAGCAGTGCTTCCGTCTTGTCGGCCGTGACGTTCGCTTTACCTTCGGTGTCTTCGCGCGTGACGATCTTGATGTTCGGCGCTTTCTCTTTCAGCGCCTTCTCAAAGCCCTTGTAGCGGTCATTGAGATTCGGGGCGGCCAGGCCGCCTTGGAGCACCGCGATCTCGCCTTCGCCGTTCATCAGCGCGGCCACGGCTTCGCCGCCCGCGTACCCCGCCGCTTCGTTCGCCGTGCCGATGTAGCACAGCGCCTTGGACGAGGGCGCCGGCGCATCGAACGTGATGACCTTGATGCCGGCTTTCGTGGCGTCCTCGATCACGGCCCCGAGTCCCTGGTCGTCCAGCGCGGAGATGGCAATGCCGTCCACTTTGCGCGCGATGACGTTCTCGATCATCTGCACCTGCTGTGCGACCTGGAACTCCTTGGCCGCGCAGAAGTCCACCTTCACACCCAGCTTGGCGCCCGCGTCTTTGAAGCCGTCGTAGCAGGGCTCATAGTAGGGATGCACGCCCTTCGGCACCATGACGAAGGTCTTCTCGGCTTTGCCGCCGCCTTGCGCCGTGCCCGGCGTCGCGCCGCCTGGTTTGTCGGCCGTCCCGCAGCCGGTCGCCAGGAGCGCCGCGCACAGCGCCACGCCCGCAAGACTCAACACGCCGGTGAGTGCAACACGTTTCATGGCCTGACCTCCGATGCGAAAGGTCCTGCAATACCGCGACAAGCGCTGCGTCCGGAACGCCAGGCGAAGATTATACACGCCGCGCATCTTTACAAAAGGAAATGAGGTTGACCGAAGCGGCCGAAGTCTTGACCTATCCTGTCATCATTCGTAGCATGGGCGTCCCGTCCATGCTCCGCGAAAGTGCAAGGCGGCCATACCACGAGGAGGAAAGACATGAGCTGGTGCCCGAGCGAGCAACGCTATGAGAAAGCCGCGTTCCGGCGGTGTGGCAAGAGCGGCCTGAAGCTGCCGGCCATCTCCCTGGGACTGTGGCACAATTTCGGCGGCGTGGACACGCTGGAGAACCAGCGCGCCATGCTCCGGCGCGCCTTCGATCTCGGCATCACGCACTTCGATCTGGCCAACAACTACGGCCCGCCCCCGGGCTCGGCCGAAGAGAACTTCGGGCGCATCCTGAACACCGACTTCGCGGGGCTGCGCGACGAACTGGTCATCTCCACCAAGGCAGGCTACCTCATGTGGCCCGGCCCGTACGGCGAGTGGGGCTCGCGCAAGTACCTGCTCGCCAGCCTCGACCAGAGCTTGCGGCGCATGGGCCTCGAGTACGTTGACATCTTCTACTCGCACCGCCCCGATCCCGACACGCCGCCGGAAGAGACCATGAGCGCGCTCGCGCACGCGGTGCGCCAGGGCAAAGCGCTCTACGCCGGCATCTCCTCTTACTCCGCCGAACAGACCCAGGCGCGCGCGGCCACGCCCCCCGGCGGCCTGAAGCCGCAGGCGATTACGGAGGACAAGCTGGCGCGGGTCCGCAAACTGCACCCGCTGGCAAAGACGCGCGGGCAGACGCTGGCGCAGATGGCGCTCGCCTGGGTACTCAGGGATCAGCGGATGACATCGGCCCTGATCGGCGCCAGCCGCGTTGAGCAGATCGAGGAGAACGTGAAGGCGCTCGCCAACGCGGCGTTCGGCTCCGACGAACTCGCGCGCATTGACGCCATCCTGAAGCGGCCGTAGTCGCTGTTCCCTACACGCCGGCCTCAACGCCCAGATACGCCTCTATCACCGCCGGGTTCGTGCGGATTTCCGCCGCCGTGCCTTCCGCGATGGTCAACCCGTCGTCGAGCACCAGCAGCCGGCCGGCCAGTCCCATCACGAACGGCATGTCGTGTTCGATCACCAGCATCGTCAGGTTGTACCGCTCGCGGATCCGCAGCAGCAGTTCCCGCAGCGCCGCCGACTCGCTGTCGTTCATCCCCGCCGCCGGCTCGTCGAGCAGCAGGACTTTCGGCGCCGTGGCCAGCGCGCGCGCGATCTCCAGTTTCCGCTGCTGGCCGTACGGCAGATTGCGGCTCAAGGTCTCCGCGTGCTCCTCGAGTCCCAGCAGCCGCAGCAGTTCCCGCGCCTCAGTCTCGACGCGCGCCTCTTCGTCGTGGAACGCCCGCCCGCGCAGCACCGTGCTCGCCAGCCCCGCTGTGTTGTGCACCTGGAATCCAACCTTCACGTTCTCCAGCACCGTCATCTGACCGAAAAGCCGGATGTTCTGGAACGTGCGCGCGATGCCGCGCCCGGTCACCCGGTCCGGCGATAGCCCGACCAGCGAGGTCCCGCCAAGCTCGATCTGGCCGCCGTCGGGCTTATACACCCCCGTCAGCAGGTTGAAGACCGTCGTCTTCCCCGCGCCGTTGGGCCCGATCAGCCCCACGATCTCGCCAGGCGTCAGGCTGATTGAGAAATCCGAGACCGCATACAGTCCCCCGAAGTGCTTGTTCAGGCTCCGCGCGACCAGCAACGGCTGTTGGCTGTTGGCTCTCGGCTCCTGGTTCTTTTCTTTTCGCTCCTGGCCGCTGACCGTCGGCAACCGGCTCTTGGCCGCCTTTTCCTCTTTCCTCTTCCGGCGCCACGGCCACCGCAGTTCATACCCGCCCATGATCCCCTCGGGCCGCACCACCACCACCACGATGAGGAGCAGCGAGAAGAGCACCTGCCACAGTTCCTTCACCTCCCGGTGTACCCACCCGCCCTGCGTCGGATCGTAGAACACGGGTATCCTCGTGGCAGGCAGCCACAGCGCCAGGAGGACCGGCGCGAAGTACAGCAGCACGGTGGCCAGGATCGTCCCCGTGAAGCTGCCCATGCCGCCGAGCACCACCATCACCACCATCAGCACGCCCACCTCGAACTTGAAGTGCTCGGGCGTCACCTGCGCGTTGTACCCGGAGAACACCGCCCCCGCCAAGCCGGCGAACGCCGCGCCGATCACGAACACCAGCACCTTGTAGCGCGTCAGGTTCACGCCCAGCAATTCCGCCGCGCGCTCGTCGTCCCGGATCGCGCGGATCGCCCGCCCGTGCGTCGAATGCACCAGGTTGCGCAGCACCAGCAGCGTCACCGCCACCACCGCCCACGCCAGCAGCAGGAAGATGAAGTACGATGTCCGCCGCTCCTTGACGGTCGTCCGCACGATGTTGGGGAAGGACATCCCCAGCGATTGGCCGAGTTTCTCCGAGTTCTGCACCACGTTGCGCACGATCTCGCTGAACCCCAGCGTGGCGATCGCCAGGTAGTCGCCGCGCAGCCGCAGACACGGCACCCCCACCAGCAGGCCGAACAGCGCCGCGACGCCGACGCCGACAGGGAAGCTGAGGCAGAACGAAAACCACGTCGGCTCCCAGTACGGCAGGCTGCCGTCAACCGGGATCACCTGGTGGCCCATGTACAGCGTGGTCGCAGCCGACGCATACGCGCCCACGGCCCAGAGCCCGTGGTGCCCCAGCGAGAACAGCCCGCAGAAACCGTTGATGAGGTTGAGCGACAGCGTCAGCGTCAGCCAGATGGCCAGCATGATGAAGTGGTGGCCCCAAAAGGATATCAGCCTGTCGAATTCCATCCTTGCCTCTGCCCGCTCACAGCCTGTCGCTCGGCGGCCGTCCCAGCAGCCCGCTCGGCCGCACCAGCAGCACGAT
>JAPLOD010000605.1 GCA_026692735.1 Planctomycetota bacterium | reverse complement strand
CGCGGCGGCGAGCCGCTCGGCCTCGGCTTGGGCACCCGGCCGCGCCACGATGGCGGTCTGCGCGGTCAGTTCGAATTGGCCTGCGGCGCGCTCGACCTTCGCGGGTTGCGGGATGAGAGCCAACTGTTCGGTTGCGGGCATTTCGGCGGCCTCCAAGGCAAGGGACAGTGCGGTCAGCAGCAACGCCACGTCCGTGGCGAGACAGCGAACGGTCATGTGCGCGCCGGGCATGGAAGGAGGCCCTCACAATACGCCGTGGCGACGGCGGGCTAGTGCGGCTCAAGCGTCCGGGTCGCCCTGCTGCGCCTTCAGGCGCGCCAGCATGCCAGAGATGTCCATGGCGCCCTTCACAGCCACGTAGACGGTTATGGTGGAATACCAGACTACGCAGGCGATGACCAGGACCAGCCAGAATGTCTGGGCAATCATGGTTGTGCTCCATTATCGGATACACTGGACTGAGGCTTCAGAAGCGATCCCACGACCATCGCAAGGCCGGTGACGACGTAGGCGGCGATGCCGGAGTAATACGGGCCAATCTGGTCGGTCAACGGTTTGGTGCCGTCCATCTTCTCCATGATGAGGTACGCGACCGGGAACGCTGCGCCGGCGATGATGGCGCCATAAGCGCCCCAGTTGTTCGCGCGCTTCCAGTAGCAGCAGGCGATCAGCAGCACCGAGATGCTCGCCAGGTAGATCGTGCCCGTCAGGCCGAGGTACGTCCACAGGTCGCCTTTCAGGGGGTACCAGAGCCCGTAGACGAGCAGGAAAATCCCGATGCCGGCGACGATGAAGCGGTTCCAGAGCAGGCCCTTCTTCTCGGACCACCGCCGCTTGTGGAGCGGCGCCATGATGTCGTTGTAGATGACGCTGCCCCAGGTGAGCATGTACGACGAGTCGGTAGACATGTCGGCGGCGAGCATCGCGGCGATGAGCAACCCCATCAGGCCGATGGGAACGAAGGTGCTCAGAAAGCGCGGCATCGCATGCAGCGAGACGTTGTCGAGCTTGGTGCGGATTCCCTCGGGAATCGAATCGGCCTCAGCCTTGGTGAGCGTGTACTTCTGCTTATCGGGCGACAGCTTGGCGTAGGCCTCGTCTGTTGCGACAATGGCAAGCGCGTTGGGCGCTTGGGAGGCTTCGACTTTCTGCCGCACCACGGGGGAAAGCTGGTCCAATTCGGTCGAGGCATCCAGCGCCGTGAGAGGCGCCCAACCCAGGACTGTCAGGGCGGCGACGCCCCAGACTCCCGGGATCAGGAAACGGCACACAAAGAAGAAGCTCGTGCGCGTGTATATTTTCAGTCCCGTCGCGGTGTCCTTGGCCGCCAGCAGCCGGGCGATCGTCGTCTGCCACGTCAGCACGGCCGCCAGGTTCAGCAGGCAGTTGAAGGCGACGTATTCCCAACCCATGCCCGCGTGGACGAACGGGTTGAACCCGCCGTCGCCGTAGTGCGTCTGGACCGTGTTCGCCAGCGTGGACCAGCCCACCTTCCAGAGGATGAGCGCCGTGACGACGATCAGGCCGATGCTCATAACCACGAACTGCAGGAAATCGGTGACCAGCACGGACAGCATGCCGCCGAGGATCGTGTAGACCGCCACGGCCACCAGCAGCACCGTCATGGTGATCTCGAGGTACCTCGCGTCCAGGCCGCAGGCGAGAACCAGGAAGTCGCCGCCGATGCGCAGGAACACGCCCATGTTCAGCAGCCCGCCAAGCACGATGACCACGCCGGCCAGCCAGCGGACGCCCGGCCCGAACTTCTTCTCGAACAGCTCGGGGATCGTCATCACGCCCGAATCGCGCAGCGGCTTGACGCAGAAGCCCGTCCAACCCACAACGAACATCGCCACCGCCATGACAAGGCCCGGCGTCGCGCCGGCAAAGCCGTACTTGTAGCCCGCCTGCGCCGTATACATGCAGGTGACGACGCCGAACTCCGTGGCCGCCAGCGACGCGATGCCGAGATACAGGTTCATCTCGCGGCCGGCGATGAGGAAATGCTCCACCTTGCCGACGTATTTCCGCACCATGATGCCGGCGATCATGGTGGCCAGGAGGTAGACGCCGACGATCGAGCCGTCAAGAGCCCATGAGAAATGCGTCACATGTCCTCCGAGCCGCTCTGGGAAGAGTCCAGACCAGCTTGTGCTTGAGCGCCGCGCCACATACCACAATTTCACTTGCGCCACAAGTGCCACGGCGAGAGTCTACGTAGGGAGCCAGGATGAAACGCATCGGCATTGGCGGCATCGCCATCGAAAGCTGCACCTTCTCGCCGCTGTTCGCCGCCATCGAGGACTTCACCGTCCTGCGCGGCGAGGAGATGAGCCGGCGCTATCCATTCCTGCCGGGATGGGTCTTCCGCGGGCTAACGGGCCTCGCTTTCTTCCCCTGCCTGCACGCGAACGCTCTTCCCGGCGGACGCGTGAAGGCGGAGACTTATGCGGCGTTGAAGACGGAGCTTCTTGACCGCATTGCCGCGGTCTTGCCCCTGGATGGTCTCTACCTGGACATCCACGGCGCGGGCGGGATTATCTTCCCAGCACCTGTTTGAGCCTTTGAACTTCGCTCTGCAGGTTCTCTTCGCGCTTCAACTGGTCGGCGATCTTGCCGCAGGCGTGCAGGACGGTGGCGTGGTCGCGGTTGCCGTAGAAGCGGCCGATCTCCGCGACGCCTTGCGAGGTCAGCAGCTTGGAAAGATACATGCCCACGTGGCGGGCCTGAACCAGCCGCGCGTGGCGTTTGCCCGAACGAAGATCGTCGGCCGTGACACCGTAGTGCTTGGCGATGGCCTCGAGGACGTCAGCCAGAGCCGGAGGGCCGGAACGCAGGTAGCCGAGCTCACGCAGCGCGACCAGGGCCAGTTCGCGATCCAGCGCCACCGCGCCGGCTTCCTTGACGGCGGAGCCGGGCGCACCTGGAGAGGCACGAGTGCAGTCGTCTCTGCGAGCGGCGGCCAGCGCCATCAACTTGCAGACGACGCCTTCCAGATCGCGCACGTTGTTCTCGATGTGGGCGGAGAGCAGCTCCACCACATCGTGCGCCAGATGCATGCCGCGCGTCTTGGCCTTCTCGCGCACCAACTCCATGCGCAACGCAACGTCCGGGGCTTCCAGGCGCGCGACCAGTTCCGACTGGAAGCGGGTCACGAGCTTGGGGTCGAGGCGCTTGATGTCACGCGGGGCGGCGTCGGCGCAGAGCACGACTTGCTTATGAGCCTGGCGCAGAGCGTCGAATGTGTGCAGGAACTCCTCCTGAGTCTTCTCGCGGCCGGCGAGAAACTGCACGTCGTCCATCAGGAGCGCGTCGCAGTTCCTGAAGCGTTCGCGGAAAGCGTCGAGTCGCCTGTTCTGGACCGCCCACACGTACGCGTTGGTGAACTCCTCGCAAGAAAGGTAGATAACGTTCGCCGGCGGAGTGCGTTCCTGCAACGCATGGGCGATGCCCTGCATGAGGTGCGTCTTGCCGAGGCCGTGTGCACCGTGCAGGAAGAGCGGGTTGTAGACACGCCCCGGCGACTCAACGACGCTCTGCGCCGCAACATGCGCCAAGCGGTTCGACTTGCCGACGATGAAGCTCTCAAGCCTGAACTTGGGCGACAGCGGCGCCACACGGTGCGTGTCGCGGCGCGGAGTGCGGCCGTCTCGCTCCGGGAGCGACGAGTCTCTGCCGTCGGTGCTGAAGGAGGGCAGCGTCTTCTCCAGCACTTGCGCCAGGGAAACCGCGGAATCGGCCGCGGCCGTGGCCGTCGTCAGCGCCACATTGTGAACCTCGGGCAGCAGCTCTGCCGCCGCAGTCAGCAGTTCCTGCCTATAGTGAGCTTCCAGCCACTGTCGCACAAAGCGATTGGGCGCCGCCATGTGCACGACGCCATTGCTGACGTCGAGGACCGTCAAGTCTTTGAACCAGGCCTGGTAGCAGTCGGGACTGACAACCGCACGAACGTGCTGAAGAATGCCGGCGCACACATCGGTAGCAACTTCTGGCACAGCAAGCAACCCCGCTACACTGAACACAGCCGTCCAGCGCACACAACGCGCACTTGCCAAAACGCAGACGGATACGGAACGTATCCGGACTCAAGTGGATTTGGTGTCCGCATTCTATGAGGAAAGGTCGCGTGTCAAAAAAAAAAAGAACAAAGGCCGGGAAAGCTGCAACGTTCGCGGATTCAGCGGCTTACGGGAGCGGCGCGCCGCTCTTTACGTATGCGCTCACACGCCCATTCGTGCTACCAATTCTCCTCCCCCAAATGGCCTCTCTTAACCGGTTGCTAACCGCCACTTTATAGATACTTGATACGGGAAGGTCAATTCGTAGCACGCGCAGCGTTTCACAGTCTTAACTCCAGCGAGATGTCCAGCGCTGTGACGGAATGCGTCAACGCGCCGACGGAGATTCGGTCCACTCCCGTTTCTGCAATCGCCGCCACGCTTTCCAGGTTGACGCAGCCGGAAGCTTCCAGCAGCGGGCCGCGAGAAAAACTTTTTTTTTCGCGCGAAAAAAAGTGTTCGCGCCACTGCACTGCCTCACGCAACGCCCCGAGCGAAAAGTTGTCCAGCAGCACCATGTCCGGCTGCGAGTGCGCGCACACGTGCGCGAGTCCGGCGACGTCCGTCACTTCCACTTCGATCGCAACCTGCGGAAATCTCTCGCGTGCGGCGCGCACTGCGCCGGCGGGATCCAGCACGCCCCACAGCGCCAGGTGGTTATCCTTAATGAGGATCATGTCGTACAGACCGCGCCGGTGATTCTCCGCGCCGCCGCACGTCACGGCGTGCTTTTCGAGGTCGCGCCAGAGCGGCGTCGTCTTGCGCGTGTCTACGATCTTCGCCTTGGTGTGAGCGACCTTGGCAACATACTGCGCAGTGTGCGTAGCGATCCCCGACAGATGACACAGGAAGTTCAGCGACAGGCGTTCTGCGGCCAGAAGGACGCGTGCTTCGCCGGCCATGCTTGCCACGACGTCGCCCTTCGCAACGTGCGCGCCATCACTCCTGAGGATTGACACGCGCACGTCGTGCTGCTCCGTGCAGTGCCGCGGACGCACGAGTTCCTGCGCCAGCGGCAGTATCTCCCGCAGCAGTTCCACGCCGCTCAGCACGCCATTGGCTTTCACGAGCACGTCGGCCTGCGCCATTCTGCCCTGCGGCACGACGGCCTGCGATGTCACATCGCCCGCAGTTCCGAGGTCTTCGAGCAGCGCAGCGCGCAAACGGTCACGAAGCGGCGGCAGTTCCGCCTGTTCGAAGAAGTCCGCTTTTGCCGGCATGAGTGCGGAACACCTTTCTGTCCGATCCATCAACGCGCTTCGGCCGCCACATACTGTTACGGTAGTTCCCTTGGCGTTCTCGGCGTCTTGGCGGTTCGGTCGTTCATTCTCGCACGTTCAGTTCCAGCTTCCATTTCCCCGCGCCATCGCGCTCGTGGCACCACAGCTCCAGCGTGCCGACCGCGGTCACCTTGCAGCGCAGCCTGACGGGCACCAGCGTTCCCGCCGCGGCTTTCTTCGTCGGAGGCAGATTCGCTTCGATGGGCGCAAGCTCTGCCACGGTGTCCTCCCAGTCTTCCAGGATGCTGCCCACGCGGTCGTCGCGGCGCGTCGTCGAGGACAGGAAGCGGAACTGCGCCGGCTCCCCGACAACCAGGCCGAACTCCGCCCCCGGGACTTCGGCCTCAGTGCCTTCTTCCATCCCGAACGGCACCACACAGAGCGCCTTGGTCGGCGGCTTGTGTCCGGGCACCGTGGGCATGGAAGCTTCAACGCCGATGTAGTACGAGCGCGCCACGCCGCCGCGAATGCGCACGCCTTTGCCGCGCGTGCTGAGACCGTAGAACACCGCCCCACGCGCGACGGCCAGGTCCAGATCAACGCCGGGCAAGACGCGCGCCGGCTCGGAACCTTCGTCTTTCAGCCAGCCGTTCAGAAGCTGCACAATGCGACTGCACAGTGCACTCGCCTTCATCACGCCGCCGTTGAAGAGAATGGCGGTCGGATGTACGAACACGTTACCTTTCAGTGTTACCGGCAGCTCACGCTCAGTGCTGAGGTTTTCCTTCGCCAGAAAGCGCGCGAGATGCTTGGAGATTGACGGATCGGCGGCGTAGGACAGGCCGAGTTCCTGCAAGCCGGTACGCATGGTGCGCACGGGTCTGTCCGTCGGCTTGCACAGGCCGAAGAAACCGTCGAGGATCGCTTCCGTCACCTGGTCGCGCGTGATCTTCGTCTTGATGCTTCTGCCGACCACGCTGCTGCCGCGACCCAGGATTGCCAGCGGGTATTCGTCTTTCGTTCCGTCCTTCTTTGCGGCCGGCGAATCGCTGAGCAGCTTTTCTTTGGCTTCGCGGCAGCCGTGGGCGAGCGCGCGCAGTTGCCACGAGTCCAGCTTCGTGCCGTCTTCCGCCAAGCGGGCCGCCACGGCGTGCGCCAGCGCCAGGTCCATGTTGTCGCCGCCCAGCAGGATGTGTTCGCCCACCGCGATGCGGTGCAGCGTCAGCGCGCCCTTCTCTTCGGCCGCCGCGATCAGGCTGAAATCGGTGGTGCCGCCGCCGACGTCCACCACCAGCACCAGATCGCCGACCTCGACCTGCTTGCGCCACTTGTTGTGCGTGGATTCAAGCCATGAATAGAACGCGGCCTGCGGCTCTTCCAGCAGCGACACGTCGTCGAAGCCGGCCGCCTTCGCCGCTTCCATGGTCAGGTCGCGCGCGGCGGCGTCGAAACTGGCAGGCACGCAGAGGAGAACCTGCTGCTGCTTGAGCTTGCCGCCTTTCTGGCCCTTGCCGGCCGAATGGTCCCATGCTTCGCCGAGGTGCTGCAGGATCCGCGTCGAGACTTCCACCGGCGATAGCTTCTTCACGTCCTCCGTTGCGCCGAACGGCAGCAGCGCCGAACGCCTGTCCACGCCCGCCTGGCAGAGCCACGACTTGGCGGAGCTCGCCAGCCGCCCCGGCACTTCCTTGCCGCGGCTGCGCGCGTACTCGCCCACGGCGCAGGTTCGCTTTTCGTCCCAGGGCAGTTCGAGGCTGCCGGCGGGAAGCTCGTTCTCGGCGGGCAGATACAGGAACGACGGCAGCAGCGGCCGTGGCTCGACCGCGCCGGGCCGCACGACCTGAGGGATCTCGAGGATGTTGACCTTCGGGTTCTCGGCCTTCTCGTTCAGGTCAACATACGCCAGCGCGGAGTTGGTTGTGCCCAGGTCAATGCCGACGATAAACCGGCTTTCCGCCATGAAGAACTCCTGGCTCTTGGCTCTTGGCTCAGCGCGCGGACCGAAGCCAGGAGCCAACCCGCCCCACGCTCGCGGCGCATTATACCAGCGGCGGTGGGATTGTCGGTTTTCGATTTGCGATTTCCGGCGGGGCGACCGCGGCGTTCGGTAGCAGGACCGCGGCGCGGCGGGTATAAGAGGGAGCGTTATCAGCCTTGGAAGGCTCGTGCATGCAGAACGAATCCCCGACGGAGAACAAGGCGCCGCCTGAGCTTGTTGGGAACGCGCGTCCCGCCCCGCGCCGGCGCTGGCTGCCGCGCGTGCAGTTTTCGCTGCGAACGCAGGTCCTTGCGCAGCAACGAGCGGGTCGCCGCAAAGGCGTGAGAACGTGCGCAAGCGAGACCTCCGCGCCGTGCGCAAGAAGGCCAGACGGGAACAACTCAGCCCTGGAAGTGGAACTGAAGCATTCCCAAGGTGCCTTTGGTCAGCTTCCGCCCCGCGGTTACCACTCGTGCTGGCATTTCTGACAGTGATTCGGCTCTCGTGTCCCGTCGCCTGGCCTCTTGTGAGCCATGGTGAAATGCGTCGATCCGCACTTCGGGCAGCCTGGTCTGAACTTGATAGAGGAGCACGGCGGGTGGTGTTTCCGCCCGAGCAACCTGTCAAACCAACCAAGCGGCTCCCCACACACTGTGCATTGTCTTGCATCCCGCCGCAACGAGCGTACGTTCTCCATCGTTTGTCGTTCTGCGTCGGGTCTTCGCGCTCCCTCCTGACGTGCTTCTTGGCGCGGTTCTGCTTGGTCAATCCTACACCCAGTCCCAAGGGGTTTTCGGCCACCGCATTTCAGGAAGGCCTCCTCCAGGGCACGCGCGACCTGAAGGCATAGGGCGCCGCGGACACTAGGCCACTTCAGGTTCAGATTGATCTCAGCCGTGGTGACGTCATTGAACCAGGTAAGTTCCGGATTCCCGCATTCTGCAGGCGAGAGAGGCATTGCACCCAGAAGACGACGAGACCATCTTGTGAACTCCTCTTCCGGCGTCCGCTTGCCGCGCCATGCCGGTATGTAATGGCAGAACGTGATCCATCCCGAGACGAACTCAATGGCTGGAGCCTGCAAGTCAGCAGCTATCGGCGCCGTCACCAGGACAATGATTGGGTTTTTGTCTCTGAGCATCGTCTGTCGTAAGGCCTCGCAGCCCCAACCGAAGATGAGCACCACAAATGCCCGCTTAGGCAGTCCGCGGGCCGCGCTGGCGGCGCTAACCGCCGGCACCTGGCTCTCGTCGATGAACATAGACGCCCCGCAATTGCCGCATGTGAGGTTCATCTTGAATCCCGCCTTGACTGTGTTCTCGAACGCTTGGACCATGTCTTTCGAGTATTGCACGCCGCAGCGAGGACATTCCCGAGGGCATTTCCTCAACATAGTGACCTCTTTTCCGGCTTTCCCTTGGAGGAAGCGGACGAGTTCCTCGTATAACTCGCCCTTGAGGCGAGAGCTCTCGCGGGCAATATCCAGTGCTGTCTTGCCACCCACAGTTGCAGAAATATCGGCACCTTTGGCCAGCAGCATCTCGGCAATCGCCTTCGGACTCCGGGATGCTGTGCCGTAGCTGGAGTCGGCCACCAGCAGCAGAGGCGTGTATCTGTCAGCGCCGTCCTGGCGAATCTCAAGGTCCGGGCCTTGTTCGAGCACGGCTTCGATAACGGCCA
The DNA here is from genome assembly GCA_026692735.1 of Planctomycetota bacterium. Taxonomy (GTDB): domain Bacteria; phylum Planctomycetota; class SZUA-567; order H5-PLA8; family H5-PLA8; genus JAPLOD01. Next base: position 1,822 of record JAPLOD010000605.1, on the reverse strand, counting down.
AGTCTGCGCTACACAATATCGCGACGTGCAGGGGCGTCTGCCCGCCGGACGTGCGGGAGTTGATCTTGGCGCCCGCAGACAAAAGGAGTCTTATGATCTCCGGCTTGTTCGGCCGGATTGGGCTGGAGACGCACGCGAAATGAATTGGTCGGTAGCCTGCTGGTCCCATTGGCGCATCGACCGGTGCGCCGGCTGCGAGCTGAAGCTTCACAAACTCCAATTGGCCGTACTCTGCGGCGGAGTGAAGGTTGCACGCTCCACAGCACCGGCTCCCACCCGTTGGGTGGTCGCACTTCCCGATATTGATCACGATGTTTGCCATTTCCCTATTCTCCGTTGCGGGGGGTAAGACTGCTCATACGGGCAGCACCTCATCGAGAACGCGGCGTCCGATGTGGGGCTTGAGGGCCTCGGCCATGACCAAGTCCACGCGGACGCCTAACAGATCGGTCAGGTAGTTCTCCAGTTCGATGAAGCGTAGCAGCCTCGGCGTCCGCTGGAAGCGGACGAGTACATCGAGGTCGCTGTTGGGACGCGCCTCGTGCCGGACGTAAGACCCGAACAGGCCGAGCGAAGCGACTCCATAGCGTTCGGAAAGAACGGGCAGTTGCTTGTGCAGCGTCTCCAGAAACCGTGCGATGTCCTCTTGGTCCGCCATGGCAGCCGCCGCCGTTTCGTTCCTGGATGATATTGTGCGGCACGCCTCGCACACGCGCAACACGAAAACACGCAGCCCCAACTCCCCCTTCAGAGCAGCCGTGTCTCCGCCGCCGCCAGGGCGCGCAGGAGCGCGCGGGCTTTGTTGAGCGTTTCCTCATACTCGCGCTCGGGGACGGAATCCGCAACCAGGCCCGCGCCGGCCTGGATGTGCGCGTCGTAGACGCCGCCGGGGCGTTCCTGCATGACGAACGTGCGGATGGCGATGGCGGTGTTGAGATTGCCTTTGAAGTCCATGACGCCGACAGCTCCGGCGTAGGGCCCGCGGCGGTCGGGTTCCAGTTCGTCAATGATCTCCATGGCGCGGATCTTGGGCGCGCCCGACACGGTGCCGGCGGGCAAACAGCTCCGGAAGACCTCAAAGGCGTTCAGGTCCTTGCGCATCCGGCCGGACACGTTGGAGACAATGTGCATCACATGCGAGTAGTATTCGACCACCATGCGCTCATCCACCCGGACGCTGCCGAAATCGGCCACGCGGCCAACGTCGTTGCGGCCCAGGTCCAACAGCATCACGTGTTCGGCGCGTTCCTTGGGATCGAAGAGAAGTTCCTGAGCCAGGCGGACGTCTTCGGCGGGGTTCTTGCCGCGCGGGCGCGTGCCGGCGATGGGGCGCACGGTGATGAGGCCGTCTTCGACGCGCACCATCACTTCGGGCGAACTGCCGACGAGATGGAGATCGCCCATGCGCAGGTAGAACATGTATGGCGATGGGTTGATGGCGCGCAGGTTGCGGTAGACCTCGAACGGCGCCGCCTTTGTCCGGCAGGAGAGGCGCTGCGAGAGGACAACCTGGATGATGTCGCCGGCGGCGATGTATTCCTTGGCCTTCACGACTGCCGCCATGTAGCCGGCGCGGTCGAAATTGCTGTGCACGTCTTCGGCCGCCACGGGCGCCGGCGGAACCAGTTCGTCGAGCGGCTCGACCATCGGCTGGCGCAGGCACCTCACGACGCTCTCGATCGCCGCCTGCGCGCCCTTGTACGCCGCCTCGGGAGTGCGTGCCGCCGCCGGATCGGCGTGGTGGACGACGGCGATGGTGTTCATGACGTGGTCGAACGCCACGATGGTCCGGTAGATCGGCACCAGCATCTCGGACACGCCC
>JAPLOD010000604.1 GCA_026692735.1 Planctomycetota bacterium | reverse complement strand
AACTCCACCATCGGCTTCCATTACAGCGTCATCCTCGGCCTGGCCGACAAGGTCGTGGCCGCGGTCAAGAGCGGGGCCATCAAGCGCTTCTTCGTCATCGGCGGCTGCGATGGCGCCGAGCCGGGGCGCAACTACTTCGCCGACTTCGCCGCCAAGGCGCCCCCCAGCACCGTGATCCTGACGCTGGGCTGCGGCAAGTACCGCATCCGCGGCCACGAGTACGGCGACATCGGCGGCATCCCGCGCCTGCTGGACATGGGCCAGTGCAACGACGCCTATGGCGCCATCCAGGTCGCGCTGGCGCTGGCCAAGGCGTTCAACTGCGACGTCAACAAGCTGCCGCTGACGGTGGTGATCTCCTGGTTCGAACAGAAGGCCGTCGCCGTGCTCCTGACGCTGCTGTACCTGGGCGTGAAGGGCATCCGCATCGGGCCCAATCTGCCGGCCTTCGTCACGCCGAACATCATGAAGATCCTCCAGGAAAAATACGATCTGCGGCCCGTCGGCGCGGACGTGGAGAAGGACCTGGCCGAGGTGATGGGCGCGTGAAGGTTTCAGGTTTCAGGTTTCAGATGTGCGCAGCGATGTTCTGAAACGTGCAGCCTGTAACTTGTAACCTGTAACCTGTAGAGGTGTGAGGCCCATGGTCAGAAAAGCCCGTCAAGCCAAAGCCAAAGCGCGGCGCGATGGACCATCGCAGCCACAGGAACCCGTCTCACAGGCGGTCGCGGACCAGCAGCGCCGGCGTGAGCTGCTCCGCGAGCGCTTTCCCCCGGCGGCGGCCCGCGTCGCCATCCTCGAAAAACTGGTCACGCTGCAGCAGGTCCGAGGCGGGGAGTTCGCGCCCAGGTTCGTCTTCATGCACATGCCGGATTACATCCTGAATGTGCGGCGCATCGGCGAGGTTGATATCTTCAACATGACGGTGGCCGTCGAGGTGTACGAGCACAACGACATCGTGCCGGGCATCGTCTGGATTCCCCTGGACCACATTTGGTGGATCGGCACTACCGACGAGCCCTGCGGCGTCGAACAGCTCGGCCTGCGCAGCAAAGACGACGGCGCCGCGCCCGATGCCCCGTACCAGGCGGCCCGCCTCAAGCTCGCCGGCCTGCAGCCGCGAACCTGAAACGGCCGTCGCACCGTAGGCGGGACTCTCAGTCCCGCCAACGGGGCTACGAGCCCCGCCTACCAGCAGCCGCACACGGCGACGGGGAGCATCGGGACGGCGCCTTGCACCCGCCTTGCGGCGAAGTACCATGGGAGCGTGCAAGCCCGTGGAGGCGACGCCATGATTGCGATTGCAGCTCACTACGACGGGAAGTACATCGTGCCGGATGAGCCGGTCAATGTCCCCAGGGACAAACCGCTGAAAGTGCAGATCGAGTTGGCTGAGGCCCGCGCTGGCACTCGCGAGTACTCGGCGTTGGATTGGATTGGCGACAACGCCGTTGACGATCCGTCATTGCCGCACGACCTGGCGGCGAACCACGACCATTATCTCTACGGAACGCCCAAGAAGGAGCCCTGATGATGCAGCGCGTGCTGCGACCGCGGAAGCGCGGTCCGCAGGCGCCGGCCCTGGCGCCCGGCCAGAGGGAGTTGTTCGCGTGAAGCGGGAAAGCCCGCGGCGGAAAGTTTCGTGCGCGTCCCCGAACCCGCGTGGGGAGTAGCGAACGCGAGGTGACCCATGAGCACGAAAGAAGCTCTACTCGAAGAGATCGAAAAGGCCCCCGAGCCGCTGCTCGACGAGGTATTGGATTTCATCCGGTTCCTTACCGGGAAGTTGCGGAGCGATGGCAGGCTGACGGCGACGGCGAGCGAGTCATCCCTGAAGAAGGACTGGCTCAGTCCGGAGGAGGACGAGGCGTGGCGGGATTTGTGAAGGGAGGCGTGTCTTCACGGCTTCTTATCGTCGTCGCGCTTGGGCGGCTGCTCAACGAGTAGCCCGTCACCTCGTTCCCCGAAAGACCGGTCCGGCAACGCACTTGGCGGTTAGCCCAACATGGCGTGGTTTGCCACTGAAACTGATCATTGAATTCTACGCAGCCCGTCGTCGCGTGAGGTAACAGAACGGCGCAAAGAAGACGGCCCAGGGGATGGCGATGGCGCCGAGACATGCGGCCAGCGAGTGAAAACGGTGCATAACGTGTGTCGTCCTGCCCCCTTCTTCGCCAGTCTTCGGGTACGCCAGTTCGATTGAGAACTGGCGCTGCGTGTCCACGAGCACGGTGATCTCTTCGTCCGCCCGCACGCGCAGCCACAGCTTCGGGCCGTCAACCTGGACCCGTAGCGCCTCGACCTGTGACCAGAAGAGGAAAAGCGGCACTGCAGCCCCTGAGTCAGTCAGATACAACTCGCAGTCGCTAAAGCCTTCGGCGTCGTCAGGGCCGCGTATGCCCAGAGCAGGGAGCCGTTTGACCGCTTTTCGAACCTCCGAGAACGTCAGCGGCGGCAGCGCGTCCAGTTCGGCGGCCTTCGCCGCTGCGGCCTCGACCTGGTTGCGCAACGCCGGCTCAGGCCACCCGGCGCGCGCCGCGTCGGCGATCATCGCTCGGAACGCGACCTTAAGCGAGTGCTCCGTGTACCAGTCATTGCACGTGTGGGAATACTCATAGCCTTGCGAGGGCCCTGTGAAATCCTCCGGCGGCTGCGGATAAACGTCAATCCCTCGCCATGTTCCGCCAGCCGCTAGGTTCCGGAGGCGGCCCGCATTCCAGCTAGATTGCGGCAGCGGCACACGTAGGTAACCCTTCTGGCGGTGCTGGTTCAACTCGTCAACGAAGTAGTCGCTAACTCTGTGGAGCAGCACCGCGTGTGTGCCCGCGGCCGCCACCACGACAAGCAGCAGATGAACGACGAGCCTCCTGCGCGAACAGCACAGGCGGACGCGAAACAGTCCCGAGATATGCGCGCGAACGCGGACCGCCGCCCATCCGAAGATGACAACTGCGGCGATCGCGGAAACGACAGCTACCGCCAGCCAACTGCGGGTCTCTGTTGCGTGAGCATCGTCGTCCGGCAGTGATACGCTCGCTGAGACGAGCGACAGCAGCAGAAAGGCGGCGGCAATTGCCGATAACACAGCCCCGTCCCGCTGGGCCGCTTCGTCTGGGGGCGTCTCAGCCATACGCGCGCATTATACCGCGGTGTGTCTATCGTTTGCCAGCTACCAGCCCCGCCCGTCACCCGTCACTCGTCACTCGTCACTCGTCGCCCGTCACCCGTCACTC
>JAPLOD010000603.1 GCA_026692735.1 Planctomycetota bacterium | reverse complement strand
GTGGGCATCGCCATCATGGACCATCCCTTCAACCTGCGCCACCCGACGCCCTGGCACGTGCGCGACTACGGTCTCTTCGCGGCGAATCCGTTCGGGCAGAGCCAGTACAAGGCCGGCTTGCTGCAGCGCGGCGATTACGCGCTCGGTTCGGGTTCGGAGCTGACGTTCCGCTACCGGATCTACTTCCACCGTGGCGATGCGAAGCGCGGGGACGTCTCCGCGAAATGGTGCGACTACGCTTGCCCCCCTGTGGTCAGGAAGGTGGATTGACCGCCGGCGCGAGGCCGTGCCACGAGGTGCGCGTGCGCGTGGCCGCCAGCCCCGAAACCAGACTTGAAACAGGAAGCCGCACACATACCGTACTTCATGGCAGGTGCCGGCAGCCAGCGGCACGGCAAAGGCGTGTGTGACGTGTGTTGCGGCCTGCGGTTACCTGTATGTCACACGGCCGTATGAGCACTCAGTCCACGGGCCGACAGTCTCGACAACGCAGCGGACCCGCGGCGATGCGGAACAGCGGAAGGAGAAAGCGAGCATGAACCGGGGCATGGCGATCTTCCTCGCCGTCGTGGTGGCGGTGGTCGCGCTCGGCTTCTGGGGCCTCCCCGTGCTGCGCGACAAGCTGTTTGGGGCGTCAATGAAGGCTTCGGTCAAGGTCATCATGGCCGTGGACGACTATGAGGTCCAGACCCAGATCAAGAACCAGACCGTCAGCCGCACCGTGCTGGGCCTGGAGATTGTGTTCCCGATGGGCAGCGCGCCGGACAGCATCAAGGACCTCCAGGTGGTTGACGTGGAGGGCCACCCCGTCCCCGTGGATTGGACGCGGCAGGAAACTGAGGACAACCCGGAACAGCGCATCACCCGCTGGACCATCCGCGAAGCCTTCTTCCCGCTCGGTTTCCGGCGCGGCGTGTTGAAGTCGAAGTACCGGGATCTGGGCGATATCTGCGTGCAGCAGGTGCCGCTCAACGCACCGTGACAGCACTGATACGGGTTACAAGTTACAAGTTACAGGTTACAGGTTACAGACGCGGGCAGCGGAAGTCTCAAATCGGGCGGAGCCGCGCGCCAGCAAGCGTTTGTAGTGCAGCCGCCCTGGCTGGGGGCAGGCCAAAGGCCTGCACCACAAGGGGACCGCTCCCTCACGGTCGCGGCTCGGATGGGCCAGCGATTCGTGCGGCGCTGTACTCAGGTTGCAGCCGGCTGCGCCGGGGCGCTCTTCTGCGCACGGTTCAGAGCCAGCGCGATACGCGCCTTCTTGCGATTGGCGCGCTTCTTGGGAATGGCGTGCTTGCGCGCGGCGCGGTCCAGGGCCGCGTACGCCTTGGCAAGGAGAGCCTTGGGATCGGCATTGCCGGCGCTGGCGGCGGCGAGGACGCCCTTGACCGCCTTGCGCAGCGCGATCATGTTGCCGCGGTTGAGGCGGCGGCGTTTGATATTCTGGCGTTCCCGTTTGTCGGCACTCAGTGAATGACCCATCGTGGCTTCCTTCCGGCTCCTTTCGCAAAAACTTCCGGGGCGGGCGCCCCGCACGGTAAGGCGAGTACCATAAACGCAGGGTCTCCCGCTTGCAACTGCGAACGCCCACAAAAGCGCCGGGCTCCGGGTTTCGGGTTTCGGGTTCCGGAACAACAAACAGCAAGCCTGATGGAATCCTGGCGCCGCGGTTCGTGGTTTGTTGTTCGTGGTCTTCCGCGACACGCGCCGCAGTGTGAAGGACAAACTACGAACGTAACGGGAAGCCGCATAAGGCTGCCACAATAGCACTACGCACTCCGGGACGCTTCGCCGGAGTTTTTCACCTTGCAGCGGCCACGCGCCATGCTTTAATGCGAACCATGTGCTGACGGAGGACGCTCGTCAGCGTGACCAGATCGCACCTGCGTCAACCGCAAGCCGGACGCGAACGCGCGCTCTTGAGTGAGCGCCTCCGGCTGCCGGCCTTCTCCGAGGCGGCCAGGTTTTTGCAGGGGGGCCCGGATGAAAGGAGGTGGTCCAGTGAGCAGTAGTAAACTCTACGGTGACCGGAGGTGGCTGTCCGCGTGACAAAGGACGGTACTCTTGTGGCAACACCGTTGTTGACGGACCATCGTTGACAACCCAGACGTTGTTACGGCCGCGCCAGTGGGCCTGATCTAGAAGGATCCGTTGATCACGGCTGACGGCCGGTTCCGGGGATCGTCCCGGGGCTGACGGGCCTCTTGCGCGTGACAGCCGAAGAATCACCGGCCGGCCTTCGCAGCAATGCGAAGGCCGGTTTTTTCGGCCCCCACGCTCCGAACGTGCGATTCGTGCGCCGACCCGCACTTGCATTACGTCCGCGCGTCGTTATGGTAATGCGTCCTTGTTCCGGGCAAGTCCCCGGCCGCATGTGAGACGGCCGGCGGGACCGCTGCCCAAAGCCAAGTGGCGCGGGGAATCCGGGGACACGTTGAACGTCTAACATGTCCCCGGATTCCCCCATGCCACGTCTCAAGGAGTTTCCCGACCATGTCCTCAGCGACAGGCATTCTAGGCCGCAAAGTCGGCATGACCCAGGTGTGGGACGAGTCCGGCAACCGCGTGCCCGTGACGATCATCGAGGCCGGGCCATGCAAGGTCCTGCAGGTGAAGACTCCTGAGACCGACGGCTACTTCGCCCTGCAGCTCGGCTTCGCCGACGGCAAGGAGAAGAACACCTCCAAGCCGCTGCTGGGCCACTTCGAGAAAGCTTCGTCGCCCCCCAAGCGCCTGATCCGCGAGATCCGTCTGGCCAGCGCGCCGGAAGACAAGGTGGGCGAGGACGTGACGGTGAAGGTCCTGGAGAGCATCAAGTACGTGGACGTCACCGGCACCAGCAAGGGCAAGGGCTTTGCGGGCGTGATGAAGCGGTACCACTTCCACGGCTTGCCGGCTTCGCACGGCTGCTCCAAGCGCCACCGCGCGCCCGGCGGGCTGGGCCGCCAGCAATCCATCAACAAGGGCGTTCCCAAGGGCAAGAAAATGGCCGGCCACATGGGCTCCGAGCGGGTGACCATCCAGGCTCTGCAGGTCGTGCGCGTGGACGCGGAGAACAACCTGCTGCTGGTCAAAGGCGCGGTGCCGGGCGCGAACGGATCCTACGTGATCGTCATGAAAGCGCTCCTCGAGAAGGTCATCGCCGATAAGGTTGCGAAGGGGCACAAGTAAGGGGCGAGGGGTGAGGGGCGTTGCTCATCCTTCATCGTTCATCGTTCATCGTTGGCGTTACGGGGCCACCACCATCCGAAAGCCGGTGATGTAGTCCCCGTCGCCGGGACGGCGCCAGGCACGGCACGCAGAACGACAGTCCCTGGCACAGTTGTACCAGGATCCGCCCCGCATGACGCGGTACTGGCCTTCGGGCGGACCTTGTGGGTCCACAACCGCTCCCGCCTTGTACTCCTCAAGCCAATCCTGGCACCACTCCCAGACGTTGCCGTGCGTATCGTGGAGACCGAAGGCGTTTGGCTTCTTCTGGCCAACGAGATGAGTCTTCCCCTTGCTGTTCGGGCTGTACCATGCCGCCCGGCCGAAGTCGGACTCAGCGTCGCCCGTGTAGTAGTTCGTCGTGGTTCCGGCGCGACAGGCGTATTCCCATTCTGCCTCCGTGGGGAGGCGGACCGCAGGGCGACCCGCCGGGTCGCCACGCGATCCGGAGGATCGCGCTACAGCCTTGCAGAACTCCTGTGTGTCATCCCAGGACACCGTCTCCACCGGCAGATTCGAGCCTTTGAAGCTGCTGAGGTCCGAGCCCGTCACCTGCTTGAACTGCTCCTGCGTCACAGGATACTTGCCCATGTAGCATGGCGTCGTGAGCCTGACCTCGTGCGCAGGCTTCTCCGTCTCGAATGAACGCATGTAACGGGCCCAGGTCGCTATGTACTCGGCCTGGGCTTGCGCCAGCGCGCGCGTCGAGAACCACCAGTGCATGCCGCCGAGCACGCCCACGCTGGCCGCAACAATCATCACCATGAACCGCGCCAATGAATACTGCAGCCGGCGGCGTTGCCGGATGGCGCGGATGGTGATGGTTCCGATGAGAACCAGCAGGACGGCAACGCCCACGGCGAAGAAAGCCTTGCCGACGATGATCTTCTTGCGGAAGCCAGCCTCATCCACCGGCACGGGCTCCGGCGTCCCCATGATGAACTTCCCCGCCGGTATCAGCACCAGTTCCAGGTTCACGCCGTTGCCGAGGTCGAGGGTCTTCGTCGGCGGGAGGTTCACGCGGTTGGCGTAGTGCTCGATGGATTCCTGGCCGTCCCAGAGCGGATAGGAAGGGCGCGGCTCACCGGCGTGGACCGCGAGGACCAGGAAAACCGCCACCAGTGCGAGGCGCATGGCGCGATCCTACCACGGACCGGCGGGTGGGCCAGCCTGTCGCGGCAGGCCTCAATACTGCGCCGCAAAAGTGACCCGCAGCCTCCGGCGCCCTTTCAGGGCGCGGGACAATGAACGCGCAGCTCTCCGGGGGCGCGGCACGCCTGCGGCGTGCCGGCCCCCGGCTAATATCCGGCACCCCTTCGGGGTGAACATCGACCACACGACGATGTGGGAAATGACAAGGGCTGAAGTGGCCGTGCGCATGGTTCTTGAAACAGCCCTGTCTGCGTGCCGCCGCCTTGGGCCTGTGCACCGCGTATGTGCTGTGGGGCGGCGCGGCGCTGCCGCCACCGGCACCGGCGCCGCCGGTCGAGCCGCCGGCCAGGCCCCAGACCAACCCCGGGCAGAACATCAATACCGCTCCCGCTCCCGCGCCAGCAGCCAAGCCCGTTATCCCGACCGGCCCGCCGTCGGCGCTGAAGATCGTCCCCGCGGACGTTGACTTCGGCGAGGTCCTGGTCAATGAAAGCCGCGAGAAAGTCACGCTGATCGAGAACCCCACCGCGCAGGACATCACCATCACCACCATACGCGGGAACTGCGCCTGCCTCAAAATGGACCAGCCGCCCAAGAAGATCCCCGCCGGCAAGACCGAGGAGTTCAAGATAACCTTCATTGGGCAGAGCGGCCGGCGCCCCGAGAGCTACGTCGTCACGATGACCACCGACGAACCGGAGAACCTGCACGCGACAATGGTCGTCCGCGGCAAGGTCAAGCAGGTGTTCTTCGTTGAGCCGCAGACGCTGTACTTCGACCAGGTGGCGAAGAACCAGTCCAAGACCATGGAGGCGACGATCAAGCACGCGGAAGGCAAGCCCTTCACGGTCAAGTCCGTCAGCGCCTCGAACAAGGAGTTCACGTTCAAATGGGAGCCGCTCCCCGACGGCAGCGGCTACAAGATTCTCGCGACGGTGCTGAGCGCGCGGACGGGCGCGATCACCGAGGGCGCGGCAATACTCACCGACCATCCCGTCGTTCCCGTCATGCCGCTGCATGTGAGCGTGCGCGTGACGGGCGACGTCGTCTCCAACACGCTGGTGCTGACGGCGAAGCAGGATGCGGACCACCGCGTCGGCGCCTTCCAGACGGGGCTCAAGCGCCTCACGCCCGGCCGGCTTGTCGTGGAGAAAGTGACCGAGGACAAAGGCACGGCGCTGGAGTACAACGTGGAGCGGATTGACGACAGCAACGCCAAGCTCACCATCCAGTTCAAAGACGTGTTCGCCCGCGACCAGCCGTTCGGCGAGTTCGTGGTGCAGACGAATGCCGAGGCCCAGCCGTTGCGGATACCATTTCGCGTGATACGACCCGGGCCGCGGACCATCGCCGATCCGAACCGGCCTCCTCAAAGGGTCCCGCCGCGACCATGAGCCCGCCCGCCGCCGCCAGCCCCGGCCTTCTCATCAGGGCACAAGAAACGTCCACCTGGAGAGCTGAATGCCTGCGCGCCCTGGCGGTCCTGGCCTTCGCCGGCGCGCTGGGCCTCGTCGTCAACCGCCTCATTGACAAGCCGGTGCCGCTGCTGTCCGCCAACGGCCCCGGCGCGCTGCCCGAGCGCGCCACGCGCATCAGCCTGCCCGCGTTCACAACGCTGCTCTCCTCGCAAAAAGCGCTGCTCCTGCTGGATGTGCGGACGCCGGCGGCGTTCAACCGGGAACACGCGCCGGGAGCGCTCAACGCGCCGTCCGACAACTTCGCGGCGCATTACCAGGAGCTGAGCCTGAGCGCCATACTGCAGGCCGCCGAAGAGGTCGTGTTGTTGTGCGAAAGCGACGACTGCCCCTCCGCGGACCGCGTGGCGAGGTTCCTCCGCGACCTCAAGCACGAGAACGTGCGTGTGTTCGAAGGCGGCTGGGGCGCGTACGTCAAGGCCGGCCTGCAGGTGGAGAGGACCGCGCCATGACGGCCGCGAGCGAAGCCCTCCCCCCCACCCCGCTCCCCGCCACGAGGGAGCGTCTCAAGACGGCGGTGCTGGTGCTCCTGCGCCTGGCGCTTGGCGCCGTGCTGTTCTATGCGGGATTCCTGAAGCTGCGTTCCGGCTATTCGTTCGCCGAGACCATCGCCAACTTCCGGCTGATGCCCGCGCAGGCGAACCAGATCCTGGCCGTGGTGCTGCCCTGGTGCGAAGTGTGCGCGGGGCTGCTGCTGTTCTTTGGCGTGTGGGTGCGCGCGGGCGGGCTGCTGGCGACGCTGTTCTTCGCGACGTTCACGGCGGCGATCCTCTCCGCGCTCGCCCGCGGGCTGGATATCGAGTGCGGCTGTTTCGGAACGGACGCGGCCACGCGCGTGGGCCTGCGCGCGCTGGTGGTGGACATCCTGTGGCTGCTGGCCGCGCTGGCGGTGCTGTGGCTGCAGCCTGCGGCGCGGGACTCGGAAACCTGACCTGGACTATTCACCGCAGAGGCGCAGAGGACGCAGAGATGGAGTGGAACCACAGATGAACACAGATCAACACGGATACACTTCAGACTAGCCTCATCTGAGTTCATCTGTGTGCATCCGTGGTTTCCCTGCTTTTTTCTGCGCCCTCCGCGTCTCCGCGGTGAATAAGCGCTCGCCGCTCGACAGAGCGCCGGGTTCAGTGTATAGAAACGGGTTACAGGTTACAGGTTAAGCTGCACAGGAGGGTGTGATATGATCCGCGTCGGCATCGGTACCGACAGGCACAGACTCGTCTTCGGCAGAAAGCTCATCCTGGGCGGCGTGCAGGTGGAGTTCGGCAAAGGGGCCGCAGGCCACTCGGACGCCGACACGCTGACCCACGCCGTCATTGACGCGCTCCTGGGCGCGGCGGGCCTGGGGGACATCGGCCATCACTTCCCTGACAGCGACCCCAATTGGAAGGATGCCGATTCCATCGGTCTTCTGGCCGAGACCCTGGAACTGCTCAAGGGCGCCAATTACCTACCGGTCAACGTGGACGCCTCGATCCATCTCGAGCAGCCGAAGCTGGGGCGCCTGAAGCAGGAGATGAGCGGCCGGATTGCGGACGCGCTGAAGATCCCGCGCCACTGCGTGAACATCAAAGCCAAGACGGGTGAAGGCATGGACGCGGTGGGCAAGGGCGAAGCGGTGGAAGCCATCGCCATAGCGCTCGTCGAATCCATTCCCGACAAGTAGGCTGAAAATGCCTAGCCTGCGTGGTTACCTGCGCCTGGTCCGCCTGCCCAACGTCTTCACGGCGCTCGCCGATGTGCTTGCAGGCTACGCCATCAGCCGGACCTGGGCGCCGTCGAGCGACGCGGACTTCCGGCGCTATCTGCCGCTCTTCGGCGCGTCGGCCGCGCTGTACATGGCGGGCATGGCGTTCAACGATGTCGCCGACCGGGCGGAAGATGCCGAGACCCGCCCGAACCGGCCGATCCCTTCCGGGCAGGTATCGGTGCGCGGGGCGATTGCCTGCGCGTTCATCCTGATGCTGGCGGGCGTTGGCCTGGCCTGGTGGGCCGGGTTTCCGGCATTGCTGCGCGCAGCGGCGCTGTCGGCCGCGATCATGACGTACAATTTCAGCGCCAAGCGCAACGTGCTGATGGGGCCGCTGGTGCTCGGCTTGTGCCGCTTCTGGAACGTGCAGCTTGGCATGACGGGGCACGCGGAGTTCGTTTTTCATGCGGAGAATTCGGGGCCGCTCGATTCCCCGTGGGCGCCGGCAATAGCCGTCGGCATCTACGCGGCGGGGCTGACAGCGTTTTCGGCGCAGGAGGAGGCCGGGGGGCAGCGGCGCGCGTTTCTGCTGGGCTGGCTTTTCTCCGGGAGCGCGATCCTACTGGCGGCGCTGAGCAGCTCGCCGGCGGCGTGGTTCGCGCTGCTGCCGTTGGCGCTTACCTTGAGCTTCCTGTCGCACCGCCTGAACCGGCTGGGCACGCCGCAGGCGGCGCGCGACCTGGTGCGCGCGGGCGTGATGGGGATCTGCCTTCTGGACGCGGGGCTCATCCTGGGCTTTGCGGGCACGGACGCGTGGCCGTTGGCGGCGGGCTGCGTCGCGCTGCTCATCCCCGGCTTCGTGTTCGGGAAGGCGTTGGCACAGAAGGAAGCGTGAGGCGGGGGATTTGCGATTTTCGATTTGCGATTTGCGATTGAACGGGGCGCGGTCAGTAGTCATTTGTCATTGGTCATTTGTCATTGGTCGCTTGTCATTGGTCACTTGTCATTGGTTTCTGGGCGGGCACAAGGGGCAACGGCAAAGGGTAACAGAACAAAGGACAGAGTGTCAAAAGTCCAGCGCGGCCCGGAAGCCGAAGTATGCGTACCGGTAACCAGGAGCGTACCTGCCACGGTGCGCCGCGCGGCAAAAGTCTGGGTCATTAACCCAGCAACCGCCGCGCAGAACACGCCCTGTACCGGTCTCCGGGCCTTTCGGATCAATGGGCGGCGACTCCTGGTAGTATTTGTCGCTGTAACGGTCCTGGACCCACTCCCAGACGTTGCCGTGCATGTCGTACAATCCCCACGCGTTCGGCTTCTTCTGACCGACGGGATGGGTTTTGGAGGCCGAGTTCGCGCTGTACCACGCATAGTCGCCCAGGCTCGCATCGCTATCGCCGAAGCAATACTTGGTGGCGCTGCCGGCGCGGCACGCGAATTCCCATTGCGCTTCGGTGGGCAAGCTGTAGAGCATTTTGCCAGATTGCTGTTGTCCGAACTCGTTGCCTCGCAATTTAGCAAAATGCGCTACGGCCGCCGGTTTCTCGCTGAGCTTTTTGCAGAACTCCTGCGCGTCGTCCCACGACACTTGCTCGACCGGCAGGGTCGCGCCCTTGAAGTAGCTGGGGTTCGTGCCCATGACCTGCGCGTACTGTTCCTGCGTCACTTCCCACTTCCCAAGATAGAACGGCGTGGTGAGTGTGACTTCGTGCGCAGGCTTCTCATCAGCGTCTGAAACCCGGTAGCGGGCCACGGCCGCTTGGTACTCAGCCTGCGCTTGGGCCAGCGCGCGCATTGAATACCACCAGTGCATGCCGCCCAGGACGGCCAGGCCGGCCGCGACGATCATCGCCAGGAATCTGGCCAGGGAATACTGCGGCCTGTGGCGCTGGCGGATGGCACGGATGATGACCGTCGCGATGAAAACCAACAGGACGCCGACGCCCAGTGCGAAGATGGCTCGGCCGGCGATGATCTTCTTGCGGAAGCCGTCTTCGTCCACGGGCTTTGGTTTCGGCGTGCCCATGATGAACTTGCCGGCGGGGATGAGGACGAATTCCAGGTTTACGCCGTTGCCGAGGTCGAGCGTCTTCGTCGGCGGAAGGTTGGCACGCCTGGCGTACTGTTCGATGGATTCGTGGCCGTCCCAGAGGGGAAACGCGGGCTGCGTGTTCGCCTGCTCGGCCGCACGGACAGCCAACAGCAAACCGGCGGTGCCGGAGCCGGATAGGCTGCCCGTGGCACACCACACGAGGGCCAGCAGGCGGAACTGGAACCAGGGGCGCTTGTTCGGCTGGTCGCTCATGCACCGCTCAGTATCGCCGCAAACGCGGTGGTCGCCAAGGATTCTTTCGTGCCTTCGGGCTTGGTTCCATTAGTCCGTAGGACATTTTGCCAAATTGTCCGTTTGCCGTCCGAACCAACGGCCGCAATTTAGCAAAATGCGCTACGGTGCGGGCGGGACGCCCATGCTACAGGCGGCGAGACGCCGGCGGCACAATTACGGCGGAATTTCCGATCCAGATTTCTGTTGCGGAGGGGTGCGGGTTAGGGTAATCTTTTGGGTAGGTCGGGATCTCGAATCTCCTATACTCTGGCTCGTCTCACCGAGGCGACAGAGACAACCGAGGCCCAGACATTTCCGATTTTCGATTGCCGATTTGCGATTGGGCACTGGCATACGCTCTTTGCCGACGGGGGCGCGCTGCCCGGGGTTGGGTGTGCCTGCGGCACCCCGAAAAGCGCTGAAGCGCCTTTCGGGGCCACCCTCCGGTGATTGGGTGATCGGAGATCGGAGGAAGAAGGGGGAGTTATGGAGTTGGCAGCAAGCGGAACGCGGTACGGTTTGAGCGAGGCCGAACTGGAACGGCCGGAAGAGAGCGCGCTGTCGGGCGGCGTGGAGCGGCTGTGGCAGACGCGGCGCGCCATGGCGGAACGGCTGCAGGCGCGCGCGGAGGAGCTGAAGCCGGGCGGAACGGCCGAGGCCGCACTGGAACGGCTGTATGCGGAAGAACGGAGGACGCACGGGGAGGAGAAGGCGCAGGCGCAGCGGAACGAGCGGCGCGAGAAGCTGCGGTGGGAACGTTCGTGGCTGCACGAGGAAGAGCCGGTGTGGCGCAGGCTGAGCGGCCTGCACGCAGATGACGAAGCGCAGATGAGCCCCGAGCGGCGGAGGAGGTGCCTGTGGAAGCTGGTGCAGGCGGCGGAACGGTTGATGCGGCACGAGATGAAGAACGAGGCCACCAGCGCAGAAGTGCTCGCGGCGCGGACGTACCTGTGGGACCCCGTGCGGGAAGTGTGCTTCCATCTCGGGATCGCGCAGCGGCGGCTGAGCTCCTGCATGAAGGAGCTGACGGGGATGGCCGTGGGGGAGATGGTTGACCGCCTTCGCGCCGAGGACCTGAAGCGGCAGATGAAGGAGCAGTTGCGCCGGCGGGTGCAGAACTGGTTTGCGCGGCGGACGGCGCGGGTGAAAGCACGGCTGGAAGAGGAACGGAAGTCGAGCTTCAGGGACTACGAGATCGCGAACGACATGGTGAGCGCGGAAAGGCTGGCGAAAGAGCAGGCCCGCATCGCCGCCGTGCCGGCGCGGCTGCCGACGCTGCGGCGGGAGGACATAGAGGAGGCGGCGTCGGAGATCCACGCGAATGTGCTGGAGGGCCGGCGGGGAGTGTGGTTTGACCGCGGGGAGCGGGCGATGAAGCTGGGGTTCACGAGCTACGCGCGGCTGCACCGGGGTTGCATGCTGCAGTGGGGAGTGGGGCCGCGGCAGGTCGAGGCGGCGGCAATCGAGGAGCTGCTGGCGGAACTGGTGACGGCTGAGGAGCGGGCGTTCGCAGAAGAGGACCGCAGCGCGGCGAACTCGCAGCAGGGCGAAGGGGGCGAAGGGGCGAAGGGGGCGGAGAAGAAGGAGCCGGCGCCGGAAAGCAGTCCATAGGCCACGGGCCGCGGACGGCGGACGGGGGATAGGATGGAGTAGCACGATTGTCTGCAATCGTGCTACTGGTGGGAGGGGCGTTGGGATTGCGGATTTCGGATTGCGGATTGCGGATTGCGGATTTTGGATTTTTGGGGGCGGGAGGTGCGAGTTGAGGCCGGAGGCGGACGGGCAGGATGGAAGCGTGCGGCACGACGGGTGTGCACGAACGTGCAATGTGTGACAGGAGCGAGACGCCGGATTTCCTTTACGTTTGGTATGTGCGGCGTATGCTGTCCGAATCTTCGTCACAACGGACAGCAGAACCCAAAGGAGAGATTTCATGGCCGCGTTCAAACCGTTCAAAGAAACCCGCAAGCTCCGCATCCTCCAGGTCGGCTGCGGCGGGATGGCTCAAGGTTGGGTCGAGCGCACGCAGAAGCGGGCCGACGCGGAGATCGTCGGGCTGGTGGATATCCGGCGCCAGGCCGCGGAAGAGACCGCCGCCAAGCACGGCCTTCCGCCCGGCATTGTGTTCAGCACGCTGGAAGAAGCGCTCGAAAAGGCCAAGCCCGATGCGGTCACGGACATCACCGTCCCGGAGGCGCACTTCGGCGTCACCACCACCGCGCTCAAGGCCGGCTGCCACGTGCTCGGCGAAAAGCCGCTGGCCGATTCGATGGTTCACGCCAAGGAGATGTGCAAGGCGGCGAAGAAGGCGAAGCGCCTGTACATGGTCACGCAGAACCGGCGCTACATGGGCACCATCCAGGCCTTCAGCAAGGCGGTCAAGGACGGCGTCATCGGGGAAGTCTCCAGCCTGGACGCGGATTTCTTCATCGGCGCGCACTTCGGCGGCTTCCGCGACGTGATGGACCACGTGCTGCTGCTCGACATGGCCATCCACACCTTCGACCAGGCGCGCTTCATCAGCGGCTGCGACCCGGTCGCCGTGTACTGTTACGAGTACAACCCGCACGGCAGTTGGTACAAAGGCAGCGCCGCGGCCCTCTGCGTCTTCGAGATGACCAAGGGGGTCGTCTTCACGTACCGCGGCTCGTGGGCGGCGGAAGGCTTCAACACGAGTTGGGAGTCCAACTGGCGCGCGGTGGGTTCGAAGGGGACCGTCGTCTGGGACGGCGCCGCTCAACCCAAGTGCCAGCGCCCCGCCGGCACCGAAGGCTTCTTCCGCAAACTCGAAGACGTGACGCTGCCGGAGATCACGGTCGCGCACGGCGGCCACGAAGGCGTGCTCGAGGAGTTCCTCCAGTGCGTCCGCAAAGGCGCGACGCCGCAGACGGTCTGCGACGACAACACCAAGAGCCTGGCGATGTGCTTCGCCGCCATCCAGAGCGCGGAGACCGGGAAGCGCGTCAAGGTGAAGTGAGGAGGCACGGCCATGGCAGAGACGCTGCAGTGGGGCATCATGGGCACGGGCAATATCGCCCGCAAGTTCGCCAAGGACTTGCTGAGCGCGCCCAACCAGAAGCTCGTCGCCGTCGGCTCGCGGTCAAAAGAGTCGGCCGAGAAATTCGGCGCGGAGTTCAAGATTCCTCCGGGGAAGCGCCATGCTTCCTATGAAGCGCTGATAGCCGACCCAGACGTGCAGATCGTCTACATCTCGCTGCCCAATCACATTCACATGGAATGGAGCATCGCCTGCGCTCACGCCAAGAAGCACATTCTCTGCGAGAAGCCGCTGACGGTGAACCGCACGCAAGCCGACCAGGTGCTCGAAGCAGTCAAGAGCAACGACGTGTTCCTGATGGAAGCGTTCATGTACCGCTGCCACCCGCAGACGTTCAAGCTGCGGGAGCTGATCCAGAGCGGCACGATCGGCGAGGTGCGCATGATCCACGCGCACTTCAGCTACAACATGGGGCTCAACTACAAGAACATCCGCATGTCCAACCCGATGGCCGGCGGCGGGCTCATGGACGTAGGCTGCTATCCCGTCTCGATCGCGCGGCTGGCCGTGGGGCAGGAGCCGATCGAGTGCAAGGCGGTGGCGAAGATCGGCGCCGTCAGCCGCGTGGACGAACAGGCGGTCGCGGCGCTGCACTTCCCTACCGGCGCGGTGGCGGCGATAAGCTGCGGCATGCAGGCGGCCGTGGACAACACGGTCACGATCTACGGCTCCGAGGGCAGCATCCATCTCCCGTCGCCGTGGTTCGGTCCGGCGAAAGACGCGAAGCTGGTCGTCAAGAGCAAGGCCGGCGCGAGTGACGTCAAGGTTGAGGCCGGCGGCCTGGCGCCCTATGCCATCGAAGCCGTCCACGCCGCCGAGCACATCGCCGCGCGCCAGGCGCCGGCCATGCCGTGGGCGGATTCCATCGGCAACATGAACGTGCTCGACGCGCTGCGCAGCTCCATTGGGCTGGTG
The DNA here is from genome assembly GCA_026692735.1 of Planctomycetota bacterium. Classification (GTDB taxonomy): domain Bacteria; phylum Planctomycetota; class SZUA-567; order H5-PLA8; family H5-PLA8; genus JAPLOD01. The sequence continues at coordinate 123 of JAPLOD010000603.1, read as the reverse complement.
TTCGACTGCGAGAGGTGATGGAACCGCGGATGAAGGCAGATAGGAACAGGGTTCAGGGTTCAGGGTTCAGGGTTCAGGGTTCAGGGTTCAGGGTTCATGGTTGAGGGTTCAGGGTTCAGGGTT
>JAPLOD010000602.1 GCA_026692735.1 Planctomycetota bacterium | reverse complement strand
GGCCTCGATGGCGGCGGCGTCGCCATAGCCCCAGGCCAGCGTGGCGCGGCCCGGCAACACGGCGGTCTTGCGCTGAGCATCAATCTGGGCGAGAGCGCGAAGCTTGCCGGCAAGCTGCGCGGCGGTGGCGCGGTCAGCGCGGAGCAGGGCATTGGCGGTGAGCGCGCAGAGGTATGCGTCGCGCTCTATCTCAGCGATGTGACTGCGCAGGAACCGGACGCTGGCATCCGGCGCGCCATCGCCGAGGGCCATGACGACATAGGCCGTGCTGGCGAGGCCCAGCGGTGTGTTCTCGTGGCCGCGATAAGTGTCCACCTCAAAGGAGCCGTCGCCGCGCATCTTCGTCTTCAGCCAGGCGCGGGTGCGTTCGAGCAGCGCGGGATCAACGGGGTACGCCGCGGCCATGTCGGAGAACTCCATCAGCCCATACGCCGTCAGCCAGGTGCTTGCGGGCGCGTGGCCGTACAGCGAGAAGCTGCCGCTCCCGCGGCCGACTTCGAAGCCGAGCAGGCGCTGATAACCCTGGCCGATGAAGCGCTGCGCGCGCTGTTCGATCTCGGGCTTGGCGATGCCGTTGGCCTTGAGATAGCGGGCGATCATGACGTTGGGATACGTCGTCGAGGAGGTCTGTTCGAAGCAGCCGTAGGGTTCGTGCAGCATCGCATCGAGGCCTTCGATCATCTGCGTGAGCGGGCCGCGGTGCAGGCGCAGGCTGCCGCGGATGGTCCCCGGCAGGGCGTCGTCGGGGACGAGCACGTCGAGTTCGCCGTCCTCGCCGATGAGGGCCGAGGCGGTGAACGAGACGGGCCTGCCATCGGGCAGCACGGTAAGGAGGCGTTCGACGGAATCCTGTTCGTCGGCGGCGCCCTGAACCGCTCGCGCATCGGCCTTCAGCCGGGCGGCGCCGGGCTTGTCGAAACGCAGGACGAATTCCGCCGCCGCGACGGCTTTGGGGCCGAGGCGCAGTTGCCGCGTCGTGCCTTCGAGCGCCGTCGCACCGGAAATCTCGAGCGAGACGTCCACGAGCTTCTCACTGGTTGTGTGGTTGCTGACGACGGCGGGCACGAAGAGGACATCGCCGGCGGTGATGTCGGTGGGCAGCGTCAGGTCCACGGAGAACGGCTGCGTGACGACAAGGTCGGTCTGGGTCCAGGCCGTGCCGCCGGACGGCGAGATGGCGTCGGTCTGCACCCGCCAACGGGTGAGCGAATCGGCGACGCTCAGATCGTAGGAAGCGTTGCCGTGTTCGTCGGTAATGATCTGCGGCGCGAAGATCATGGTCTCGGGAAAATCCCAACGGAGGCGAGCAGGGGGCGAAGCAGCAGGCGAAGCGAACGTGTAACCACTCTTGGAGACGGCCGAGCTACTCCCATTGAACTTAATCTCGGGCGAAGTCTCAGTGAATAAATAGCGCCCGGTGCCCTTGGATTCTCCTTTTGGCATCGCCGGCGATGGTGATGCCACCGCGCGTGGCTCTGGGACGGTGCCACTGGCAACCCTACCCATGGGCTCGGCCATCTTTGCCCCCACGGTCGCCCAAAGGAATCCGATGCCGAGCAGAAGGCATGCGGGGGCAACGGCACAGCCGGTTCTGAGGAGGAGAGTGCCTTCCTCGGACTTGCGCGCGGTGGCTTCGTTGAACTGGAAGACGCCAACGGGCACCAGGCCCAGGATAACGAACAGCGCGATGCCGGCGCCGTTCTGCATGGCGACGAGACCGAAGAGCGCGACGAAGAGCAGCGATGCGTCCGAGATGGCCGTGACGAGTATCTGCCGCGAACCGAACCCGGGCTGATGCAACTGCCGCGCGCGGGCGAGAAGGACCGCGTGCGAGATCAGCAGAATGGCCGTAAGAACGCAGGGCAGGAACGCGGACGGCTCCTTCTGCTCCGCGAAAAACACGGCACAAATGCTGAAGGCACTGAGCGCCATGGTCACAATCGGCACCATGCCCAGCGTGGTGAGCAGGGCCGACTCCGGGTACTGGCTTGAGGCGAGGCACGCACTGTTCACGAAAACGAGGGCGAGCGCCACGGCGAGCAACGCCCACAGCGACAGCAGCAGACGTTCGCGAAGCTGCGTGTGTTCCGTTGCCTGCGCGGTCAGCTTGGCGTTGGCAGTGTCAACGGTCATATCCGCCAAGCGCTGTTGTGCCTGCTCCGGATCCCTGGGCCGCAACTGCGCGAGAGCCGCACACGCCGCGGGGCCGGCGCATTCTTCGGGGCGGAGCGCGGCCACGTCGAGGAGGGAGTCGGGCTGGCGGAGAATGGCCAGGCCGGCGGCCTGGAGCGCCTGGGCGAGGCCGGGGTTCTCGCCGGTCATGGCCAGCAGCGCTGCGTCAACGCCAACGACGGAGACGGCCGCGGGGATGCCCGTGCCTTTGGCGTCGGTGACGGAGAAGCTCAGCTTCGTCCGGTCGCCGGGCCTGTACTTGGGATGATCGGCCGAGGCGACGACCTGGACGCGGCTGTCACCGGCGACCAGAAGCCTGCGGCTGTCGCTCCAGACGCGGCTCTGATCAAAGGGCATGGAAGCTTCGAGCGACAGCACACCCGTGACGCCGGCAGGGATGGCCAGCACCGCGGCGCCCTGGGTGCCGTTCAGGATCACGCCGCCGGCGCAGACGGTCTTGCCGTCCTGGCGCAGAGCCAGGGCCACGGCCTTGCCGCGGAGCGGCTCGCCGGAGAAGACTGTCACTTTGAGCGTGTCGCCGCCGCGCAGGATTACCTTGTCGGGGCGGATCAGCAACCGCCCGCGAGCGTCGGGGCGCACGGGGAGCGAAAGACTGCGCGCGATGGTGTTCTTCTCGTCGGCGATGAGCAGGACCTCGGCCGGAAGCTGCGGGTCGTCCAAGGTGAGGACGGCGACACGAACGTCCTGCTTCTCTCCCGGCGCAATGCGGCCGAGGTCGAGCTGCTGCGTTCCGCCGGCGTCGAGCAGAACCTTGTCCAGCGCCGGCCGTATGGCATTGCCATCGGCATCCACGGCCGTGAGCGTGCCCGTGGCGCCGGCAACGGGATGGCCGTCGAAGGTGCGCGCCTCGATCTTGACGCTGACCGAATCGCTGGGGCCGAACCACGTGCGGTCCAGAGTCAGCGACACACGGAAGGGCGGGAGCTTGTATTGCTTCACCTCGATGGGGCGCTCAGCGGTCAAGCCGTCGGATTCGGCGCGCAGGAGGTAGGTGCCTTCGGGCGCGGCGTTGTCGAGAGGGAACTCCGCCCACGCCAGACCGAAACGCGTGGAGCGCTGTTCCACGCGGCAGAGCCTGTTGCGCGCGGGGTCGAAGAGATCAATCTTGACGGGCTTGTCAGCGAGGGGCTTGTCGCCGGCCGCGGAGACGAGCAGCGTGCGCGCGCGGATGGTCTCGCCGGGACGGGCCTGCGAGCGGTCCGGCGCAAGGGCGAGCTTTGCGGAGCGGGAGACTTTGACGGTGCGCTCAACGCGGTCGCGGACGCTTCCGAGAGCCGAGCGCGCTTCGATGACGAGTCTGTAATCGCCGGCGGCAACTTCCGGGACGACCCAGGGCGCGCCCGACAGGACGCCCGTATCGTCAGTCGAGCCGCGGCCAATGTCGGTCTTCGCCGGGGAACCGGAGCACGGCGTGAGGTACGCGGCCAGCCGTGCGCCCGCGATGGGACGCTGCGTCCTTGCGTCGCGCACCTGAAGGAAGGGCGCGAAGGGGGCGCCGGCAGCCATCTCGGCTTCGGCCTGCCAGCGGATGGATTCGACGGCGCCGCCGGGCCAGTAGTACCGCGCGGCCGTTACGGCGACGGGCAGAAGACACGCCACGAAGATGGCGGCGGCAACGCGCGGGGTGAAGAAGGTGCGAACTGCGGGCCGCTGGTCCGGCTGCCGGCTGGACGCCGGCGCTACAGCGCGTTTCTCCTTTGCCTCGCGCAAGAGTTTCAGGGCCCGCTCGCCGAGGTCCGCCGGCACCTGGACCTGCGCCGCGCCGTCCTCGTTGAGGCCTTTCAGCATGGCCTGGGCTTCAGCGCCGGCCTGCTGCCATTCGGGACTTGTCTCCAGCCGCCCGCGGATGAGGGCTTCTTCTTCGTCACTCAGCGCACCGAGATGGAAGGCGAGCATGGTCTCGCGGCGGCGTGCGGCCTCGTCGGCCGGTTCGGGCGGAATCGCGGGAAGGGGAGGGGCATTATTCTCGCTCATAACGCAGCTTCCTTTATGTGAGGCCGCGCAATCTGGCAGATTGCGCTACGGCACAGCGTCCTTTGTGTGACTGGCAGCTCCGCCGCTGACGTACGCTTCCAGGACCGGCCGGAGGCGGCGCAGGGCGTAGAGCATCCGCGACTTGGCGGTGGCGACAGGCGTATCCGTAACGCGGGCGATCTCGGGGAACGTCAAGCCTTCAAAGACGCGCAGCACGACGACCTCGCGCTCCATGTCAGGAAGCGCGGCCAGCGCAGTCCTGACCTGGAGGCGGGTCTCCGCGCGCTGGCAGTCTTCGCCGGGGTCCGGCGCGGCGGCGGTGATGCGTTCCTGGAGCGGGGGTCCTGCATCGTCGGCCGCTTGCTGACGCGCGCGGCTCGGAAGCTGATCGAGCGAGACGGTAGCCGGGCGTGCGGCGGCGCGGGCGCGCGCGTCGTGAACGGTATTGAGGGCGATGCGGTAGAGGTACGGCTTGAGCGGCTGGGCGGGATCGTAGGAGCCGCGCGCGCGGTGCAGGCGCAGGAACGTTTCCTGAAAGAGATCCTCGGCGAGGTGCGCATCGCCGGTCAACTGCAGGAGGAAGCGGAACAAGGGGCGTTCGAAACGCCCGACCAGTTGGGTCATGGCTGGCTCCCCGCCATCCAGGAAAAGCTGTTCGTCGCTGCTCAACGCGGTTCTCTCCATGGAACCGGCACATCCAGTACTACCGGAGGCGCGGGCAAATGGATTTAGGAAATCCGAAATTCGAAATCCGAAACAAACGGGAAACGGCAAACCGAGTCTTGCTCACTGCTTCTTGCCGAGGCAGTAAAAATACTCGAAATCCCGGACGAAGATCCGTCCTTGAGCGACGGCGGGGGACGAGCCGTTGCCCGAGCCGCCGAGGTCGCCCTTGCCGAGGATCTCAAGCGCCGGGCCGGCCTTGATCACGTAGCTTTTTCCCGTGCTGACGAAGTAGATGCGGCCATCGGCGGTGGCGAACGGGCTGGCGAGCTTGGAGACGCCCGGAAGTTCGCCGCTGAAGACTTCTTCGCCGGCGGCCAGCTTGAGGCACGCGATGGAGCCTTCTTTGCGGACCTTGTAGATGCAATCGCCGGCGATGACGGCGGAGGAGTAGTCTCCGGCGCTCTTGGGAATGCGCCACTTCACGTGCGTCTGCGCGACGTCGCCCTGGCCGGCGGGATCAACGGCCATGGCCAGTTCGTTGCCGGCTTTGTCCACGTACACGAGACCGGAGCCGAACACCGGAGATTCGCCAAAGCCCAGGCTCTTGCACCACCAGATCGGTTCGCCGTTGGCGGGGTCGAGCCCCTGGAGAATCTCGGAGCCGAGGATGACCATCTGCGGCTTGCCATTCACCTGGATGAGCAGCGGGGTCGTGTTGTTGCAGCCCATCTTGGCGCGCTTCTGTTCCCATTTCACCTCGCCGGTGGCTTTGTCGAGGCCCTGCAGCCAGCCCTTGCCGCGGCCCTGGTCGCAGAGGAGGATCACGGTGTCCTGATAGAGGATGGGGCTGGTGCAGATGCCGGGGTTCAGGTCGTACGGGCCAGGACGCTCTTTGCGCCAGACCAGTTTGCCGTCAAGGTCCACGGCGGCGATGGCGCCCGAGCCATACCAGGCATAGATCATCTTGCCATCCGTGACAGGCGTGGGCACGGCGTAGATCGCATACCCGGCCGGTTCCTTGCCCGGAGGGACGGGGGTCTTCCAGAGGAGTTTGCCATCGGCGACCTGGTAACAGGCCATGTGATGCTCAGGCACTTCCTTGGCCTTCTCCTGCTCATTGGTCTGCTTGACGGCCGTGGTGATGATGACGCGGTCGCCGCAGACGATCGGGCTGGAATGGCCGGTGGTGCCGGCGAGCGCGACTCTCCACACCACGTTTTCGCCGGTCTTCTTGTCCCAGGTCAGCGGCAGGTCCTTCTCGTCGGACAGTCCCATGCCGGTCGGGCCGCGCCAACCGGGCCAGTCGCCGGCGTGGACCGAGGCAAGAAGAAACGCCGTGCAGGACGCAAGGACTGTGACGGCCGAAGAGATTGTGCGGCTCATGTGCGCAGCCTCCAGTGTGCGTTTCCTCTTGCGGTGGTGCAGAGGTCAGAGAGGATAGCAGGGCGCGGCTGTTTGTCGAGGGCTGCCGCCGTCTGTAACGCCGGTGTGTCCACAAACGCGCATTGTGCTGCTCGTCACTCGTCCCCCGTCGTCGTGCCCTTGCCCTGAACCCTAGACCCTGAACCCTTGTCCTATTCTGTGTTCATCTGTGTTCATCTGTGGTTCCAACCCTCTTCCCGTTCTTCGTGTTCTTCGTGTCCTTCGTGGTTCAGTATGTTCCGTCATCCGAACGCCCCCTGCATCGCCTCCAGCCAGTCGCGAGCCAGTTCTTCCGCCTTCGACCATTCATCGAGGAACGGCGCGGTCGGTGGCTCCTCGCTTTCGTTGTACGCCCACCGCGCACGCGCCACGCGAGCGCTGTCTTCGCCGCTCGCCACTTGCCGCAAAACCTTGTCCTCGGCGCACAGGTAATACCGCACGACTTCCGCCGCCAGAGCGCGTTCGAGCGCGCGCAGCGAGCGCCCCAGCACATTCACGCACGCGCGTTTCAGCCGAGCGCCGCTCGAAAATCCCGCCCGCGCCGCCCAATCCTCCAGATCGAAATCCTCCCGCATTCGCGCCGCCAGTTCCTCGCATCGCCGCGCGCGTTCCGACGCCCGATCCTCGTAGTAGTAATCTTCCGGCCGCATCCGAAAATACCGTGATCGCTTCTGCGCTATACCCGGAACCCTGAACCCGGAACCCTTTTCATATTTGTGTTCATCTGTGTTCATCTGTGGTTCCAGTTCGTACTTCGTCGCCGCGTAGCTTCCCGGCGTCCCCCACAACTGTTGCGCCGCCTCGCGCAACCGCTCCACCAGCCCGCGCTTAACGCGCCGAATCTTGAACCCGTCCGCAAGTTCCTGCACCGTCAGCCCGCAATACTCCTTCGTCAACATCGTCAGCCGCGCGCGGCTGATCTCCAAGTTGACGCACAAACTCTCAATCGAATGTTCGTCTTTCCCCGCCCACTCCTCCACGCCGACGCCCCATGGCGTTATCAACGTCGGTTCCTTTCCTTCCTGTCTGTTCTCTGTGTTCTCCGTGTTCTCCGTGGTGAATTCCTTGATCCGTTCCACCAGCCGTTTCAGCCCCGCCCGCCTCTGTTTCCGCGTCAGCGTGTGTTCCACAGCCTCCGTGATCCCCGTAATCCGTCTCCACTTCGCATGCTCGCCGTTGCCGTTCCCGGAACCCTGAACCCGGAACCCGGAACCCTTCCGTTTCCGTTGCGTCCACGCCCGCCACGCGTTCGCAAGCGCCCGTTCCCGCGACCACCCCTTGTACCGCCCCGCCCAATTCAGCCCCGCCTTTTGGTGCGAAATCCCAAACATACGCGCTCCTCCCGTTCCGAAACCACGAACGCCCACACCATCCCCCTTATATATAGACCGCGCGAGATCCTGTTTTCGGACATAGGGTTGTGTAGAATTGCGATCCGTCGCGATCTGTAGCGATCTGTGGCGATCTGTAGCGATCCGTAGCGATCCGTAGCGATCTGTAGCGATCTGTAGCGATCACCGTCGGAATTGTGCGCGTGTCTGGCATGCGAAACACCAGCGCCGAGTGAACGATCGCCGAGTCACGACTATACCCCGCCGCCAGCGCAACCATAAACCACAAACCACAAACCACGAACCACGAACTCGTCCGTCACTCCGCCCGCCCTTCACCGCCCGCCGCCGTGCTGCCGCTCCGGCCCGCCACCGCCCTGGCCTTCAGCCGCCTGAACGGTTGGCGGGGGCGGGGGATTACTGCACCCGTCGGGAAGTTTCGTGCACGTCCCCGTTTCTGCGGTATGTCAGCGAATCTTTACCTGCGCTTTGCCAGCGGGTTCTTCTGCGCGACGTTGGGATCGCGCTGGCTCGTGACGCCGCTGGCACGCAGCGCGATCGTGCGACTTGCGTCCCGGAGGCGGATTGCGAATGGTGTTGACGGGCGCACCGGCACTGCCTAGAATCCTGGCTCGGCTCTTGACGGGGGAGTTCGTCGCCCGACGCTGCACCGACGTGGAGAAACCTTCCGCGCTAGGGATCGCCGTTTTGATTGGCTGGAGACCGATATGTGCGCAATGAAATCGCGGCTTTTCACTGCCGTCCTCGATGATCCAAATGCGGACGGGGCGAAAACGTTCGCGCGGCACGTCCGCGAACTAGTAGGTGTTACAGAGGACGCTCGGAAGTTATGTCTGGACGCTTTGCCAAGCGTTCGTGCGGCACTCACGGAGAGAGAACGCGACAAGATTGTCGAGGAGTTAGTAAAAGCGTCTAACGCTGCTCCGCAAGCCGTGCGGCATTCACTCGCCATTCAGAATTACTTGGCGGACATCCTGCTCAATGATAAGGTTCCGGCAGATGATTATAAGAAATGGGCCGATGACCTTTTGGAGCTGCAGTGGCTCAAGCAGGAACATCGTGCGGTCTTTGAATCAACCATCTCGGCACTGGTGTCAACACACCTGCCAAAGCTTCGAAGTGAATATGACAAGCGCCGTACTCGTAGCGGCGTGATGCCGACATTCAGTTCCTTCGGCATCACAGTTGAGGTAAGGCCGATCAGGAAGGATCGCTACAGGTGGGGAACTAATGTTGATGACTATCGGCCAGAGATTCTCGGGACGACCATGATTGCTTCAATTCATATCGGGGTAGATGAAGGTTCCCCGGAGGATTTCTACTTCCAGGCTGACGAGCAAGACATCGATAATATGATTTCTTCTTTGATCGCCGCCAAGAAAGATATGTCGGCTCTGAGTGTCTACTTAGGGCTGGAGTCGTCAGGTGAGGCCAAAGCCAATGACTGATACGACAACACGCGGCAATAGGCAAGTCTATACTGGGGAGCTCGTGCCGACTGAACGGCGTCGCCTTTTCGGTGCGGACGAGCCGCCGAATGCGATTGTCTTTCAACAGGACTACTCCCAGATCGAGGTTGTCTTGCTCAAGGACTACGGGAAGGTACAGCCATTACAGCTGAGGAAACTGATGGAATCACCGCTTGAGCGGCGGGCGCGTGCCCCGCTTGGTCTGCCCGACCCCCGTCCCATTGATGTCGCCACGCAGGCAGCAACAGCGGAATTCCCCGTGACTGCTCAAGGGATACTCCGAGAGCTTCTTGCTGATGTGGCGGACGTGGATCGGCGACCTGACCTCGTTATTATGGCGGAGGCGGTTGAATTTACGCCTGATGAGCAAGAGTGTTTGGCGCCTGCTTTGTTCCAGTTCATTGAAGAGAAACGTGACAGCAACGATCCGAGCGAGCTGACAGCTGTTGCAGCAGCCATCCGCAAGTATGTCGGGATAATTCAGGCGTCTGAGATCGGTAGCTTGGCGGTACTTCTTGACCCTGGCCGTCCGCTACCGTTGGATAACCAGGTGGAAGTGGCAAAGATGATTGCCCGCAAATTCGCCGCGGTGCCGCCCTCCAGACCGAATCCAGAGCCTATGCTGGCAAGTAGGTTGGCCGAGCTCGCCTTGGCACACCTCAATCCGCATGTCCTATCAGAAGGGAAAAATGCTGCCGTCGCAATGAACGCACTGATGGGCTTGGCGAGCATGCTTAGCCCGGAGTTTGGGAATGCCATGGCCAGGCTGCGGAAGCCTTGGTGCGAGTGGTTTCGTGCCCAATTCTGCCGTCGATTACAGCGCGTTTTGACAGCATGGGAGAATGATCCATCGGTCGGACAACGCACCGACATCATAGAAGGTCTACGTAAGCTTCTCGACCTGGCAAGAGGGCGGTAGGGAGGGCAGAGGATGTCCTCGCTTCGGTTAGGCACCACGAGAACTGCAGTTCGAAAGTATGACGTGGTTGCCCAAGACTCCAAGAGCGTCGAGAACCCCCACTTCATATGTCATGTAGCATTGGCGCTTGAGGATACGACGGTTTCCTCATCTGACGCCGCGGTAAATGTGGCTCATATGAAGCCGCCTCATAGGAGCAGAGGCAGAATGCCGATTCACGCGGTAGGCTCGGTTCCGTTAACCGCTGGTGAGCGGAATTCGGTTGGACTCTTTATTGGTGAGGTTGACCAGGAGCAGAAAGCGGAGCAGAAACGACTCGAGCTTCTTGGAGATCTCAACATTCTCGATAAGATGCTTTGCGGGTATGTGATTCGTCCGCACACGGACGAGGTTGAGATAAAGAGCCAAGACGGCACGTTAATGTACCGACGCTTCAGTTGCATTGGTTACGTCCTCGAAGCATACGGGGAGCAGGGCGCGGGTATAATTCTGCTCGATACCCGCGAAGATTCCCTGCCAGAGGTTGAGGAGGAGTTACTCCGATTGGCCTATCCGCCACTGGAGCAAATGCAGAACGATCCAGACTACCGGGCGCGATTGGCTTCGAGGGGCCTTGACGGCGCCGGGCCGTGGCGCGTTGTTCTGCCCGGCTACGTCCTTCATGCTTTGGGCCGCTCGGAGAACGAGATACGCCGGTCCGCTTACCGTGCAGCTACGGGCGATGGAGCGTTCCCGCGACGGACGACGCCTTGACCGCGGATAAGGGGACGGGCAATTCCGGAGTTCCAGGGACAGTGACGCATCTATTCTACTGGCCCTCGTTAGTTGCGTCACTGTCCCTGGAACACCCCGGGGTAATTCAGGGGACACCATACTTATCTCTCCATCCCCGGCAGACACGCCGTCTCGGGGCCTTTTAGTCCCAGTAGTCCCAGGGACAGTGACGTATCTATTCTACTGACCCTCGTTAGTTGCGTCACTGTCCCTGGAACCCAAGACAGCAGAGCGGCGGCAGACGGAGCAGCGCGATATCGAGTCTACTTCTTCACCTGATTGAGGAGTTTCTGGGCCGCAGTGCGCACGTTGCTGCGCTTCGTGGCCTTGGTGACTTTCTCCAGGGCATCGCGCACGGCATCCAGCACATTGTCGGCCTTCTGTTTCGCGAGCGGATCGGCGATCTTCAGAATTGCCTCGGCAGCCTCTTCCCTGATATCGTCGTTATCGAGGCACGGCACGGCAAGCTGGAGCGATTCGAGCGTCGGCACGTCCTGCAGGACGCCCAGCGCGGAACGCTTCTCCGCAGGCTGCTTCGCGGTCTTCATGACACTGTCCAGCAGCTTCACCTTTTCGGCGGGTGAGCCCCCTTCTTTGGCGAGGCGGATGAGCCCGCGCAGCGCCAGGACCTGGTGGGTCTCGTTGGCGGAAGTCTGCGCGAGGTCCAGCATGGAGGCGGCGCCGGCCCTGTCGCGCCAGTCGCCCAGGACATGCGCGGCCACGTCCTTGAGATCGGCATTCGCGCCCTTCGTCTGCGCGATGACGGCTTCGAGCGCCTTCTTGCAGCCCGCGGCGCCGAGCACGCGGATCAGCGCGGCGGCGTTCTCGGGAGGGGCATCGGCCAGGGCGGCAATCACCAGGCCGGCACACTTGTCAGCGCTCCGCGGGGCAACCGCGACGAGCGCGCTTTCCGCGGCGCCGCGTTCGCCTTCGTCCTTGGCATCCGTGAGAAGCTTGACCGTTGCCGGCGGCACGGCGATGAGCAGCGAGGGCGCGCGTTCGTCCATGGACTCCTTCAGGATCTTGACCATCGCCGGCAACTGCGCCTCGCCGGCCATGAGGGCGAGGGCCTTCAGGGCCGCGATGCGGACGCCGACGTCTTTGTCGGCGAGTCCCGCGGCCACGGGTTCGCGCTGGTCCTCGGCGCGGCGGATACCGAGGGCGCTCAAGAGGGCCATGCGGGGGGCGGGCTCGGCGGCCTGCTTGAGCGCGGCGGCAGCGATGCCGTTGACTTCCGCGCCGGGCATTCTGGCGAGACCGTTCGCGGCCGCCTCCAGTTCCTTGCCGGCGGCAGCGACTGCGATGGCGGCCACGGCCTGGGCGGCCTGTTCTCCGCCGAGAACCGCGGCGGCCTGGATAGCGGCGATGCGGACCTTTTCGTCGGGGTCTTTCAACATGCCGAGGATCGCCGGCATGGCGGCGGGATCGGCGCGCGCGCCGAGGATGGCCAGCAGGTCGGCGCGGTCGCGCGGCGCGGCCTTTTCGAGGGCATCCAAGAGCATCTTGGTGCCGTTGGGGCCGAGGCCGGTGACGGCCGTGCGGAGGGCGACGGCGCGAATCTGCAGGTCGTCGGTCTTCATGGCGGCGAGGAGGTCGTTCAGGTCAGTGCGCAACGAGGCCAGGCCCTGCAGCGCGGCAATGCGGACGTGCCGCTCCTGCGGGTCGGTGCGGGTCTCCCAGAGCTTCGCGTAGATCCGCTCGGCATCCTTCTTGTTATCCACCGCAATGAGGCGCTTGGCCAGGAGCAGCACCGCGTCGTTCATCCTGGTGCGGTCGAAATCCTTGGCGGCGTCGCCGGCGGCCAGCATCGCGTCAGCGGCGGCTGGATCGCCGATGTTGCCGAGGGCCTCACAAGCAGCGACGCGGGTGACGGGGTCGGCGTCTGCGAGGGCCTTCTTGAGCTCGTCCACGGCCTTGGTGTCGCGCAGGACGCCGAGCGCCTGGATGACCGTCACGCGGTTCTTGCCCGCCGCCGCGGGGAGAGCCTGGCGGAAGATGTCGGCGGTGTCCTTGATCCCTACCAGCGCCTGCGCGGCCGGCTCGCAAAGATCGGCATCGGAGAGCAGCTTGCCGATGGCCTCGGCCTGCGGCTTGCTCCCGCACCACTTCAGCTCCTGCAGGACCATGGCCTTGACGCTCTTGGGCCTGTCGCTGCTCAGCGTGGCGATGAGCGCGTCGGTCAACGCGGTGCGGTCCTTCTCCGCCTCCGGATCGGGCCGCATGACGTACGTCATCATGCTGTGCAGGACGTAGCGGGCTTTGTAGTCGTCGCCCTGGCCCGGCTCGACGAGCATCCCGACAAGAGCGACGATGTTCTCCTTGCCGCCCTTGAGGACCTCGTTGTAGATCTTCTTCATCGTGTCCAGGTCCGGCGCGGTGAGCGCACCGGGAGTGCGGCCGCCCTTGTCCGCATCCGGCACCGTCGCCACGAGCGCGGCCAGGCCGGTCTTGGGCGCGTCCTCGCCGCGCGCAGCGGGACTGAGGGTCCCGCCCACCAGCGCAACGCACAACAGCACGGCGGCAACGCAACCGTAGCGCATCTTGCCAAATTGCGGTTGTTGCTTCGGCCGGGGGACAGACAATTTGGCAAAATGTCCTACGCGGCGGGTCAGGATCGTCGTGCTGAACGTGGAGTGCATGGATGCGTCCCTCGTAACCTTATGACCTGCCACCTGAAACTTGAAACCTGTAACCTGTAACCGTCAGAGATGCCAGGGCGCGCGCATGGGCTGGTTGACCAGGCGGTTGGCCTCCTCGTCGCCTACGATCTCTTGCTTGTCCGGGTCGTAGCGCAGCTTCCGTCCAATGCGGATGGCGATGTTGGAGAGATGGAGCAGCGTGGCGGTGCGGTGGGACGTCCACGAGCTCCCGCCGGCCGGCTTGCGCGTCTTGACGGCTTCCTCGAAGCTGATAAGCGGCGGGTCGTCGGGCATGGCCAGCACTTTCTTGCGGTCGTCCGGGTCCAGGTCTTCGAGCGTGACGCCGCGCTGCTGCAGGCGATTGTACGGCTCACCCCACTCGCCGCTGGCGAAGACGAACGTCATGCCGTCGGCGAACCTGTGCTCGACCCAGCCCCACATCCCGCAGGCTTCCGGGTGCGCCGGCGCGCCGTAGGCTTCGATCTCGACCGGGCTGGTTTCGTCCTTGCCGTAGGTCCAGCACGGGCCTTCCCAGTGGTGCTGGCCCATGTCGGCGAGTCCGCCGCCCTCGTAGTCCCAGTAGCCGCGGTGCCTGCCGCCGGTGCGGTCCACATTGTAGGGTTTGAACGGCGAGGGGCCGCAGTACATGTCCCAGTCGAGGTTCTTGGGGATGGGCTGGGGCTGGAGGTTCACCTTGCCGCTCCACTCCTTTACCTTGAAGTCGCCCCGCTTGAAGTGGACGCCCTTGCACTGCTTGAGCAAGCCGCTCTTTATGATCTTGCGGGTGAGAATGGAATTCCTGTCGTGGGAGGCGCCGAAGCGGCCATAGGTGCCGATCTGGTAGACGCGGCCGTAGCGTTTCTCGGCCTCGATCACCGCCCTGCCTTCGGCGATGAAGCGCGTCATGGGCTTTTCGCAGAGGACGTCCTTGCCGGCCTGCATGGCGGCGATGGAGATCAGCGCGTGCCAGTGCGGGGGCGTGGCGATGGCCACCATGTCAATGTCCTTGCGTTCGAGGACGCGGCGGAAGTCGCTGTAGACCTTCTTGTTGTCGGCCTTGTCGAGGAACTTGACGTCGCAGTCGGCCAGGCGCTTGACGTTCGGCCCCAGGCCGCCGAAGGTTCCGCCGCCGCGGCCGCCACAGCCGATGAGTGCGGCGCCGAAGGTGTCGCTGGGGGCGGTCTGGCCGGGCCCGCCCAGGCAATGGCGCGGCACGATGGTGACAGTGGCGGCAGTGGCCGCGACGCCAGTCAGAAATGCCCGCCGGGAAAGATTGTCCGTTCCCATGGTCGTTTCTCCTTGCCGACAATCGGTGCAGGGGCCCGTAGCCCGCCCACCCCACTCTAGCCTTGCTTATGAAGGTATACACCGCTGCAGGCTGTAAAGTCGCTGAGTTCGACCTCGGGGGAAAGATACCCCGGCATGACGGGTTCTTCGCGCAGCAGGTCGGTGCTGAGGTATTTCTTGTTGTCGTCGGAGAACACTGTGGCCACCACGGCACCGGGTCCGAGCTCGTTCTGGACCATCAGCGCTCCGAGGAGATTGGCACCGGAGGAGATGCCCACGCCGAGGCCGAGGCCGGCGGCGAGCTTCTGGGCCATGAGGATCGAATCGCCGTCGTGGGCCTTGAGCACGGCATCAAGCTGATCCAGCTTGACGATCGCGGGGACGAACTCATCGGAAATGCCCTGGATGCGGTGGTGACCGACTTTGTGGCCCGTGGAGAGGGTGGGGGACTCAGCCGGCTCGAGGGGATGGATGCGCGCCTTGGGGTTCTTGCGACGGAAGCAGCGGCCCACGCCCATGACTGTTCCGCCCGTGCCCACGCCCGCGACAAAGGCGTCGGGCTTGACGCCGAGGGATTCCAACTGCAGCCACAGTTCCGGTCCCGTGGTTTCCTCATGCGCCGCTACGTTGGCGGCATTGGAGAACTGGGAGGGCAGGAAGACGTTGTGGTCGCGCCGGGCGAGGTGCTCCGTCATGCGGATGCTGCCCAGGAAGCCGCCCTGGTCGCGGGAGACGGGGACGATCTCGGCGCCGAGGCTTTGGATGAGCAGCGCGCGCTCCTGGCTCATCCAGTCCGGCATGTAGATCGTGACCGGATGGCCCAGCGCGCGGCCGATGGCGGCGAAGGCGATGCCGGTGTTGCCGCTGGTGGCTTCGACGATGCGATCGCCGGGCTTGATGGAGCCGTTCAGGTAGGCGGTGCGGAGGATGTGGAGCGCCATGCGGTCCTTGATGCTGCCGGTCATGTTGTGGCCTTCGGCCTTGGCGTAGATGGTCCGGTGCGAGCCGCGGAAGAAGAAGTGGATGGCCAGGAGCGGGGTACTGCCGATGAGATGGCTGAAGCGCTTGAAACGTTCGTGAACCGCATGACCGCTAAGCCCGGCGTGAGTCACGTGAAGCCTCCCTTGCTGGCCGGTGCGGTATTATGGCTTTTCCGCGGGTGGTTCCAGCGAATACTTGAGTTCCGGGAGCGGGGCGCCGTTGCGATCCAGGATGTGGGCGGCCATCTTCCATTCCCCGCCGCCCTGCGTAATCCGGAACAACAGCTTGTTGGCGCCCGCCTTGAGACTGACCGCAGCGCGGTCTTCACGCGACTGGTAACCGCGGCTGACGAGATTGGCGTGGATGCGCTGGTCGTTTAGCCAGGCGACGACACCGTCGTCTGAGCCGACGGCCAGTTCGGCGTCCACTCGAGAGGGCGCGACGACCCACACGAGGACGTAGGCGGACGCGTTCTCCGCACGGTACATGTCCCACAGCGGGACGATGTGCTCACGGTCCACAGCCAGCGTGTCGGGACGCAAGACCTTGGCCCAGCGGACTTCCTTGCCGCCTTTGCCCTTGTACGTCGTGTCGGCCTGGAACGGATCGGTCTCCACGGGCTGCGGCGTGTCCACGGTGCCGCCTCCCTTGTTGTCGAACGGGCCAATCACCCAGTAGCAGGGGATCGAAGGCCGTCCGGCGCGCGTGTCGGCGAGGGAAAGGGGCGCGTTTCGCCAGGTGAGGTCCGCCTTGGCGGTGATGCTGAAGACGCCGTTGACACCTGCCGCGGGATTGAGGGTGCGGCGCACCGCGGATGTTGTCGCGGCGGCGATGCTGATCTGCTCCGGAGCCACGGGGGCGCCGAGAGCGGCTTCGGGAGTTGC
>JAPLOD010000601.1 GCA_026692735.1 Planctomycetota bacterium | reverse complement strand
CGCAGTTCGTCACTACCACGCCCGCCGCTGGGCCAAGGCTCTTGCCCACAACTGTTCACGCCACATCAATGCCAGCCACCGCTTCGCCTTTGAATCCGTGGCTCATTTCAACGCCGCCGCCTGAAACCCGTTCAGCCCATTGCTTACTATGTCGTCCACAATCCGTTCAAACTTGGCTTGTCCTGGCCCGTTATGGTGTTCATGATCACCTTCAGCCAGTTCTTCCTCCCCGCTCTGCTCCTGGGAACGTTTGGCCCCGTGGCGGCGCGCATGGCCCTGTGCCACATGTCCTCCGTGGGCGCCACGATGGGATCAATGTCCGCCTGGGGCACCGCGGGCGCTCTCGTGGGGACGCTGGCCCCCGGCTTCTGGCTGATCTCAGCGTGTGGCGCCAAGGGCTTGCTGACGGGGGTGATCTTCCTCCTGGCCGTGAGCGGACTGGTGTTCGGCCCCGGACGGGTGGTCCATGTCCTCTGGGTCTTGGCCATGGCCGCGGGTGTGTTCTTCGCCAGCGGGGGCATGGGCGATGTCGCATATCCCTGCCGCCTCGTCTTCCAGGAATCGAGCAACGACGTCATCGCCGCGGACAGCAGATATCAGTTCATCCGCGTGTATGACGACGATAGCCCAGAGGGGACCGGCCGGAGGGTGCGCGTTCTCATGTTGGACAACTTGTTCCACGGCTACGTAGACCTCCAGAGCCCCGGGCGCCTCGAATACGGCTACGAACGCATGTACCGGGACGTGGCCTGCAAGTTTCACGGGGGCCGCGGCCAAGTGTCGGCCTTCTTCATTGGCGGTGGCAGTTACAGCTTCCCCCGCTGGGTCCTGAACCAATGGCCCGGCTCCAACGTGGTGGTCGCCGAGATTGACCCCATGGTGGTCGAAGCCGCTCACTCCGCGCTGGGACTGGCCGCCGATACCCCCATCCGCACTCTCGTCATGGACGCGCGCAACGCGACAGACGGCCTCTCCGCCTCGGAACACTTCGACTTCGTGTTCGGCGACGCCTTCAACGACTTCTCCATCCCCTCTCATCTTACGACGGTCGAGTTCGCCTGGCAGATCAAGGACCACCTTACGACCAATGGCGCCTATCTCGTCAACGTGGTTGACGAGTACCGCAGCGGTTTAATGGTGGCATCACTGACGTCCACACTCCGCCAGGTCTTCAAGCACGTGTACGTGTTCTGCACTGGGGTGAAGGGCGTGAAGAACAAGCGCGATACCTTCGTCATCGCCGCCTCCGACACCTCCCGCGACATGTCGCTCTGGTTGCCCGGCCACACCACGGCGTTCTGCGGCTCGTTGCTGACTGAGGACAATCTGAAGGAGTTGGACCGCAAGTGCGGGGGCCGAGTGCTCACCGACGACGACGCGCCCGTCGAGAACCTGATGGCCCCCGTGCTCCGCACGAGCAGTGACTACTAGCGGGCGCCCCCCCCCTGTTCGTCTGGCGCGGACAAACGGTTCTCGTACGGCCGGCCCGCGTACCCGCCAATCGCGCCCGCGGCGCTTTCCAGGCGGCCCACTGCCGCTACAATGCCGCCTCGTTCGGATTCAAGCCCCAAGGGCCCTTTCCAAGCGAGGCGAGCGATGCGCACCGACGTCAAAGACCGCTACTACAGGACCTTCACCTACCAGCCCGTGGACCGCGTGCCGGACATTGAGTTCGGTTACTGGCCGCAGACGATCCGGCGCTGGCTGAAGGAGGGCATGCCCGTGGAGCTCACCGCCGACGAACAGAAACAGATGTTCCTCGGCAAGCTCGACGACTTCTTCGGCTTCGAACACGAAGGCGTGGGCCTGGACCTGCGCCTGATGATGCATCCGCCGTTCAAGGAGAAGATCATCGAGAGGCGCGGCGATTCGGTCATCATGCGTGACGGCGGCGGCGTCATCGCGCGGCGCTTCCAGAACGATGTGGATGAGAGCTCCATTCCCGACTTCATCAGGTTCCCCGTCGAAACGCCGGCCGACTGGCGCCGCATGAAGAAGCGCTACCGCCTCGACGCTCCGGTGCGCAAGATCCCGCGGGCCGACATCGAAAACGTGCGCAAGGGCATGCAGGCCGGGAAGAGCGTCAACCTGTTCGCGTGCGGGTTCTACGGCCTGCTGCGGAACTGGATGGGCTTCGAGAAGCTCTCGGTCGCCTTCTATGACTATCCCGAGATGGTCCACGACATGGTCGCACACTGGGCCGAGCTCGTGGTCCGGCAGCTTGAGTCCCTGCCCGATGACATTGTGGTTGACCAGATGAACTGGTGGGAGGACATGGCCAGCAAGAACGGACCGTTCGTGGGGCCGAGAATGTTCCGCGAGTTCCTGCAGCCCGGCTACCGGCGGGTCATGCAGGCCGCGAAGAAGCGCGGCTGCGTGCTCGCCATGGTGGACTGCGACGGCAACCCCTGCGCCATCGTGCGCAACTGGATTGAGGAAGGCGTCAACATCATGTTCCCACTTGAGGTCGCGGCCGGCGTGGACCCGTTTGCGTGGCGGCGTGAGTTCGGCAGGGAGCTGCGGCTGCGCGGCGGCATCGGCAAGGAGCCGCTCGTGATCGGCGGCAAGGCCATTGACCGGGAACTGGAGCGCATCAAGCCGCTACTCGAAGAGGGCGGGTTCATCCCGCACCTGGACCACCTGGTGCCGCCGGATATCCCGTACAAGAACTACTGCGAGTACCTCGAGAAGAAGCGGAAGCTGATCGGGAAGAAGAGCTGATTAGCCGCCAAGGGCGCCAAGGTCTTTTCTGCTCTCTTTTCGCTTGGCGTTCTTGGCGTCTTGGCGGTTAGGCACCGGCTCACGCACGCGCGACAGACCACGACGGATCGCGACGGATCGCGGCAGATCACGACGGATCACAATTCTACACAACGGTATGTCAGAAATCGAAGTCTCGTCCGGCTTATATAGGTGAGGCCACTTCGGCGCTATGCCCGCTTCGCGCCCGGGCAGGCGGTGGCTTCGACTTCGAAAAGCAGTTCCTCGCGGCACACGTCCGCCAGCACCGTGATGAAGGGCCAGCCGAGCTTCTCGCGCGTCTTGTTCCACACCTGCTCGACTTCCGGGGTCTTGCAGTAGGCGATGGCGTGGACGACGTCATCGTCGCGGCACTGCATGTCCTTCAGGACGGCGCAAACGTTCTGGATCGTGTCGTCAATCTGACCGGCCGCGTCGCCGACGTGCGTGGTGGTCCCCTTGGCATCAATGGCCGCCGTGCCCGACACGAAGACGGTCTCGCCGCCCGGCGTGTTGGTGCGCGAGACGCGCGAGAAGGCTGAGCCGTAGTTGAAGGCGGAATGCTGGTTGCCGGCGCCGTTGAAGCAACGTGTCTTTTCCTTCGGGGCGATGATTGCGACGACGTCGAGGGCGCAGGCCGGGCCGCCAAGAGGCTGCATGCCGATGCCGGTGCTGGCGGGCATGCGATGGGTGGTCGGCTTGCCGGTGAGCAGCCCGCGCTGCGTGAAGAACGCGCTCCGCGCGTGGTTGAACTCCCCGTACCACGAACAGATACGGTCGAGCCACCACCAGGTCCGCGCGACAGAGAAGAAATCGCCGCCTGCCTGTTTCAACAACTGCTCGGCCTTCTCAAATGACCGGAAGGCCTGGGCTTCCGGCGCACCGGCTTCCGGGGACGTGATGGCGGAGAGCGTCAGGAACGCCGCGTCTTTGTTCCGCAAGACCCGGCCGACGGGCGCCTCGTCCAGGCAGAGCACCTCAGGCTGCGGCGTGCCACAGACAGCGTGCACCTGGATGCCCGCGACCTCGCCCGCTCCGCCGGGGGCAATCTCGATCCGCAGCGGCGTCACGCCGCCCGCCCGCGGGGCATACGTCCTGGAGCGCACCGCGCAAATGAACTCGAGAGCGTTGGAACTGGCGAAGACCCGCTCCTCCATGATCCATGCGTCATGTGCCTGGAGGACCCGCGAGATCGCGGCACAGGTTTCTTTGGCCTGGTCGGCGGCGGGCGCGGGGCGCGTCGGGGCCGCGAGGATGTAGAGTTCAACTGCGTGAGAGGACTTGACCGTGCGTACGTCTATGCAGCCACTGACCGGCGTCGGTGTAGCAACCATGATTGGCAACGGTACTCCTTGTAAGCTGCAGTCTCCTCGCCAGACCGGCTGTGGCGAACCTCGCTCGTTCTTCGCATGGGGCCATCAGGAACAGCTTTCACTTCCGGGCACGCCCCCTGTTGTGCATCCCCCGTTCGTTCCTGACTGCTCGTAGGCACCACTTACTACACCACACCCCCGTGTCTTTGTCAGCCTCTTTTCCCATAATGTGCACAAAAGGTCACAAAGATTCTTTTGAAACTTTGCGTTGCCGAGTACAATCCACATTGCATCCCAATCGAGGCCGGCAACGTGATACCAGTTCCGGCCGGACGAAGACGTGAAGGGAGAATGAGGCATGGCAGTAGCGCCCAGACAGCCGTCGGGAGGACCAGAACCGCGTCGTGCCCCGATCATGCCACGGCAGGTGCCAGCCAAGCCCAGACCTGTCATGCAGCAACCGCTGCACCCGCCTCCGCCTCCCCCGACCCCGCAAGTGGACCCCGCTGAGCAGCGGCGCCGCGAGATCGAGTCGCTCCGGCAACAGCATGGCGGCTGTATCTGGCGTGTGTGGGTACGCGTCGAAAACGGCGGACGCATCATCTTCACCCCCATCTACCTCCAGGTTGATGCTGAGGACCTCAACGACGGCACCACCGTCATGCGCCAGGGCGGCAGAAGCTGGGTCTTCCAGACCGCGGCCATTGACTCCGAGGTCCTGGGGCTGGAGCGCGCCATCGAGGAACGCTGGATCAACGCCGACGAGTACCGCGCGTTCCTGTTCTGACCTGGTCGGCAAGTGTCAGGGAGTGCGTCTTGCGTCCTTCGTCTGCCGCCACTCGATCTTCCCGCCTTTGCCCAGCGTGTCGGCGATTGAGCCGCTCACCGATGGCGATTCGTGTATATGGCCGTGCAGCGCCAACGGCGGCTGGTGCCGCTCGATGAAGCTGCGGACCGCCCGGCTGCCGATGTGCTTGCCGCCGGCGACCTGATCGAGCTTCGTGCCCCAGGGCGGAGTGTGCAGCACGTAGACCGTCCTGGCGGGAGTGCTGGCCTTGGCGAGATCCGCCAGGGCCTCCTCCAGGGCCGCCCTGCCGGCCAGCTCGGCCGTAGTCCCTTCGATGATCCCTCCAGGCGTGCTGAAGTAAGGGCCGCGCGCCTTCAGCGGCGGTTGCCACCGCGGCGCATCCAGCCTGTCCCAGTCGGACATGCCAAAGGGCGTCACGGGCACAAAGGAGCTGCCTGCTATCCACAGGTTGTCGCCGAAGGGATGCGCTTTCTGGTGGAGATACGCCAGGGCGCCCTCCGGCTCCAGGGCTTCGAGGTCGCTCGCGAGCACACCCCAGTCGTCGTTTCCCAGAAGCCCGAAGACCCTGATCGCCGGCTGCGCCTCATGGAAGCGCCGCAGCCTTGGCGCCAGCCAGGAGCGCATGAAGGCCGTCTGGCCCGGCAGCGCATCGTGCGTCAGCAGATCGCCTCCCAGCACCACGGCGTCGGCGCGGCTCGAGACCGCCTGCCGCAGCAACGCTTCGTAACTCTCGGCGTTCCCGTGGAGATCGGTGGCGTAGATGAAGCGCATGGTCCTATGACAGCCCGGAGAGCACTTTCTCCAGCGGCGGCAGCACGTCCGCCATCGCGATCTGAGGCGGGTCGTGATCCACCACGACGGGGGCCGGCGGATGAGAGCCCCCGAGGACCAGCCGGATGCGCCGGAATATGCTGGTCTCGCCCGACCGCTCGGTGTCCGCCGCGCTGGAGTGTTTCAGGCCCAGCAGGCGGCGGTAGAACTTCCGCAGCGTCACGCGGTCCTTGGTGCTCAACCACGTGTTCATGCTGCGGACCATGTCATGCAGAATCCGGGCGAAGGCGCTCACATCGTCATAGAACGAAGGCTTGTAGCGTTTGAACGCTTCCGCCTGTTGGGCGTTGGGCAGTTCGCTGGTGGCTTTGGCCACCGCGGCCAGGTGCGCCAGGCGGCGCTGGTAATGCATGTAGCGGTACGTGCCGTTGTACCAGTACGTGCAGTTGTGCTCATGGGTGAGCCAGTTGCGGCCCCACGATCCCTGCTGCCACAGGGCCTGTGCCAGGTCGAAGACGATCGGCTGCTGCTGCGGGTCGGAGGGGATATAGATGTTCGCCGGCTTCAGGTCGTGGTGGATGATGCCGCTCTGGTGCGCGTACACCAGCGAGCGGCATATGCCCCAGACGATCCTCAAGGTGTGCTCCCGTTCCAACGGCGGACCGGCTTCGAGGTGCTCGTACAACGTGGCTCCAGGGACGAGGGAGTCGGGGTTGTCGAAGGGCTTCATGCCGATCGAAAGGCTGCCGTCGGACAGCGAGTAGACCCACAGCAGGGCCGGCCAGTCTTCGCGGGTCCGCTCGCCCATCGCGCCCCCCGCCCCCACGAACCGGTTCAGGTGGAGCATGTGGGCGATCTCGCGCAGCAAGGCGGGCGCCGAATCGGGGCGCGCCACCTTCACCGCGTGGCCGCGCAGGAAGTACACTGTCGCCTCGCCGCCCTGGCCCAGTTGCTTCAGCCCTTTCTCCTCGATGAACTGGTCGTAGCCCTGCTCGTGGATCACGACCTGCTCCGTGATCCCAAGCTGGCGCAGACTATGCCGGATCATGTCGGGCTCAATCCGCAGCGCCGCGGAAACGTCCTTGCGAATGCTGGTCGTGCGAGGATAGCTGGTCGCCGCACGAAAGGGCTGGCGGGCGGAAGTGGGCGTAGACTTCGCTAGTCCCATAATCTTCCTTCGCCCCACTTCCGGCACCAGTACGCTACCAGATCAGAAGCGGCCAGCAAATGGGAAACCAAAGTACAGCCTCGCGCTGGGACAAAGACTGCAGGATATTTCCTTGCCCAACCAGAGGTTGCGAGAAACAGCGCCGTGCTCCCGATTGGTAACGGTGTAACGTGTCGGTTGCGTGATAGACGCCCGGCCATTTCCTGTGCGGAACACTTGCCGCCAAACGCAGCATCCTATAGTATCGGCTGCTGTCGGGTGTTCCGCGCGGCTTTCCCTGTCCGTGCCGGGCAATAATAGTGAACCCCATGCCCTGTGTTGCCGATAACCAAGCACAGTCGGCTGGTGTTCGTTATTTGCCCCGTGGAGCGATCCGGCAGATCGCCTCACAGGCCAGGGAGGGCGATCGTGGGAAGCGCGAGTGATGCCGGTTTGGACTTGAAAGCCATCAGCGGCCCCGTTTCTTTGGAAACAAGCGCGAGTTCCTCTATAGTGACAGAGGAAGACCACAAAGGAGTCGTTCGGCGAATGCCTCGCAAGCCCAGCAATCCTGTTCTCGACCGCCTCAAGGCCCCGCCGCCGGCTGCCGCGCCCGCACCGGCCAGGAACGGCGCCAATGGAAAGCCCCTCCTGCCCTCTGTGCCCCCACCGGAAGCCGCTAGCCGGCGCGTTCGTTTCTCGGGCGCAACAGCTCACGAAATGGCCGCGAAGCACCGCGACATCTCTGTCGCCGAGTTCTTCCAGAAAAACCGCCACCTGCTCGGCTTCGACTCGCCCCGCAAGGCCCTCCTGACCGCGGTCAAAGAGGCCGTGGACAACAGCCTGGATGCCTGCGAAGAGGCCGGGATTCTCCCGGAGGTCGAGGTCAAGATCGAGGTTGCCGGTAACGGCAGCGCACCGCCCCCGTCGCAGGCCGACCGCTTCATTGTCACCGTCACGGACAATGGACCGGGCATTCCGAAGAAAAACGTCGGCAAGGTCTTCGCCAAGCTCTTGTACGGCTCAAAGTTCCATCGCTTGCGGATGAGCCGCGGGCAGCAGGGCATCGGCATCTCGGCCGCCGGCATGTACGGCCAGCTCACCACGGGCAAGCCAGTGCGCGTCAGGACCAAGATCGCCGGGGAAGCGAAGGCGCATTGCCTCGAGATCAGCATTGACACCAAGAAGAACGAGCCGGTCGAGCATGAGTCCGACACGGTGGACTGGGACTGCGAGCACGGCACGCAGGTCTCTATCGAGCTGGAGGGGCGCTACCAGAAGGGCCGCGCCAGCGTGGATGAGTACCTCGAGCTCTGTTCCATCGCCAACCCCCACGCCAGGCTCATCTACAGGACCCCCGAGGGGGACACCCGGGAATATCCCCGCGGCGTCGCTGAACTGCCCCGCCAGCCGCGCGAGATCAAGCCGCACCCGCTTGGCATCGAGCTGGGTATGTTGATCAAGATGGCGCAGGACACCAAGAGCCACTGGCTCAGCGGCTTCCTCTCCACCGACTTCAGCCGCGTCTCGCCCAAGGTCGCCGATGAGGTCTGCAAACTGGCCAAGCTCTCGCCCCGCATGCACCCCAAGCAGGTCATCGGCGACACGGCCGAAGCCCTCTACCGCGCCATCCAGCAGACCAGGTTCATGAACCCGCCGACCGATTGCATCTCGCCCATCGGTGAGCAGGCCATCCTCGCGGGCTTGGTCAAGACGCTCAAGGCCAACTTCTACACCGCCGCCACGCGGCCGCCCAAGGTCTACCGCGGCAACCCGTTCGTCATCGAGTGCGGCCTGGCCTTCGGCAAGGGCGATGCCGCTACCGCCAAAGACCCTGCTCAGGCCGCCGCCGAGGAACTCGAGAAG
>JAPLOD010000600.1 GCA_026692735.1 Planctomycetota bacterium | reverse complement strand
ACTGGGGCACCCGGGGCCGGCGGGACGGGGAGACACGGGGACGCGGAGATGGGGCGGAGGGGGATGAAGCGATCAAGGTACTTCAGGATGACGGCGGAAGATTACTATTATGAGGATCGCGCGGCGGAGCGCGCGCGGCGGTGCGAAGAACTGGCGGCGCGGCTGCGGGAGGGTTTCGATCTTGAGGGCTGGGCGGTGCGGGCGGGTTTTTCGAGCGGCGCGCGGTTGAAGCGCGCGTGCGTGAACGTGCTCGGCCGGTCACTGCGTGCGCTGGAACGCGCTCTGGCGGCGGAAGTCGTGCGGTATTACCTTTGTGCGGAGGACAAGGTGCTGCGGCAAGTGGCGAGCGGTGCAGACAGCGCTCGTGTGGCGCGGGCGCGGTGGGCCTATAACGAAAGCGAGGATGCTCCGACGGCGCCGTTCCTGGATGAGTGGTCGAAGGCGGAGGAGTTGGCTCGCGACTGGCTGGAGGCGATGCGGGAGGGGTTTGGGTAATTTCGGATTGCGGATTGCGGATTGCGGATTGGCACCCGAGAGATCGCAGAACGTTTTGGAACCACAGATGAACACAGATGAACACAGATGAACGGGAAGAGGGAAAGGGCTTAGGGAACGGCAACGGCGGACCGCAGAGACGCGGAGACGCGGAGAACGCAGACAGGAAGAGACCTGGGGGGCCTGCATGAGCTACCTTGGAATGGACGTCGGCACCTCCGGCTGCAAGGCTGTGGTCTTCAACGCGCAGGGACGGCTGCTGGCTCACGCGCACCGCGCGTACCGCGTCAGCAGTCCGCGCGCCGGCTGGGCCGAACTCGACTCAGAGCAGGTCTGCCGCGCGTGCCTGGACGTGCTGCGTGAAGCCGCCTCGGCGTGTGCGTCCGATCCCGTGCGCGCATTGGCGGTCTCCAGCCAGGGCGAAGCCTTCACGCCGGTGGACTCCGCGGGCCGCGTGCTCGCCCACGCGCAGGTTTCGTCCGACACGCGAGCGGCGGACCTGGCACGCGACTGGAGCGCTGAATTCGGGCGCGAACGGCTCTACCGCATCACCGGCCACACCGCGCACCCGATGTTCACGCTCCCCAAGCTGCTCTGGCTGCGTGACAACCAGCCACAGGTCTGGGCGCAGGCCGCGCGTTTCCTGTGCTTTGAGGACCTGCTGCATACGCGGCTGGGGGTCGAGCCGGCCATGGGCTGGCCTCTGGCCGGCCGGACCATGCTCTTCGATGTCCGCCGGCACGTGTGGGATGAGGGGATTCTGCGCCGCATCGGGCTCGACCCCGCGCGCCTTGCGCGGACGTTGCCTTCCGGCGCAGTCGTGGGCAGTGTGCCGCGGCGCGCCGGCGAGGAGCTCGGTTTCTCGCGCGAGGTGCTCGTTGTCGCCGGCGGACACGACCAGCCCGTGTCGGCGTTGGGCGGGGGGATCATCGCGCCGGGAATGGCCGCGTACGCGACGGGCACAACGGAATGCATCACGCCCGCGTTCGCGGCGCCGGCCTTCAGCGCCGAGTTGTTCCAGAGCAACCTCTGCACCTACGACTTCGCGCTGCCGGGCATGTATGCCACGGTCGCCTTCAGCCTGACCGGCGGGAATATCCTGAACTGGTTCTGCGACCAGTTCGGCGCAGCCGAGACTGCGGAGGCGGTGCGGACGGGCGTCTCGGCGTACGAACTGCTGCTGCGGGAACTGGGCCCGGAGCCGTCGCCGCTGCTCGTGCTGCCGTACTTCACGCCCAGCGGCACGCCCTACTTCGATCCGCATACCACGGGGGCCATTCTGGGGCTGCGGCTCACGACCACGCGCGGCGAGGTGCTGCGCGCCCTGCTGGAAGGCGTGGCCTTCGAGATGCGCCTGAACCTGGATATTCTCCAGCGCTCCGGCGTGGCCATCCGCGAACTGCGGGCCACCGGCGGCGGCGCCCGGAACGCCGCGTGGAACCAGCTCAAGGCCGACGTGCTGGACACGCCCATCACCAGCGTCGCCGTCACGGAGGCCGGCGCTCTGGGCGCGGCGCTGCTGGCCGCCGCCGCAGACTGCAGCACGCCGCCGCAGGCGCTGGCCAAGGAATGGGTGCGCACCGGCGCCGTCTTCGAACCGGACGCCAAGCGCGCGGCGCACTACCGTGCGCGGTTCGAGGAGTACAAACGCCTGTACCCGGCGCTCAAGGCACTGCGCTGTACTTAGGGTTTGAGGAAGAGCTCGCGGATGCCTGAGGTCAGGAAGTGCACGCCTATAGCGGCGATGAAGACGTTCATGATCCGCGATAGCGCCAGCGTGACGAGCCGGCCCATCACGCGGTTCAGAAAGTCCGAGACCCGCAGGATCAGCCACGTCAGTGCGAACACCGCCGTGATACACGTCAGCGCGACAACCCAGCCGTCGCGATCGAGGATCAGGATGGCCGTCACCAGAGCGCCCGGCCCCATGAGCAGCGGGATGGCCAGGGGGACGATGGCCAGTTCCAGGACATCGGTGGATTTGGAGTGGCCCGCATCGGACTCGGGCATGG
Organism: Planctomycetota bacterium; assembly: GCA_026692735.1. Classification (GTDB taxonomy): domain Bacteria; phylum Planctomycetota; class SZUA-567; order H5-PLA8; family H5-PLA8; genus JAPLOD01. Next base: position 6,186 of record JAPLOD010000600.1, on the reverse strand, counting down.
CGATGTTCCGGACCGCGTGCACAGTCAGCAGAATGCCGCCCGCGATCATGAACTCCGCGAAGTGTATGCTGAAGACCTTCTGCATCACCCACTGGCCGCAGAGAGTCAGGAAGACCAGCGTGAGGAACGCGGTGCAGGTGGCGATGTTGAAGACGCGGCGGCGCGCCGGCGCGTCAATGTGAGAGGTCATGCTTGTCGCGAGGGGCAGGCTGCCAAGCGGGTCCACAATCGCAAACAATGCCAGAAACGCGTTCAGCCACGATTCCATGAACCGCCCCAAGAGCTCTGCCTTGTTGTTTCGGCACTTCCGGCGGCGAGCCATAGCTCAAGTCGCGAGTTCGGGCTGCTCCGGCCGCGGCACCGGCAGGGCGGGGTTCACAGCGCTGTCGGCGCTCTTCAGCAACTGGACGAAGCGCTGCACCGTGGGCGTGAACGGCTTATGCCGCCGGTAGATGATGCCGACCGGCCGCACCAGCTCGGACATCGCCAGCGGGATAGACGTCATGCGTCCGGCCTCGACCTCGCGCCGCACCGTCGGCTCGGGCAGAATCGAAATGCCGGCGCCCACCTCGATCGCCTGCTTGATGGTCTCGATGTTGTCGAACTCCATCACGACGCTGACGTGCGAATGCTGCAACTTCAGGCTCCGGTCAATCGCCTTGCGGATGGGCAGGTCGGCATCGAAGCCGATGAACTTCTGCCCCTCCAGGTCGCTGGCGGTTATCAACTGCTTGCTGGCCAGAGGGTGGCCGGGCTGGCAGACGAACACCATCCTCTCGGCCCGCCAGGGAATCGTGTTCACCGTGCGGTCCTTGCGGGGATACGACATGATGCCGAGGTCGGCCTCCTCATTGACCACCGCGTCGTAGACCTTGTTGGGCCGCAGGAACTCCAGCCGCACCTTGACCTGAGGATAGTCCGTCATGAAGCGCTGCATGTAACGGCTTAGATCGTACAGACCCACGGAGTATATCGCGGCTACCCGCACAGGGCCGGCAAGCGTGTTCCCGGTGCGCTTTATCTCGGCTTCGAGCTTGCCATAATCCGACAGCAGCACGCGGACGCCGTCGAAAAAACGCCGTCCTTGTGGCGTGACAGCAAATGGGCGCCGGCTGCGGTCAATCATCTGCACACCCAGGTCGTGCTCCAATTGCTGAATGGACTGGCTGGCAGCGGACTGGGTGATCTGGTGCGCACGCGCGCCTCGGGAGAAGCTTCTCATGCGCACGATATCGCAATACAGCCTCAGCGTTTCGAGGTTCATACCGTGTCGCTCCGCGAAATCTTAACCATCAACATGGGTAATTATAAGATGGACTTCACAATCATGCAAGCAATCTCACCCGCGATTTGCCCGCATCAGTTCTGAGTGCCATTCGCCGCCTCGATGGCCAGAATGGCGAGCAAACAAGCGGCATTACCGAGCGGACGAGGTAGTGATCCCATGCACACTACATTAGCAGTACTAAGCTACTGCATATATGCTCTTTTAGTATTGATAATGCTCTCGGATGTGGTACCGTGACTCTAGTGAGGGTTGCGGAGTAACACGTACCGGCGAAAGGGTAAGACGTACCTCCAGACCATCACGGACACCGAGGCGCGGCGGGCGCACGTGTGCAAAATGGGGGGAATGCGAACTCCCGCGCCACAGGTTGGATCAGGGACATGGATAACCAGGGATTAAGACCGGCCGCGACGTGGCCATCGCCGCGTTGCTGGGGGCGGAGGAATTCGGCTTCGCGACGGCGGCGCTCGTCTCGTCGGGCTGCGTCATGATGCGCAAATGCCATCTCGATACCTGCCCCGTGGGCGTGGCGACGCAGAACCCCGAGCTGCGCAAGCGCTTCCCCGGCAAGCCTGAACACGTCGTCAACTTCATGCTGTTCGTCGCCGAGGAGCTCCGCGAGATCATGGCGCAGCTCGGTTTCCGCACCGTCGCAGAGATGGTCGGCCGCGTGGACCTGCTGGAGGCCAGGGCCGCCGTTGGCCATTGGAAAGCGCGGGGCGTGGACTTCTCCAGCGTCTTCCGCCAGCCCGTCCGCAAGAACGATTCTCCGCTGCGCTGCGTCGAGACGCCGGATGAGAAAGACCTGACGTCCATCAAGGAGTTGCTCGGGCGCCACCTAGAGTACACGGGCAGCACGCCGGCCGGAGACATCCTCGCCGCGTGGCCGCGCGCCGCGCTCCAGTTCGTCAAGGTCATGCCAAAGGACCTCAAGCGCGCGCTGCAGGCGGATTGCCGAGCGAAGGTGCTGCAGGTGGCGGCAGCGGGATGATGTGGTAGACTATCCGCGGGGAGGTACCACGAATGGGACTGACGGTGCTCACGCTGGAGGTCGCCAATCCTGCGCGGCCACGGCGCAGTCGCCAGGTTACCTTCCTGGTTGATTCGGGTGCCATCTACTCGGTAGTGCCCGCGCCGATCCTGAAGAGTCTGGGAATACGGCCCTATCAGACGGAACACTTCCGGCTGGCCGACGGCACCGTGATTCGCCGCAAGAAGGGCGGTGCATTCTTCAGGTACGGGCGGAAGAAGGGCGTGGCGGATGTCATCTTCGGCCAGCGCGGCGACAGCGTCTTGCTGGGCGCCTTCACGCTTGAGGCGCTGGGCCTGGCCCTGGACCCGCTCAAGCGGGAGTTGAAACCGCTGCCGATGATCCTTGGTGGGTACCGCCCGCGAGGCGAGGGCTAGGCCTGGGGTAGTTTGAACGCGCGGGAGCGATACCGTGCCGGCAACTGTAACTCAGGACAAAGCTGCGCATTCCGTCGTGCTCCACGGCGTGAGCTGGAAGCTCTATGAAGCGCTGGTGGACGAGCTCAGCGAACAGCACGTCTTCCTGACCTACGACCGGGGGACTCTCGAGATCATGTCGCCGCTGCCGAAGCACGAGTATTACAAGAAGGTCCTCGGCAGGTGGATCGAGTTGCTCGGCATAGAGTTGGGCCTGAATGTCCGCGGCGGTGGCTCGACCACGTTCCGGCGCGAGAACCTTGAGCGCGGCCTGGAACCTGATGAGTGCTTCTGGATTGCCAGTGAGGCGGTGATCCGCGACAAGATTGATCTCGACTTTACCGTGGATCCGCCGCCGGACCTGGCCATCGAGATTGATGTGACGAGCCGGTTGCTGGACCGCCAGAGCATCTACGCAGCGCTCGGCGTCCCGGAACTGTGGCGTTGCGACGGCGCATCGTTGCGTGTCTATGTCCTTCAGCCGCGCGGCACATACCGGCTGAGCAACAAGAGCCCGAGTTTCCCGTCCCTGCCGCTCGGCGAGTTCCATGCGTTCCTTCACAAGCCCGCCGGAATGTCCGAAGGCGAATGGGTCAGGACGTTTCGGCGCTGGGCGAGGAAGCTGAACAAACGGTGAGCGCTCCGTCCGCTGCGCTTCAGGGCGGTATCGAGAGTTTGACGTGACAGACGGGGCAGCAACGTGAGAAGCACGAGGGGAGGATTGGACGGATGGCCTGGCTTGAAATGGGGAAGGACGCCTATAGCGCAGCCGCGGGCTTGCAGGACCATCCGCGCAGTCGCATAAGCCGCGCATACTACGCCGCTTATTCATTGGTCTCTGACGAACTCTCGATGGTGAGGGGCGTTTCATTTCCTGTGGGCCGGCATGGGCCAAGCCACGCGGAAGTGCCCAATCTGATCGGCAACCACTTGAAAGCGAAATTGCACCAGGGAGACATAAAGGACTTGAAAGCGGCGATGCGGCGATTGTATTTCGCACGTCTAGAGGCAGATTACGAGCCGTACCAGAAGCTCGGGGCGGAAGAAGCTCGTAAGGCTATCCTTGATGCACGTCTCGTGCTGGCGAAGTTCGGTGCCTTGTAAGGGAGCATCACCATGGCGACGTTAGCTGGAACGATAGCGCTGGTCCGAGACGCGTTGAAGAAATATGCGCGCCCAGCGTTGGGCGCGGAGATACTGATTTATACCAAATCCGTCAGGCGCGAGGACGACTGGTGGTATGTGCCTGTCTATCCCTCAAAGGAAATTGATCGCGTTTATGAGTACTACGACATTTTGGCAAAAGCTGAGGAAGAACTGCAGCAGAACGATCAGAAAATTGCACTCGTCCCGGTTCGGCCGAAAGGCTGACGTCGGGCTACGACAAAACGGAGGGGTGGAGTTGGACGACGATGGGCAAGCCAACTGGTTTCATGGAAACAGCGCGCCAGCTTCCGGACCGGCGCGCCGTTGAAGAGCGCATCCTGGACTGGCTGGAAGTCTACGGGCCGTTCCCGGAACACGCGCTCAAGGCGAAGGCCGCGCCTGCGCCTGCGGCATTGACAAATACCTCATGGGCGAAACGGTGCTGACGAAGCCGTTCTGAGGAGTGCGGCAAGCGACGTGCTGCGCTGAGAGCAGTTCACGGCTGGGTGTGCCTGCGGCACCCCGAAAAGCGCTGAAGCGCCCTTCGGGGCCACCCGCAGATCAGCTTACGCATTGCCTTTTCCGCAATCACAGCGTTGCGCCTTCAGGCGCTGGTTTTGGCGCCGGCGCGTTCTTGTCCAGTCCCTTCCGGCCGCCCTTGTTCTTCCGCTTACCCGCGCCTTTGCCGTCATCCTCTTTTCTGGGCTCATCGGCCTTCTCGCCTTTGGGCGCGGGGCCGGTGAGCGGCTTGCCGATGAGCTTTGGTTCGAGCTTCTCGACATCCACGCCGAAGCGCGCGAGGATGGTGGCCGGCACATCCGCGATCGTGCCGCCGTGGGTCACGAGTTTGTCATTGGTCGCCAGCCAACTGTGCGGCGCGTGGTTGTGAGTGTGCGCGTCGGGGTCGAAGCCATGGTCCGTCATGACGTAGATCAGCGTCTTGTCGTAGAGGTTCTCCTTCTTGACCCACTTCACGATTTTCCCGAGCCACTTGTCGCAGTCCTGAGCGGCTTCACGGTACTCATCGCTGCCGGACCCGTGCTTGTGGCCGGCGTGGTCCGGATCGGAGAAATGCAGGAACGCCAGGAAACGCGGCTCCTTGTACCGTTCGAGGTACTTCAGGCACAGCGGACCGACCTCACCGGCGTCGCGCTGCGCGGCGTCGAAGACGTCGAGCGCCTTGCGCGTCAGGAAGAACGGCTCGCCCTTTTCCGGACCGGCCCTCTCCGCCTCGGGAACGTTGTCCGCGCCATCGGGCAGGTCCCTGGCTCTCTTGCCCGGCTTCTTTCCCGCTTTGCCGCCTTTCGCGCCCCCGGCTTTGATCTCATCCGGCCCACGGCCCCCGACGTGCGCCAGTTTGCCCGTGACCATGAAGGTGTGAATCTTGTCTTTGCCGCCGAGGAACTTCTGCATCCGCTCGAAGATCGTGTAGCCTTCGGGGATGGGCTCGTACTTCGCGTTCGAATAGACGCCGGTTTCCTTGGTATCCAGCCCCGTCAGCATCTCGGCGTGGCCGGGCTTCGTGACGGTCGTGTGTCCTTTGACCTCGATCGTCTGGAACGATCCCTCCTTGAGCAAGGCGGCGAGGTTGGGCAGCTTGTCCTTGTCGAGCAGTTCCTTGACGACAGGCCGGTCCAGACCGTCCCAGGAGATCAGGATAACATTCTGCGGCGTGCCTTCCGGCGCCTTCGCCGCGCCGTCTTCGGCTCGTGCTCGGCCGCCGCCCCGCAAGCAACCCAGAACCAACACCGATGCGGCTATTGTCCACGTCCACCTCCGCCGCGAAACACTCGAGAGATTCATGCTCACCCCCGTTAAGTCAGGTTGCTGCCGGGCGCGCACGCCAATGATGGCGTGCCAGCCGGCCGCGCTTTGCTGGGAACTCCGGTACTCCATCCTACCGCGACTATCAAGGCTGCAAGTGGCGGTCTTGTTTGCCGGAATCAACTCCTGACAGTGCTGCCCCCAACCGCCTTTCTTCCCACACGCTCCACAGGAATGCGCTCGCGAACGCGACCATCACCCAGAACGCCGGAAGCCACGCCACGCCCCACCACCATTCCGGACGGACGCGCCGCCACAACAGCAGATTGCCCCTGTATGGCGCTGCCAGACGGTCCCCGTCCCGCGACATGATTGCCGCGCCAAGGCGCGCGCCGCTTCCGTCTGACGGCGGCGGCAGCAACCGTGCGAGCACCGCGCCATCCAGCGCGAGGACAGCGAGTTCCTCGTTCCTGCTGTCGCCCTTCAGCAGTCGCCTGCCATCAGGGAACGACGGGATCGGCCTCGGGCCGTACCGGACCGTT
>JAPLOD010000599.1 GCA_026692735.1 Planctomycetota bacterium | reverse complement strand
CCCCCTCCCCCCTCCCGCTCAGGGAGGGGGAGAACCGCGCCTCCCCCGCCCCGCAGCAGGCCGAGCTTCACGCGCGAGCCGGCCAGCATTTCGCTGAGCGTGCGCATGTGCTGTTCGGCCAGCACCTCGGTGGGCGCCAGCAGCGCCGCCTGGCCGCCGCGCGCGACACAGAGCAGCAGCGCGGCCACGGCCACGGCCGTCTTGCCGCTCCCCACATCGCCCTGCAGCAGGCGGCTCATGGGGCGGTTGGAGGCCATGTCAGCCGCGATCTCGGCGAACGCCCTGGCCTGCGAGGGTGTAAGCTCGAAAGGGAGGCGCGCCTGAATCCGGTTCTGAATGGCGGGCGCCAGCGGCAGGCGCATGGCCGCGGCGGTCCGATCCACCTCGGCGCGCCGCAGCGCCACACCCACCGAGACGATGAACAGCTCCTCAAAGGCCAGCCGGTGCCGCGCGGCATCCGCCCTGGCGAAGGAGTCGGGGAAATGGACCTGCCGGACGGCGTCGGCGAGCGGCAGCAGCCCCCGCTGCTGGCGCACGTACGACGGCAACTGATCCGTCAGGCACTCCGCCGCGCCGGCTTCGAGGGCCTGCCAGACAAGCTTGCGGAGGAAGTTCTGGGTCACGCGGATCTCGGGCGCTTCCTCACCGCTGGGCAGGCGCTGCTTGGGCCGGAGGTTGTAGATCGGGACGATGCGTCCGAAGCTCGGCCCCGTTGCCGCCGCGGTGCTCTCGCCTTCCTCGTCGCCCTCGTTGAGGATCTCGAACTCCGCGTTGCCGAACTCCCGTTTCTCGTTGAAAAGCGTGACCTTGCCGGAGAAGAAGCCCCAGGCGTTCGGCGTGAGCTTATCGGCGACGTACGGGTTCCACCACCCGGCACGGACCTCGCCGCTCTCATCCTGCAGCAGGGCCTCGACCTTCTCCCTGCTCTTGAAGCGCCGGCCGCGGACGTCAACGATCTGCGCCACGATATTGGCCTCCGCGCCGACCTTCAGGCGGGCGATCGGCGTCACGCTGGCGCGGTCCTTGTGGCCGACGGGAAAATGCAGGATAAGGTCCAGCAGCGTTTCAAGGTTGAGACGCTTGAGCAGGCCGGCACGGACGGGACCGACGCCTTTGACGTACTGCAGAGGACGTGAAAGCAGATCCTGGACCTTGCTGTCCATGCCACGCACCGCTCAACTTGACGCCGCAGTTACTGCCCGCGATGATAGCCTAATGCTTTGCCGGTTCGGGTTCTACATCCTGTTCGCGGTGTTCTTCGCGGCGGACGCGCTTGCGGCCGCGGACGGCAAGACCGCGCCGCCGCCGTCCCCGCACCTGACGGAGCTGCCGGCGCCGAAGGAATTTGCGCGCCCGGACGCGCTCGTCAGCACCGAAGCGCTGGCGAAACTGCTGCCGGGGGGACGCAGCAAGCTGGTCCTGATTGACGCGCGCGGCCGCGCGGCGTTCAACGAAGGCCACGTGCCGGGCGCGCTCAACATCGAATCGGACACGCTGCAGGACCCAGAGCGGCCGCCCTATTACATGCCGACGCGGGAGGTCCTGGCCAAAGTCTGCGCCCAGGCTCAGATCAGCGCCGACAGCCGCGTAGCGATCTACGACGAGGATGACGGCCGACTGGCGGCGCGCGTGTGGTTCACACTGCACGCGTACGGACACAACCGCGTCGCGATATTGGATGGCGGCGCAGGCAAGTGGTGCAACGAGGGCCGTCCGTGGACCGTGGAGGCCACACCCCCGCCGGCGGCGCGCGGCACGTTCGAGCCGGCGGCGACGCTGCGTGGCGTCTGCACCTTCGCCGAGCTGCCGCAGTTCCGCGTGCGCGTGCACACGCTCGGCAGACTGCCGCCCACGACGCTGCTGGACGCCCGTTCGCTGGCGGAGTACATGGGGGAGGACGTGCGCGGGAAGGTGGGCGGGCACATTCCGGGCGCGGCCAACATCGAGTGGAGCGCCATGCTGACCGGCAAGGAACGCGCCCGCGTATGGCGTTCGCCGCCGGAGATCCACACGATCCTGCGCATGGGGGGCCTCGAGCGCGAGCAGAAGATCGCCGTCTACGACCAGGCAGGCGGCCGCAGCGGGCACCTGTACTTCACGCTGTGGCTGATGGGTTTTGAGAACGCGGCCAACTACGTCGCCGGGTGGCGCGAGTACGGCAACCGCGATGACGTGGAGGTAGAGAAGTAACCCCGAGACTCAGGGGCTTGCGAGGCCGAAGGCGTCTACGGCTGCTTCGGGGGCAGGAGACCGGTCTTCTGGGCCAGCACGTCGCCGAAGAGCGTGTCCGCGCGATGCTGCACGACGGGGTCAATCATGCGCTTGGTGTCCATGGCGTCGGACTTCTGACCGAGGAAGTGCTGCTTGATGTAGTTGCCGAGCGTCACGTTGGTGGGGCCGTAGCCTTTGTGGTACATGTAGTACTCGAGCGCCACGCCCATCTCGCCGGCGGTCTGGTACCGGCGGGTAAGGTCGCGCTCCAGGGCGCGCATCATGATATCGCACAGCGCATCGGGGAGATCGGGCCGGTGTGTTTTAGGGGGCGGGATCGCCGCGTCCTTGACGTTGTCCAGCGTCTGGTAGATATCGTCGGTCTCGAAGATGTGGTAGCCGGTAAGCAGCTCGTACATCACGATGCCCAGGGAGAACAGGTCGGAGCGGCGATCGGTGGCTTCGTACCGCGCCTGCTCGGGCGACATGTACTCGACCTTGCCCATCAGCACCTCGCCCTCTTCCTGTTCCATCACCTGGCGCGCCTTGGCAATGCCGAAGTCCGTCAGCTTGACCACGCCTTCGTAGTTGAGCATGATGTTCTTGGGGGAGACGTCGCGGTGCACAATGCCCAGGTGCTGGCCGTCGCGGCTGCGCTTGTTGTGCGCGTATTCCAGGCCGCGGCAGACACGGCTGATGATGAACGCACCCAACTCGACAGGCAGCAGGAGGCCGCGGTCGAGGTGGTACTCCAGGAAGTGCTCCAGGGTGATGCCGTCCACGAACTCCAGGGCGATGTAGTAGATGTTGCCCGTCTTGCCGAGGTGGTAGACCTGCACGATATTCTCGTGGACGAGGTCGGCCACGAGCTTGGCCTCGCCGATGAAGAGGCGCACGAACTCCGCATTGGTCGAGAAGCTTTCCAGAATGGTCTTGATGGCGACGGTCTTCTGGAAGCCTTCCGCCCCGAACTGCTGCGCCTCGTATACCGCGCCCATGCCGCCTTCGGCGAGGCGGCGGACCATGCGGTAGCGTTTGGATTCGTCTATGACCTGCAGTTCGACGGTTTCAGCCATGGCGGCCTCGACGGAAGCAGCGCCGGCCCAACCTGCACGGGCCCCGCTGACGCAAACAACCCCACAATGCGCTTAGACTTTGCGCGAAACCGGCCGCCCTGTCAACTTCAAGGCGGGCCGCACGCTGCGGGCGGTTGCGGGCGCGTACCGGGAGGAACGACGCGCACGCTCAGTTCCCGTTGGGATACGAGCGGCCGTCTTTGCCGAGGCCCCTGCTGCCCGCCGTAGCGTTATACGCAAAGCGCACTTTCGCCGTGAACGGCGGCGCGACGTTGTTGAACGTTATGCTGACGGGCACGTCCACATTTGCGTTGACGGCCGTGCTGTTGGCCAGCCCGAGCGCCGCAGCCAGCGCGGCATGGGAGATCTTCAGACGCAGGGCCCTCTTGCGGGCGTTGAAGTCGAACATGAAGCCCAGGGCCCGATCCTGGAACCTGCCGCGGGCATCGGCCGTGAAGGTGCCGGGGCGGAAGGGCGTAGCGCCCCCGCCCAGCGACAGGACGATGGACGCGTTAGCGAGGCTGTCCGGGAAGACGTTGGAGCGGAACAGGACATCGAGCTTGTCGGCGTTCGGCCGCCGGAAGTCAACCTGGAACTGCCCCTTGACGACCACCATGTTGCCGGGGACCTGGACCAGGAGGAACTCCTGTTTGAGCTGAGGGTCGTACTTGGAGTCCCGCAGAATCGGGTCCGTGATGAAAAGCTTCTGCTGGGCCTGGATGATGCCCGTCAGGGCAGCATTCGGATCGCGGCTGTCGAGGCCGCTGGGCGGCTTGGTCCCGACGGGCATCCTGCCATTGTCAATAAGGGAGAGGGTGACGCGGTACACACCCGGGTTGGTGTAGATGTGGTTCATCGTCGTATTGGGGATCACCGGCGGGAGAGGCGCGGTCAGCAACTGGGTGGTGCCGTCGCCCCAGTCTATGGCGCCCCATATGATGAAACCGTCCTCATCAACGCTCGTGCTGGCGTTAACCACCAGCTCATAGGGCAGCGTACCAGTCGCGGGCGAACTCATGTTCAGCAGGTGGGGCGTGGGCGGGTAGTTGACATTGGCTATGTGCGCCCGGCCAGTGGTGAAGGCGGACGGCCCCGCCGCCTCGCCCGCCGCCCCGAGATTGACGACGGTTATGTCTATGCGGAAGGTAACAGTGAAATCACCCCCGCCAACGTACGTATGCTGCACCGACGCCAACGCCAGGCCGCCAGCCCCCGCCAGGGGCGGCCGCAGAACCACCGGAGTGCCATCGCCGAAGTCCCAGATCGCCTGGTACCGGTACTGCTGAGCCGGGTCGGGCGAGACCGGCAGGTACGTGCTCGAAGGGTCGAACGTGATGGTCACCCCGGGTGAGCCGCCACCCACGTTCTGCACGAAGCTGGGGATGATGTCGGGGCCACCGCCGCCAACGGCTGCCACGCCGAAGGGCGCCGCAACACAGACCGACACGATAATGGCCGGTATCCACATTCGCAGTGTGCTTCCGTTCGAACGCAGGACATTCCGCATGAGATGCTTCCTCGTCATCGTTCGGGCCACAAGCGCCGAGCGCAGTTTCCGAGCAACTCTGCGCCCGCCTGGCCTCGCCTTGCGCGAAGGCGCACACGTACGGCGGTCGTGTGCGCCCTTGGCGCGGTCCTCGCCCTGCAGCCTGTCACGGCCTCCGTGCTACTTGGAGTTCCGCACAAACTGGGTGGGCGACGTCTTCGTTACCTCAAACCTGGATAATCCATTGTAGATCTGGGTGCCGTCCGGCGTAATCTGCAAACCCAGCGTGAGCAACTGCACGCCCGTGGACGGATTCAACCCCACCAGCTCGTTCGGCATCCCGTACGTCTTGATCCTGAAGTTGCCCGCCCTGTTCTGCCACTGCAACTGGGCGATGCCAGTCTGGCCGAACGCTTTGTTGCGCTTGAAGGAGAACACCTGTGACGGCGGCTTGCCCTTGGCCTTGAAACCGGCCGTGGTGGTGAAGTTGAGGGCTTCAGCGAAGCCCCCAATCGAGACCACGACGTCGGAGTTGTCGCGCGGCCGCAAGTCGTCGCCGCCGTAGCGCGCCAACTTGCCGCTCAGGTCTGCAAACACCGTATTGCCTGCAAGCTTCAGCTTGGCGCTCAGCACCATGAACGCGCCCGACAGCATGATGGTCTGGCCGCCCGGCTTGTTGAAACCTGCTGGCGCCTTGTTGCCGAGTGCGCCCTGACGCGTAAACGACCCGAAGTGATAAATCCCCTTCGCCGCACCGGACGGAGGGGGTCCGGGGTTGTACGCCTGAGAGCGATAATCGTAGGTAATCATGGCTCCGGGAGAGCCCGCAGGCGGGAATATCCCTCCAATTTCGATGCGGAAGAAGGCTGGCAGCAGCCGCCAGCCTGTGGCATTTGACACGCCGAGGTCAACGTACAAGCTGCGCGTGATGTTGCACGTGAACGCCCCGGACGGCAGGTTGATCTGGAACGTGCCCGTGCGGCTCGTCTGCAGGTTGGTGTCGTTGGCGGTGGGGTTGCTCGGCCCCTGGGTAGGCAAGACGGCTTGCCCATTGGCGTCCAGCACGCCATCAAAGACGGTGTCTACGCCGTTCAGGATGATGCGCACCCGCTGGTTGACAAGTGACGAGAGGGACACGCCCGGCAGGCTGATGTAGCCCCGCAGAGACAGCCTGTCGTTCTCCGGGTTGGCGGGCAACTGCAGGCCAGGCAGGACGGAGCCGGAGTTCGATGGCAGGCCGGCCTGGTTAGCGGCTGGCTGTTTGCCGACCCAGTCAATCGTGAACTGGGAATCCGTGATGAGCAATGAGTCCTCGATCACGTCAATCGGCGAGGCGACGAAGATGAAGACCGTGCCGGCGCCCGTCGTGGGCATGCCAGTGGCTGTGTCCGTACCATCGAAGGTCGCCGTGAGGCGGTACATGCCGGGCGAATCGAGGATCAACGTGAGCGGAGAGCCGGTCGTCGCGTAGATCGGCACGAACTGCCCGGGCTCGTTCTCGGCGCCAAGACGGTCAAGCACCCAGGCAACGGGTTTGTTGAGCGTGACGTTCGGGGAATTGGCATACGCCTGCAGGTTGACCGTGAGGGGCACCATGCCGCCCTGTGGGTCAGCCACGATAACAACCTGCGGCACGTCGCACACCTTGACCGTGAAGTTCAGCGTCGTCGAGGTGCCCAACTCGTCCGTGATAGCAAGCGCCACCTGGAAGATACCGGGGCGAACATAGGTGTGGCAGACATTCTGCGTGAAACCTTCGGCACCGTCCTGGAACCGCCAGTGGAAGCCGAAGCTCCGCGGAATGGTCTGCCCGCCCGTGGCACACACTGACACCGGAGTGGTGACCTGGGCCTGGAAACAGACTGTGTGCGGTATGCAGCCCGTCAGCGGCGTGAACTTCACGGTCACGAAACCTGCCGCGGCACGCTGGAATGTCACGGCTGTGCCGGGGCTGATGGGCTGTGCCTGAGGAGTGTTACCCGGGCCCGTATTGACAACGGTGCCCCCACCTACGCCGCCGGCACCGCCGAAGACGCCGCCACCACCACCAAATGGGTTATTCGGATCAACGTTGTTGTTAAAGAAGGGGTTGACCTGAGGGTTCCCCTGTGAAACAGCTCCGTTCAGAGCGCTGTTGAAGTCGTATTGGATGCCGATCATCCCCCCCGGGTCCTCAATGCCCACGCTGCAGAACCCGCGGTCTTTCTCATTGGCCTGGCCAATGATGAACTCGATCTTGTTATCGCATTCGAAGAGAACCAGGTTGAAGCTGATGATATCAGTGCTGCTCCCGCTGGCGAACCCCATCTTGTACCACTCAATGACCAGGCGGCGCGAGGGCGCTGAGCCGTCAACGAACCAGTAGACGCCACTGCCGTCCTGATTCGTGAGTTTCAGGTCATCCCAGTAAGCGAAGAACGCGTCGTTGGGATAGGCCGGCGTGGGGATGGGCTGGTTATCCGTGTCCGCACATGGCTGCGGGTTCTGCCAACTGGCGAAGCCGTCGAGATGCACATACAGCGGCGCGCCGGTAGGATGCACCACCCCGTAGTACTCGAACGAGAAGGGCATGGGAATCTGGCCCGCGGCGTTGTCCGCCTTGGTCGCGCAGACGTTGGTCATGGCCACGAGCTGACCGCCGGCGTTCGCGGGGATAATCGTGTCAGCGCCGGCCGTGCCGGTGTAGATCGGCGGGCTGCCGTCGGCCAGACCATAGGGCCCCATGTTGGGATCAATGACCACCGGGTACGCGCGGACCGGGTCCGCCAGCCACTCCCCGGGCGTCACGACCGCCAGCTTCACACCGGATTCGTTGAAGTCCACGCGGTATTCGCAGGCGGTCTCACAACCGCTGTACTCTTCCTGCGCGTGCTTCTCCGTGTCCAAGCTCCCATCCGCTCTGGTGACGGTCGCATCGAACGCATACGGAGGACGCAGGAAGAACACCGTGTTGCCGAAGCTGTTCTTGATATGCAGGCCGTTCTTGGTGGTGTAGGGGCCGGTGACCTGCTTGCCATCGCACCACACGCTCAGGCCCGCGCTGAGCTGCAGGGCGCCCGTGTACGCCAGCGCGTAGCTGTCGTCCGGCATCGCGGGGGCGTGCTGCAGGATGATGTCATGCTCAATCCCGCCGTCCGGCCTGATAGAGAGGCGTTCATCGGTGTCGGGGTAGGTCGCGGGGAAGAACACGCGGTGGAGCTTCCCGGCCCGCTCAACAGAGGCGCGCGCGCCGCCGGCGGGCACCACTGCAGCCGCATCCTTGCCGCGGATCAACTCCTGCGCCTTCGGCGCCCAGCGCACCGTGGCGCCGAACTGATAGGGAGCCTTATGCAGGGAACCCTCGGTGTACAGGTTCGAGAGGAAGTGCGACATCCGGACATTCTCATTCAGCGTTCCGCCATCCACGGCCCTGAAATCCCGGTTAACAGTCCATTCCGGCGGGTTCTTGGGCCCGTCGGCGCGCATGGGCGACGCGCTTGGCGCTGCGGAGGCCACCGCGACCACCGGCGCTTGCGCTCGAACCGCTGCAGCGACATGCTGGGCCTCAGGCCGTACGGGCACCTTCGGAAGCAACAAACGCCCAACGCCTAACGCCGCGCAGAACGCTAAAGCGGACCTAAAGGCAAGCCGACTGTTCATAACTATTCCCTCCGCCCTACCACTCGATCTGACGAGTGACCACGGGCCGCCGCACCGCGCCAACCCCCCGGAAGCACCTTTGTCCCCACATTATGTCGCAAGCTGTCCTCTGTTCAATGCGAAAAAACCGCAAAAGCACATCCTAAGAGCTTAAGCTCTTACGACTTGTTGGTGCAGAAATGAGGCGTAATGTTTACCTGTTCGTAGCCCAAACTCCTTGATGGGGCGCTGCGAGAGCCTGCTGTAACCAATTACCATCCAATGACTTAGCGCTGTTTCTGCGCGCCGATGCGTGCGTTCACAGACGGAAAACACAGCATGAGCGGGCCACAACCCCCGTCTGCACAAGGGCACCCGCCCTGGATTCCGGTCCTCTACGTCTCGCATTTGTGCTGATGAACGACCAATGCCCCCCTGTCCGGGAAAGCGCCGATCGGACCCCGGCATCAGGAATCTGGCGTTTCGGATCTGGCTGGAATCTGGTAGTTGGGTACTGGAGTCCACGGGACAACGAGGCTTCGGCCGCGGGCGAGACGCCCGCGCAGCAGAGAGAGAAGGGATGATCCGCCATGAGACTCTCCGCGGCACGGCTTGACCTTACCTTGCGCCATACGTTCGCCACGTCGCGATCGGCAGCCGACGTGGCACACAACGTGTTGGTCAAGCTTCAGTCCGGTCCGCTCACGGGCCTGGGCGAAGCAGCGCCCGTTCGTTTCTACGGGCAGACGCAGCAGTCGTGCTTGCGTGGCCTGGCGCGCATGAGCTCATCCTTGCGCGCGCACGGCCCGTTCGACGTTGAAACCATCCTCACGGCGCTGAAAGCCGCGTTCCAAAAAGAGCCCAGCGCGATCGCCGGCGTGGATATCGCGCTGCACGATCTCATCGGCAAGAAGCTCGGCCTGCCGCTCTGGGAATACCTGGGACTCGACCCGGCGCGCACGCCCTGCACGAGCTTCACTATCGGCATCGCCACGCTGGAGAAGGTCGTGGCCAAGGTAGCCGAAGCGCAGAAGTATCCCATCCTGAAGATAAAGGCCGGCGTGCCGGACGATCTGGAAATCCTGCGCGAGGTCCGCCGCCTGGCGCCGAAAAAGACACTGCGCGTGGACGCCAACTGCGGCTGGAGCGTGCGCGAAACCATCGCCAAGGCTCGTGCGCTGGAGAAGCTGGGCGTCGAGTTCATCGAGCAGCCCATCCCGCCGGGCAACAATGCAGCGCTGAAGAGGATCAAGAACGCCATCGGCCTGCCGTTGATGACGGACGAATCGAGCCTCGTCCCGGAAGATATCCCGCCGCTGCGCGGCTGCGTGGACGGCATCAACATCAAACTGGTGAAATGCGGCGGCCTGCGCGAGGGCCTCACGATGATCCATGCCGCCCGCGCGTGCGGCCTGAAGATCATGCTGGGCTGCATGATCGAATCGAGCGTCCTCATCAGCGCCGCGGCGCAGCTTTCGCCCCTGGCGGACTACGCCGACCTGGACGGGAACCTGCTGATCACCGACGACCCATTCCGCGGCGTCAGGATTGACCGGAACGCGAAGCTGATCCTTAGCAACGCGCCAGGGATCGGCGTGCAGGAAGCCCTGTAGCCCGGACCGCAGGCTGCCGGCGTGCTCGGAATGGAACCGCAGATGCACGCAGATGAACGCCGATGGAGTAATGTTAGAGAATCTATCAGCGTCTATCCGCGTTAATCCGCGGTTCCAAACGGTCGCGTCTACTCAGTGACACGCCATTCCAGTATCCCGCCCGAGAAACCCGGCTGGAGCTGTACTTCGATGCGCAGGCCGATCGTCTCGACGGGCTTGAACGTCACGCGGTTGAAGATGTCAACCTTGGTGCCGAATTCGCCCGCGTTCTCAACGGGTTTCCAGTCGTTGCCATCCTTATAGAGCAGCTTGCACGATTTCGGGACGCGACACTGGCCCTTGCCGGTGTCATCAAACCAGTACACTTCCACGGTGGAGCACTTCTTCGCCGCCTTGAAGTCGTACTGCACCCATTCGGCCGTGCCCTTGTGGTCCCACCACGTGAAGCGCGGGACGGCAAGGTCGCCGGAACTGGCCGGCACAACACCGTCGTTGAGGGCCTCGACGGCATCCGCGGCGTGAACATGGGAGGCCGTCGAGGTGGCCTGACCGGCCAGCGTCGGCGGCGCGAGGAGTTCGGCAACAGCGGGGTCTTCCGCCAGCCACACGATCATCTGCCCCGGCGTGCGGTTGTCCCACGCATAATAAGGAACGGCGAGGAAGCCGGTCTCCTGCTTGTCGAGTTCCGGCGCGCTCGCCTTGCGGCTGACCGCCAGCGCTTTGCCTTTGACGACGGCCACGCCGCCCAGGAGGTCCGGGCGTTCTTCGGCGGCGAGCGCCGCGTCCTTCGGCAGGCACAGATGGCGCACGCGGCCGTCGTTGTCCACGCCTTCCAGACAGTAGACAATGGGGCCGCGCTTCAGGGCCACGCGACCGATATCCGCCTTCACGTTGGGGTCGGCATAGACGCGTTTGACGGGCATGGGCAGCGTCAGCTCGATGGTGTCGCCACTCTTCCAGTCCCGCTTGAGCCTGGCGTAGCCCTTCTCCTTCGCGGGTTGCTCAACGGCCTGTCCGTTGACCTTGAGCGTCACGCCGTCGCACCAGCCGGGGATGCGCAGGCAGATTTCCAGCGCGGCCGGCTGCTGCGGTTCCATGGTGATCTTCACCGCCCCGTCCCAAGGGTAGCGCGTCTCCTGCTTCAAGGTGACGGCGTTGCCGCCGAGGGCAACCTTGGCGCTGCCGGCAACGTACTGGTTCACGTAGATGCTCTGACCGGCGTAGGCGTACGCATATCCGCCCACCGTCGGCAGGAAGCGCACGACGTTGGTAGGGCAGCAGGAACAGCCGAACCATTCCTGGCGGTGATGCTTGCCGCGGCTGGCCAGCGGGTTGACATAGAAGAACTTACCGCCGTCCAGCGACACGCCGCTCAACACGCCGTTGTACATTTCCAGTTCCACGATGTCCGCGTACCGGGCGTCCGCGTGGAGCAGCGCGAGGCGCTGGTTCCACAGCGCCATGCCGATCGCGGCGCAGGTTTCGCAATAGGCGGAGTCATTGGGCAGGTCGTAGGGGACGGTGAAGCCCTCGTTATGAGCCGACGGGCCGATGCCGCCGGTGATGTACATTTTCCGCTCGGTGACGTCCTTCCAGATGGCGTCCATCGTGGCGATGTAGTCCTTGTCGCCGGTGGCGGCGGCCAGGTCGGCGACGGCGCTGTACAGGTACATGGCGCGCACGGCGTGGCCGACGATCTCGTGCTGCTCGCGCACGGGCTTGTGGTCCTGGCAGTAGTCACCGTAGAGCTTATGCGTCTTGGACTGGCCGCGCTCCTCCACGAAGAACTGCGCCAGCTTCAGGTACTTCTCCTGATTGGTCTGGCGATAGAGCTTGACCAGCGCGAGCTCAATCTCCTCGTGGCCGGGCGAATCGTGTTTCTTCTCCGGGCCGTAAATCGAGTCAATGTGGTCGGCGAGCTTGATGGCGACGTCCAGAAAGGCGCGCTTGCCCGTGGCCTGGAAGTACGCGACGGCGGCCTCGATAAGGTGGCCGGCGCAGTAGGTCTCGTGCATGTCCTTCTCATTGGACCAGCGCTTGTTGAGTTCCTTGCGGACCGTGTAGAAGGAGTAGAGGTAGCCGTCGGGCTGCTGCGCGGAGGCGATCTTGGCGATGACGTCGTCGGAGAGCTTCTCCAGTTCCGCATCGCGCTGGTGCGCCAGGGAATAGGCTGCGCCTTCGAGCACCTTGTAGACATCGGAATCGTTGAAGTAGATGCCCTCGAACTTGCCCTGCATCAGACCGCCGGCCTTGGCGAAGTTGCTGATGCGCCCGGTCGTTTCGCAAAACTTGAAGTTGACCGGCAGAACTTTTTCGCGGTTGATCTTGATCCGCGGCGCCCAGAAGGCGTCATCCACCTTGACATCCGTGAACGGCACGGCCTGCAGCGCTCCCGCGGCACCGGCCCAGACCGTGTGCGCGACGAGGATGACGGCGACGACGACCAGCAGGTATTCGGATTTCATGGCACCTCCAGGTTCACGAGTGACGACGGGGACATTATTGGCGCCGGCGCGCCAAACGCAATCGGAAGCGGACAGAAGGTTCCCAGAGTTCGTAGTCGCACTGTGACAGGGAAGGCCTGGCGTGGCGGAGCCGGAGCCATAACGAGGCAGAGGGTTCAGGGTTCAGGGTTCAGGGTTCAGGGCATCGGGTATCGGAACAACAACGAGCAAGCCTGACGGAATCCTCGCGCCACGGTTCGTGGCTTGTTGTTCGTGAGTTTTCGCGACACGCGCCGCAGTTCGCGCGGGGCGAGGGGCGCGCCGGCAACTGAGCTACTTGGCCGACACCCATCCCGCCTTCGGGTCCGGGTTGAACTCCGTCATCTGCTCAAGGACCAACGGCGTCTTGGGTCCGAAGTCCGTCTGGTAGATCGTCCCGTCGTGGCTGATGATGAACATATCGCGGCCCGATTCGTTATAGACCGCCGGACAGGCCGCCAGTGCGAATCCTTCTGTCATCCGCTCCTTGCCGTCAGCGCCGCGCGCAAGATAGCTCCTGGCGCCGCCTTTCGCTGCCGGGCCTTGGCCCTTCAGCACCTTGTAGACGTAGCCGTACTTGGGCACCGCGTTGCCATTGACGACTTCGGCACGGACGAACCCTCCGTCCACAAGCGCCACGTCGGCTGCGCCGGGTTTTGTCTCGAACAATTCGTGCAATGACTGTGCGTACTCCAGCGCGCCGTCTCGGTTGTAGTCTGTCTGCTGGTAAACCTGCTGTGCCTCCTGGTAAGCCTTGCAGCTTGCCGCCGCCGAAGTCGAATCGGCAGGTAGCGGGCACGCCCATGAGCCCACAACGCCGAACAAGCCGCTTGCCCCCACCAACGCGCTGGCAAGCAGACTGGCCGCACGCAGCCATGGTCCCGCCCGGCAGAGACTGGCGAGCCAAAGGCCAACCAGAGCGCCGACGCATGTCACGACAGTAACGAGCAGCGCCGCCTGCAGGTGGGCCCTGTCGGAGTACTCCACCCGCGGCGGCCAATAGTACTGGGGCGACGCGAGGCGTCGCATGACGAACGGCCCAACGACAAGCAGACTGAGACACGCCAACCCGACAATTGCCAGCAACTCGCGCAGCGAGAACTGGAAACGCGATGGCGGCTCCGTGCTCACTTCCCCGCTCCGATTCTTTCGTTCTTCGCAAACCACGACTGGAGGAGCTGCTGGCGCGTAGTGGGCGTCGGGTCCTGTTCTATTTTTGCCAGGCAGTTCTGGCCCAAACAAGGTTCAGTGGCGGCTGGCACCCGTTGCCCTTTGCCCTCTTGTTTCGCAAGTTTCCGTTTGTCCGTAGTCGCCCTGAAATAGCCCGCGAAAAGACAAATCTTCGTTCAAGTCGGGCCAATGCAAGCCGTACGGCGAGACCTCTATGTGGTTCAGTTGCCGGGGAGTGCCGTGGGCCAAACGGGGATTCTTTGCGATAGGGAACCGTATTTCGACGCCACTCTCCATCGCCAAGACAATGTGCCCCTGCTTGTATTGGGCAGATTTCACAGTATCAACCAAGGTGCTCATGCCATTTCTCCTGTTACCACGCCACATTGGGCAGGTCAACGGTTTCCCCACACTCAGCGTCGCGTTCCCGTCCGTTCGTTCTTCGCAAACCACGACTGCAAGAGCTGCTGGCGCGTGGTGGGGGTCGGGCTGCGCGCATTGACCTTCTTATCGGTGCCGTGCTCCACGCTCCACCCATCCCATTCGCGGAAGGCGTGGTAGGCCCAATCCCAGCCGTACTCTTCCATGATATCAATGACGTCGCGCAGGTAGGTGCAGGCGCCGTCGTTCGGCGCCCAGCGAATGGCGCTGAACTCGCCGATGTACATGTGCACGCCGTAATCGCGCTGGAAGTCCAGCGCCGGCTTCAGGGCTCGCCGAACCTGTTCCTTGTCCCACTTCTTGCCGGCAATCTCGCCGGGATACTCGATGCCCACCGGGTTGTTGTAGACGCCCTGGTGCGTGAACTGAAACGGCGCGTACATATGGACGCTGTAGACCACGCCGGGCACAGAGAGCGGCTCAAGATTGCCGAGACTGTCCGGGCCTCCCCACGGCGCCGGCTCGATGACGATGGCGCGATCGGGATCAATGGCGCGCACGAGCCCGGCGGTCTTTTCGGCCAACGCCTGCCAGTCCATCAAGCCCTCGGCCACCAGACCTTCGACGGGTTCATTGACGAGGTCGTAGCCCCACACCGCCTTGTTGCCCTTGTAGCGGCGCGCGATCTTGTCCCAGAGCTCGAGGAACTTGTCCTGGAAGCGCTTCTCCTGGAAGAGCCGGCAATCGTTGGCATCGTCACGGCCGCCCGGCGGCGTATGCAGGTCCACCAGCACCAGGACGCCGAGTTCCTCACACACCGGCAGGAGCTTGTCCACGTGCGACAGGACGCCCTCCAGCCACTTGTCGTAGGCATCGAGATCGCCCTTGTCGGCGGGGCTGCGCGGGAAACCGTTCCAGCACAACTGCCAGCGGACGTGGTTCGCCTTCCACTCGCCGCCAAGCACGCGCAGGTCGGCTTCCGAGAGGTTGGTGTTGATCATCGCGCCACGCAGGCGCGGGAGGGTGTGGCCCTTGTAGGGCGGCCCGGGCGGCGGCGCCGGCGGCTTGGCGCGCGGCGGCGCGGCAACGACGACCTTGATGTCATCGAACCAGGCGTCGCCGGTCGTGGCCTCCAATCCGAGGATGAGCCACGCTTCCGTGGCGTCCTTGGGGACGGTCGCCATGAAGCCGACGGGCTTCCAGTCGAACGTGCCGTAGATGTTGTTCTGCTGGAGCCACTGCGGGCCGGCCGGGGATATGACGTGCAGCATGAACTTGATGCCGTTCCACGGGTTCGGCGGCTTGGCGACGTTCTCGGCCTTGACCAGCGCCGTGCAGCGCAGCCGCGCACCTCGGATCGTATCCAGCGGCAGCGGCAGGCGGACATTGAAGCCTTTCTTACCTGTCTCCGCAGGGCATGACACCAGCAGCGACTGCGTGCCGCCGTGCCCCGGGACGAGACGCGCCTGCTTTCCGTCCACGTTCTGCCAGGACTTGAGCGCGTCGGGGCCTTCCAGATCAGCCTGGAACACCACGTCGCCGCGCGCGATCCCGGCGCACGCGGCCAGCGGCGTAAGGGCGCCCACGAGCAAACCTACGGTACACAGCACCGACGTATCCATCGTCTTGCCTCCCTTAATACAGCGCCGCAGAAGTGCGTGACCCTCGGCAAACCGCCCCACTAACCCCCGACTTTAGTCGGGGGGAGCAGGGGCAGAGATGAACAGGCACCACCGTTCACGGTGGTTTTGTGCGGTGCACAGGGGCTTAAGCCCAGCACGGCCTAACCCCCGTGAACGGGGGTTCTGGGGTCGCGGGTCCGCTCCCACCCCCGGCTGAAGCCCTTGTCTTTATACATATTTCCGCGCGCAGACAGCCGATACCGAGCCAGGGGGCAACCCTTGGTGAGGCACGGCAGTCATGGAGACAACCTTGCTCAGCAGTGCGGAATGGGCGC
>JAPLOD010000598.1 GCA_026692735.1 Planctomycetota bacterium | reverse complement strand
GCGGATGGTGCGCCTGCAGCCATTCCTGCAAGATCCTCTCGACTACCGCGGCATCGAGGTCCTTGAAAAGGTAGTGAAACGTGCTGATGCAAGGCGATCTCTTGTGGGTGAAGCCCATCGCTCGACAAAGCTTCCGCCGCGCGGCCTTCGCCAGACATTGTTCCACCAACCAGCGCTGCAACTTCCCGCCAACCTCCAGCGCACGGTCCTCCATCTGATCGAAGGTTATCATCTGTTCCTGGTCTTCCTTCATCATGCGGTCAAAGTCCGCCCCGGCTTCCTCCAGGAACTTCGCCCGCCGTGCTTTGCATTCCGGTGTCTGCTCTGCCATGTCGCCGCTCCCCAAACTGTCCCCCACAGTTCAGGTATCGGCGTTTTGCCTCAGCAAGTCCGGTGATGCACACCCGCCGGGCGCTCATGGCAACCTTCTCTCGCAACGCACCTGCCCCGTGCTAGATTGGCTGCCGTCACTGTCGCACCTCGTACGCTGACTTGGGACTGAAGCGCCGAAGCCATGCTTTCGAAAGTCGCATCCGCCGCTGCCCAGGGCGTTGACGCCGCCTCCGTCGAGGTCGAGGTGGACGTCTCGCAAGGCATGCCCAAGGAACAGGTCGTCGGCCTGCCTGATGCCGCGGTGAAAGAAAGCGTGCACCGCGTCCGGGCCGCCATGACCAACGCGGGCTACAACTGGCCGTACAACAAACGCCTCACCATCAACCTCGCGCCCGCCGACAGCCGCAAAGAAGGCCCGATGTACGACCTGCCCATCGCGCTGGGGATCATGGCCGCCAGCCAGCAGATGCAGGCCGAACAGCTCAACGAGTACCTCTTCGTCGGCGAACTGGCGCTCGACGGCCACCTGCGGCCCGTCAAAGGCGCGCTGCTGTTCGCGCTCCTGGCAAAGGAGCTCAAGAAGCGCGGCATCTTCGTGCCGCCGGAGAACGCCAACGAGGCCGCGGTGGTGGATGGCATCCAGGTGTACGCGCCCCCCACCCTCCCCGACGCCGCGGCGATGATGAACGGCGTCTCGCAGTTGCAGCCCGTGAAGGTGGATGTCGCGGCGCTCTTCTCGCAGAGCAGTCTCGAAGGGCTGCTGGACCTGTCGGATGTGCGCGGTCAGGAACACGTCAAGCGCGCTCTGACAGTGGCTGCCGCCGGGGGACATAACGTCCTCATGGTCGGGCCGCCGGGCAGCGGGAAGAGCATGCTGGCGAAACGGCTGCCGTCCATCTTGCCGCCGTTCACGCTTTCCGAGGCGCTTGAGACCACGAAGGTCTGGTCCATTGCGGGGAAACTGACGGCCGACGAACCGCTCAAGACGCGGCGGCCGTTCCGCGATCCACATCACACGACGAGCTACCCCGGCCTGGTCGGCGGCGGCGTGGATCCGCGGCCCGGCGAGATTTCGCTGGCGCACAACGGCGTGCTGTTTCTCGATGAATTCCCGGAGTTCGACGGGAAAGTGAAGGAGGCGCTGCGCCAACCGATGGAGGACCGGAAGATCACGATCGCGCGTTCGGCCGCGACGTGCGCGTTTCCGGCCAACATCATGCTGGTGGCGGCGATGAACCCCTGCCCATGCGGACATTACGGCGACCCGAAGAAGGAATGCCGCTGCTCGGAGATTCAGGTGCAGCGCTACTTCTCGAAGATCTCCGGCCCGCTGCTCGACCGCATTGACCTGCACGTGGAGGTGCCGCACATCCCGTACGACGAGCTGTCGAGCGAACGGATGGGGTCGTCGAGCACCGACATTCGCGCCAAGATCATGGCTGCGCGCGCCATTCAGGAGAAGCGCTTCGCCGGCACGACGGCGCACTGCAACGCGGCGATGAGCGAACGGCAGGTGCAGGACCACTGCAAGACCGACGCCGAAGCGGACGAACTGCTCAGGAACGCTGTGGACGTGCTGGGCTTTTCGGCGCGGTCGTACGGGCGCATTCTGAAGGTCTCGCGCACGATCGCCGACCTCGATGGGGCGGCGACGATCACCGCGGCGCACGTCAGCGAGGCGATACAGTATCGGAATCTGGACCGGTACAAGGGACTGTAGCGATTTTGGATTTTCGATTTTCGATTTTGGATTGGGCGGGGATGGCGCGAGGTAAGGGGAAGCGTCCGGGCGGATAGGAAGCGCCGGGCAGGACTTCTGGTACGCGTCGCGGGTGGCCCGGCTCAACGAGCCGGGTCGCGCGAAGCGAGACAAGAAGCCCTTCCTTGTGCGTCCGCAGTCTCCGACCATGCCAGGCCTGAGGGTGGGTCGTCTTGTGCGCTTCGCGCACCCAGCCCTGCGGGCTGGGCCACCCGCGGAAGAACGGTGCGGATGACTTGACAACGGCGGTGAAAAATGATGATATATATACATAGTTTCTTTGCGAGTTTTACGGGTGGCCGGTGGCTTCCGGGTTGGTCAGCGGACTTGGCCCCACATCGGTGTGGGCTATAAGGGGGGGGGGGGGAGGCACTATGAGGCGGAGATTGAGCGCGCTGGTCGGGATTTCCGGCTTATTTCTGTGCGTGTCCGGATGCGTCGCCAGCCCGGCGGGCCAAGCGCTTGCGCGAGAGCTGTTTGTTAACACGGCAGCATCGGCAGCGGCGGCCGGTGCCAGCCAGGCGGTGCAGAACGAAGTTAACAGCAGCATGACCTACCACGCCACTTGCCCAAACTGCCAGCAGGTTAACAACTGGCAAGGTCGGGTTACCACGGTGAAATGCTATAACTGCGCCAACCAATTCAACGTGTCTTACGGCCAGTGATCACGGCGGGTGGGCGCCCGGTCGGCCCGCAGGTGGCCCGGCTCAACGAGCCGGGTCGAGCGAAGCGAGACAAGAAGCTCGTGCTTGTTCGTCCGCAGTTTTCGACCATACCATGCTCAGAGTGCGGCGTCTTGTGCGCTTCGCGCACCCAGCCCTGCGGGCTGGGCCAGCCGCGCCAAGCGGCGCAGGCGGAGCCGCCGAAGGACGGCACAACATAGCCAGCGACGGCTTTGTCGTGATGGCGTTTTTCACAAGCAAGGCACAGAAGAGGAACAGGATATGGCCGTAGAGACGCTCAGACATAAGGACATTCAAAGTATCCTGGACAATCTCCGGGTGTTCCTCGATGTGCCGTTCCGCCGGTACTGGGTGGATTACGACGAGGAAGCGGACGTCCTGTACATTGGTTTTCGCAAGCCTCAGCGCGCAACGGATAGCGAACTGACCAACAACGGAATGATGGTGCGCAAGCGCGGCAGCGAGATCGTAGGACTGACGATCCTGGAGGCGTCCAAACGCTGAGCCGTTACGCGCCGGCGACGCGGGGCATGAGAAGCGGTTCGCGCTGGAGTTCGGCCTGAAGGAACTTCTCGAACAGGCTGGCTTTCAGCGCGGCGTGAGACGGCTCGTCCCACAGGTTGCGCGTCTCGCCGGGATCGGACTCAAGGTCGAAGAGTTCGCCAAAGGATTCGCCGCGGTAGACGGTGAGCTTGTAGCGTTCGTCAACGTAGGTCCGCAAGTGCATGCGCGTGGGATTGTGGCGATTCTCGACCAGCACGTGATCGCGCGCCGCTTGGCGCCGGCCACACCAGACGTCCCACTGGTCCACGCCCTGCATCCAGCCGGGGGCTTCGAGCCCTGCCGCGCGCAGTAGCGTCTGCGGGTAATCAACCAGCGACTGCAATGAGCGGCTCACCTTCCCCGCGGGCACCGTGCCGGGACAGCGGACGAGCATGGGCACGCGGATCATGTCTTCATAGTGGAACGGTCCCTTGGCGATCAGCCCATGCTGGCCCATGAAATGACCGTGATCGGTCGTGAAGACCACGAGCGTGTTCTGCGCCTGGCCGAGGCGTTCGAGCGCGTCGAGTATGGCGCCAAGCTGCTGGTCAATGAAGCTGATCATCCCGTAGTAGACGGCCATGTCTTTCCGCAGTTCCTCATCCGGGTAGAGGTGCGAGTGGCAACCGTGCAACGCGTTGCCGCCGGGCTCGCGGTAGGCGCTGAAATCGGGCTTGGCCTCCTGCGTCTTGCGGAAGTGCGGCGGCATACGGTCGAGCTCGCCCGGGACAAGGCGGCCCGGCTGCATGTCCTCGGGGCGGTACATCGAAGCCCACGGTTCGGAGACGATGTACGGCGGGTGCGGATCGAAGAAGCTTGACCACAGACAGAACGGCCGGCCCGATGCGGCCGAGCGTTCCATCGCGGCCACGGTCCGCTCGGCAACCCAGCGCGTGTGGTGCAGTTCCTGAGGCAGATTCCAGTGGCGCTGCTCGCGCAGGAAGTACAGGGCGTCGCGACGGCGGTTCGGATCGGGCGGCCAGGGCTGGAAGTACTCCTTCCAGTTCTTCAGTCCGCGTTCCTCCAGCCAGAGCGCATAGTGCTGGCCCGCATGCGATTCGTCAGCGTGCATGCGCGCCGTTTCCACATAGGAGAAGCCGTACCACGGCCCGTGGAAC
>JAPLOD010000597.1 GCA_026692735.1 Planctomycetota bacterium | reverse complement strand
CGCCCGCCCACCGCTCTGCCGCCGCCGAGATGCTCCGTCCTCGCTTCTCCGACTACGACGCCTGCACGCCGTGCAAAATCGGAATTCGGCGGCTTCGGGTCGTCAAGCCTGACATCCATTCTCTTGGGCCGTCACACCCTGGACAGCAAAGGGCGGGGCAAGAGCGGCGCCAGCACGTTCAAGCTGGCGGCAAAGATGAAGAAAGGCGTGCTGCGAACGCAGACCGTGCAGTTCCAGCTCAAGGCCGCAGGCGACCTCCAGCGGGTGCTGGACACCGCGGGCCTTGCCTCCGGGACCAGCGGGAACGTGACGCTGCAAGTGCAGTTCGCGTTCTCGGGCAAGGTCTATGCCGCCGCCATGCCGCTCAGTGTCAAGGGGACGCCCAAGAGCGCTGCCGGAAAGTAGCAGGGGAGCGCGGTGGAAAACCCGGCGTGCCGTCGTCGTGGACCCGCTGTGCGCTGCTGGCACCGTCGTTGCCGAGACTCCGGCCGAGGAGAAATACTACGAGGAGGCGCGGCGCACCTACGAGGATGAGCAATTCGCCCGGCGCAAGTTCGGGACGCTGACGGCCGAGGACATCGGCAAGTGGACGCCGGAGATGAAAGCCCGGGTCGCGGCGAAAAACCCCGGATGGAAAGATTGGGACGGCTTGGCCTACGACTCCATCAATCCCAACTTGCCGAAGGCCGAGCAGGAGAGGCAGAGCGCGGAGGCCCATGGAAGGCTGGACGTGTCCGGACCCCAGTTGGCGGACTACACCTCGAAGAAGGACGCGGCGGGCATGTTCATCTACATCGGCATCGTCTGGCTGCTTTGCCCCTTCATCATCTTCGCGCTTCTCAGCAACGAGGGGACGAGGGGCATTGGCGTCGTCTTCTCGCTGAGGCGCTTGCAGATGCTCGCCTCCGGCTCGGCCGGGTCGAACTCCAAGCGGCCTAAGTGGGCGACTCCGTCAATGACCACCTTGCCTCCTGCGACCGAGGGTGCCGCGTTGATCAGGGAATGCTCCACGATTTGAGAACCTTTCCCTCCGGGGGGAATCTTGGAGGTGGTCTTGGTGATCGTCTTCGCCCAGACCAGCGATCCGTCCTCGGCCCGCAGGGCCACGACGCGAACCCCGCCGTCCAGCTCTACATGCGTCCCGGCGCTTGCGACGACCTGGCCGCTCCCCAAGTCCGCGACGCCGAAGACCGGCCAAGCGGAGGTCAACATCCCGTTGGCGATGATCAGGCGATGGGCCGGGGCGGCAAGGTAACGCCACCTCAACGCGCCCGTCTTCAGGTCGAGGCCATGCACCCAGCCGTCGTGCGTGCCGATGGCGACCCTTTCCCCCACGACCGCGAAATTCAAGCCGATGCGGGCGTCCGCGAAGTAGGCCCACTTGTTCCCGCCGTTGTCGGCCTCGATGCGGTGTGCCTGGGGATCGACTTGGAAGATCCATCCAGCTTTCTCCACGGTCTCCGGCTTGACCGGTTCGGAGATGGTGAACCAGGGCCAACTCTCCCGGATCACGCTCTGAGCGCTGGGCGTGGCGCCCGCAGCCGGGAGGCTCACAGGCTTGTCGGTGCCCTTTACCAGACGCTGCCCTTCGGGAAGTGGCTCCGGCGCGTAGCGCGAGGTAGTCGCGAAATAGCCGTCAAAGTGCGTGACGCAATGGCAAAGGTGGGGTCCAAAGAGAATCAAGCCGGCCCCGGGAACAGGCGACTGAGCGCACCCCGAGCGCGCTAGCGAGTACATCTCGCCGCCAAAATCCTTTCTCAGGAACGCGGTCTGCGCCAGGAGGAACTTGTCCTTGGTCGCGATGGCCTTCGCACAACGCCCGTTCCAGCCCATGTTGAAGACCTCCTTCGCCTCTCCCGATCTTGGGTCGAAGGACATCATGCTGGCCGAGTTCATCATATAGACCATCCCGTCCCGGAAGACGCAACTGTTCAGCCCGACGGCGGTAATATGGAATCCTTTCTTGCCCACTTGGTCAAAGGTCCTGGGATTGAATTGGATCGTCTTGCCCGTGGCCGCATCCAAGCTGGCCGCCAAGGTGATGTTGCCACCGGAAATCGCGGAGTCGTTGGTGGCCACCACGTAATCCCCGGCCGCCATCAACTGGCCAAAGGCCGTGTAGATCGGAGCCTTGGTATCCCAGGCCTGATAGCCGGAATCCCGCGAAGTAAGTTCGGTATTCTCCCATTTCTTTTCTCCTGTGGCCAAGTCCAGCGCAACGATTGACTTGACGCAATCGCTCGATGGCCAACGCTGCCACAGCATTGGACCCCTACCCCATTCGTTTACCGGGTTATCTTGAATCATCAGCCCGTACACCACCTTGCGCTGCTCGTCCACCGCGGGCAACTCCAGGCGCTCGCCGGTTTTCTCAAAAGTCCACAGCGGTTTCCCCTCCAGCGTCCAGGCCTGGAGTGGCCCATTCCCGTTGGCCAGAACGGTCTTGCCGGCCACTCTCACCCAGTGGTTATCGCCTTGGATTCCCTTTTGGGAACTGAGCTTGGTTTTGTTCTTGCGATCCACCTGCATGTAGGGCTTGATCTCGGAGCCCGGATAGGTTCGCACTTCCTTGCCCGTCGCCAAATCGAAGGCCGTCAGGGGACCATCTTCCTTCATCCAGGTGAAACACATCCCCTCGCCCGCCGCCAGCGCCCAGCGCTTGCTTGCCACGCTATCGGGGCGGGACTTTTGCCAGATAAGGAGGCCGTTGTTGACGTCACGGCACTCCAGGAAGACGCGAGCCTCGAACTTGGGATCCTTGTCCATGGGACGGATGAACACATCAATGACCGCGAAGCGGCCCAGAATGCGGATGTTGCCTTGGTCGCCCCCGTGCGGCCCCGTTTTCTGCCACCGCGGCTCCCGTACATTATCTATCCACTGCAACCCGTGGATTGCAGTGGCCTCCGCGTCGGCGCTGACCGCGTTCCCATCGGAACCGCCGTCGAAGTGTGTCCAGTCCGCGAAGCCGGGTGGGCGCGGCACAACCGTCTGCGTCCACGCGCCTCCGGCACGGGCCAGGATCACCCCTTCCGGTGCGACCACGCGCCTGCATTCCTCATCGGACGGCGCCTTTCCGGGGAGCGCATCGCGATCAAGGATCAGGAGGTTCACCAGTCGGTCCGCATAAGGGAGATGCGGAGCGCCGTGCCAAGTGGCGACGCTCGCCAATGGGTGCAGGTTGGTGGAGATCAACTCCGCCCGAACCTGATCCCGCGTAGCAGCATCCAACGTCAGACCATGGACGAGTCGCTTGCCATTGTTCGTCAAGGAACCCAGGAAAACTGGATTGGTTGCGCCGACCTCCACGGCCAAGCCGTCGCCGGCAGGGAAGGCCGCCGTCACCTCCGCCGCCGAAGGACAGGCCGCGAACGCGAGGCCAGCGGACGAGAGCACCGCCAGAAACGCCCCGACGCCGAAACGCAGCAACGAAATCATTAGCCCTGCCTTCTCATAGTACGTAGGGCCGACATTGAGAATACACCGTTTGCGCCCAGGCCCGATGCACATGTTACCAAACTGCTTTTGGGAGACGGCGGCGGCATTTCAAGGGCTGACGCTGACGGCCCGCATACGCACCATGTAAAGGACAGCCAGCGGACCGTGGGGCCGTGCGGCAGCATTCGTCGCCTATACACCTTCGCCTTCCAAAAAACTGAAGAACTCGTCTCTCTCCTGGGCGGAGACGATTGGCCGGGCCGCGACCTTGCTTGATCGCTTGGGTTCCCCGCTCCCCTCTTTGTCGTCTCCCTCGCCTGCCCGGAAACTCCTTCTCTGACCCTCCGAGAAGCTATCCTTGCCGACGCACAGGTCGCTGAACATTCCCATCCACTCGACATAACGTGGCTCCCCGCTGATCCGGGCAACCTCCGCACAGAAGCGCTTGTCGGAAGAGTCCTGCTTCTGCAGCAACTCGTCCAACGCATGACACATCCGCTCCACGTCGTCGGCGTCCACATCGGCGCCCTCAACGTCCGGCCTCCACTGTTCCTGGAGCTCCGACACGAATTCCTCTCTCCTTGTGAACCATGACCAATAGCCATAGTCGGCTGGCGCCGGAGTGTACATGTACAACCCAAAACGCTCAGGGGGTTGTTTGTCGTGGCTCGCCAGCTTGGTTCGTGTTCGTTTGCGCCTGCATCCGCGCGGTTTCGCGCTTCGCTGGCAAGCTTTCCGCTTGGTCATGCCTCCGTCCTTCTGCGCATGTGCCCACATCCCTTGAGAACCCCGGGAGTCGCAGGACTTCCGGACGGTTCGCGAACACAAAACGGCGCGCCGGCATCGCTCGCTTCCTACCTTTAGTGCGCGTCGTGATCTTGAATCTCTGCGTCGCCGAGCTGTCTGACGAACGGCTGGGCCGGACTGGTGTCGCTGCATCGCGGCCTTGTGGCTATGCAAATGGGTAATCATGCGATCAAGGTCCTCAATCTCATTCTTGGCCATGATGCCCCCTCAACGCGCGGTGGCGACGATGCGTACTGCCTGGAGCTTCGACGCGGGCGCCATGCACGATCGTTCCCGTCCGCAACTCCCTCCCTGCTTTGCGGGCACGCCGTTTGCCCGCCGTATCGTTGGCCGACTCCTGGCGGGACAGCGGAAGGCAGTAGATCAACATCTTCTCAGCAACGCGGACTTGCGTGCGCGCCCCATCGTTCTTGATGTTGGCCTCGACGCGGGCGATCATGATGGACAGGGCGACGGGATCAAGTCCCATACGCCCGAACTCCTCGAGCTTCAAGTCCAGCAGCCAGCGTGCGACGTCGCAGGCGCGCTGGAAGACGATCTTCGCCGATGAAACCTCCTCGACTTCGCCGCGACTTAGCCAGTCACCGAGGTCCGCGATGTCGCCGAGTTGTTGCTGGAGGACGGCGAGGACTTTGCGTCGTTCGCCAAAGCCGAGAAGCCGGCGAGCCGCGCTTTCGATGATTGACCGATCCCGCAGTCTCAGGAACTCGTGCACCTCTTCGCTCGGCTGGCGCCCTGCGGCGGCGTTCATCTCCACGCAGTCGTAAGCGTCGTGGCGCAGCTCCTTCCACTCCTTGTTCCGGTCTTGAAGGACGCCAAGCAGGAGCGCGCGGTTGTTCCAGTAGTAGTCTGGCAGTCCGTTCTGCGCGCTCATGGTCATCTCCCGGCAAAGAGTCCGCGGCGAAGGCGGAGGGTGGACCGTCAACTGATGATCTTATCCAACTGGTCTAGCCTGTAGCCGCTCGCCAGGATGACGTCCCGCAACGCGTACCTGCCAAGCCCCAGAGCGATCGTTTTCTTGCGGTGGTCCAACGTTTCGAGGCCAAAAAGGATGATCGCGCAGGTGCGGATCGTAAAAGCCAAGTGCGTGCGGTCGTCAATGATCTGCGCCACCTGCCGGAGTTTCTTCCGGCTGGCCTTGGGATACAACGTGCGCGCCGCGCGGACTGCAGCGGGTGTGAGGGGGTACAACCGTTTTCTCATGGGCGTGCCTCTGTTGCATAGCCGCGACCGACCCGCGTTGCTTGCGCCGTGCGCGACCGCAACCAGTGTGCGTGGTCCCGGTCAGCCGGCGCGCGCGTGCCTGCGCCGCCGCTTCGAAGGAACGATGATAACCGGCGGTCGTGACCGGTGGGTTTGGCCTGTTCGCGGTCGCTGCCAGCTCCCGCGCGCGAGCCGCACAAGTTGCTTGAGCAGCGCGTCCAACTCCCCGGCTCTACACAGCGCCAGTTCCAGCAATTCGGGTGCGGGCTTGTTGCCCAGGGCGTTCTCGAAGCGGCCCTTCGCCGCCAACACACGCCAAAACATTCCGAGGCGCTTGCGCTCGGCTTTAGCGAGTGCGCGATCCGCGGCTGTTGGCTTTTTCGGTCGCCATCCGCTGCGGCCCTTGATTCTTTCGGGATGCCGCAACCAGGGAATGCGGTGAACAGGTATCATCATCATGGTCTTCGCTCCTTGAAAAGTGTGTTGGTTCAAACAAGTGGGGGCGCGGCCAGGGAATCCGGTAGCTGGCCGCGCCCGTGAGGCGTGCGAGGCGGCACGCCCGTTACCGCCGCTTCTTCTTCTCCACGTCCTCGTCATCCTCCTCGACGTCTTCTTCGTCGTCTTC
Organism: Planctomycetota bacterium; assembly: GCA_026692735.1. GTDB lineage: Bacteria > Planctomycetota > SZUA-567 > H5-PLA8 > H5-PLA8 > JAPLOD01. The sequence goes on along the minus strand of JAPLOD010000597.1, from coordinate 4,773 downwards.
GTCAAGGTCTGTGTCGTCGACGTCGTCCTGGACGACGACATTCTTAACCGCGACGTCGTACAACTTCTGAGCCACCGACTTGGCCTTGCGGATGTCGGGTGCTTCGACCAACTCCGCGGAGCCGTCGGTATACGTGGCTTTGTAAAACATGGCACGTCCTCCTTACCAGAGCCCTGGGCGCGTCACGTGCGCACCCGATACTCTTTCATACCACTCGCTGATTGCTGATCGAGAGGCCGACTGTCACGTCTTTGGGCAAAATCTCGACACGCGAAAGTGGACGGGGCCCTTGAGTCGAATCGTGAGAACAGCAGCGGGATCACGGAGCCCGCAATTCTGCACGCCATCCCAATCACCGCGACGGTCCATGGCAACAGTGATGACGTCGTTGCCAGACTTCCCCGCTTTTCGCCGAAGGCGATAGAGCGTCTGGTCGCAGACCGCCACTCCCAGGCGCTGTAAGGCGCGTTGGGCCTCGGAAATCGTAAACCACGCCTCGGGCGCAACACCGGCCAGAGTCTTCGCGTGCCGATAGACCATTTCTGTCGGCCCGTACTTGCGCCAGGTTCGATAGAAGGCAAGGCTTAGATCGCGCCGACGTCGCCACGCGACTTTCCTGATGGCCCTGGCGAAGAAACGCAGGTGCTCCAACAGCGCTTCATCGCTCGCTGGCCCGCTGCTGCCAGCCAGCATGCCGCCAGTCGCCGTTTCCGTGGCCCGTGGCGCAGTCGACCTCGAAGCATACCGGACGACACCGTCAGCAAGCGAACTATCGTCCCGGCGCGCCCGGGACCGCGCAGAACGAATGCCCAGCGCGCAGTTGCCTACGACTGAGCCGTGACGATCCCCGGTACGTGTATCTGGGTGGTTCATGGTCTACTCCCGCCAGCAGAAGTCCGCATGGCAGTTTGTTCTCAAGACGGCAAGAGCGCCGGAGCGGGGTGCATCTCTCGTCGTGCCCACGGTGCTGACGCGCGCAGCGTACCGCCGCGAAGATGGGTTCGCACTCGCGCGTATGCGAGCGTACGCAACACGAACACTGCTCAGTTCGTTCATGGTCTATCTACGCCCCCACTGTAGCGGACGTCGTAGATCGCCGCACATGTTGCTTAGAATATCAGGTCAGTATCAGGAAGTCAACCACCAACTTCGGACGCTACTTCTTCGGGCTGTATGGCTTAAGAAAACGCGCGACATCCTTTGGGCTCACCAGGCGAACCACCTTCCATCGACCGTATGACCGCAACCCCTGTTTCAGCCAGGTCTCAACCGTGCGCGTGGTGACATGGCACCGCGCCGCAACCTGCCTGACAGTCAGAAGCGCCTTTTGCTGCAGACCTCGTTTTATCGCTTGGCGCCGTTCCTGCAGCCGTTGTCGAGCGCGCTTCAGATGCTGGTGGACGGCCTTGGTCACTCGATACGTGTGCTTTCGTACCCGCTTGACGCGGCGGTAGGCCCCTTTCCGCCTGCCGCTCTTCTGACGGTAGGCGTCCTCTCGGCCACGAGTCGAGTGGCGGTAGCCTGTGCCGACACGGCGACGTGAGACGTAAGCACCCTGTGGCATTCTGACCAGCCCCTTCCGGGCGGAACGCGCCCCTGCGCCGTTTGGCTGCAGGTCGTTGAGTGTCCGCAGCCGTTGCTGCGGTGTCAAGCAAACAGTGGAGCCATGGGCACAGCCAGGTGGAGAAGGTTGAGTTGCAGGAGGCAACCGGCAAAGGGAACCCGGCACGTTAGGCCTTGCGCACCGCCGCGACGATTGACGGCGCCCGCTCGATTACCTGTGTGTTTCCAAAACTGAATTAGAGGACATCCTCATCGGTACAGCCTGGCGCGTGCGGCGCTACCTGTGTACGCACGGACCGCACTACATCGCCATCATCGAAAAGGCACCGTAGAAGCCCGCCGAGGCGAACCATTAAACCACCGTAGTGTGCACCCGTTGCCGGGATCGTCCTGTCAGCGCCCGCGGCAATTCATTGCCGGTCAGGCGGTCCCGTGCCAACGGTGCCACTCTGCATCGCCGGGCGCGGCCCATTCGGCACGCCCAGTGGTCTTGTGCCAGGCCGTGGTCCGGCTAGACTGCGGCCACTATCTGGGTGATGAAGGCGTCGGTGGCCGGGGCTTGGGCGTCCATGCCGAAGGACTCCACATACATCTGCCCACAGTGCGGCGCGCCCGTTAGCGGCGGTGACGGGGCGCCGCAGGAATGCCCCAACTGCAAGACGATCACGAAGGCCGCCTCACCCTCGGCGAAGGACGCCATCCCCGACACTCTGCTCGCGCCCGCTCGTGCCACTGCGGGCTTGCCCAGCAGTACGCCCCGCGCCTCGGTCCCTGGCTACGAAATCCTCGAAGAACTCGGCCGCGGCGGCATGGGCGTGGTCTACAAGGCGCGGCACATCGGCCTGAACCGCACCGTCGCGCTCAAGATGATCCTCTCTGCCGAACACGCGGGGAAGGAAGCCGTCGCTCGCTTCCGCGCCGAAGCCGAGGCCGTCGCGCAGCTCAAGCACCCCAACATCATTCAGGTGTACGACATCGGCGAACAGGACGGGCGCCCGTACTTCTCGATGGAGTTCGTTGAGGGCGGCAGCCTGCAGAGCCGCATCGGCGGCCAGCCACAGCCGCCCAAGTGGTGCGCCGAGATCGCCGAGAAGCTTGCGCTGGCCATGCACGTGGCCCACGCGCAAGGTATCATCCATCGCGACCTGAAACCGGCGAATGTGCTGCTCACCACGCAGGGCGATCCGAAGATCATGGACTTCGGCCTGGCCAAGCGCGTTGAGAGCGGCGAGGCGTTGACGCAGAGCGGTGCCGTCATGGGTACGCCGCAGTACATGGCCCCGGAGCAGGCGTCGGGCGAGGCGCGCCGCGTCGGCCCGCCAGCGGACGTGTATGCCCTGGGCGCGATCCTCTACGCGATGCTGACGGGCAGGCCGCCGTTCTCGGCGGACACGGCGCTGGGCGTGCTGCGGAAGGTGCTCAGCGACGAGCCGACGCCGCCAACGACGCTGCACGGGCGGATTCCTCCCGACCTGGAGACGATCTGCCTCAAGTGCCTCCGGAAGGAGCCGCAGAGGCGCTACGCCAGCGCGCAGGAACTCGCCGCCGACCTGCGCCGCTTCCTGAACCACGAGCCGATCGTGGCACGGCCCACCGGGACGTGGGAGCGCGCGGCGAAGTGGGCCAGGCGAAGGCCCGCCGCGGCGGCGCTCGTAGGCGTGAGCGCCTTGGCGCTGGTGGCGCTGGTCGGTGGCGGAGTGTGGTACAACGCGCAGCTGCGCGAGGCGTTGCAGTTGGCCAAGGATAATCAAAAGAAGGCGCGAGAGGAGACCAAGCAGAAAGAGAAAGAAAGACAGAAGACAGAGGAACAGAGGCGCGCGGCTTTGGCCGCGCAGCAGGCCGAGGAGCGGCAGCGCAAGCGGGCCGAGGAAGCCCTGGCTACCGCCGAGCGCAACAATTACTTCAACCTCATCGCCCTGGCGGGGAAGAAGATCGAAGAGAACGAGGTTTTGCAGGCGCGCGAGTTGCTGGCCAGCGTCGCCGACAGCAGCGCGCGGAACTGGGAATGGGGCCGACTACTACTTCAATGCGACACCAGCCTCCTCACGTTGAAAGGGCACGCCGCAGTGGTCAGTTCTGTTGCCTTCTCTCCCGACGGCAAGCGCGTGGCGACGGGAAGCGGTGATCGGACGGCAAGGGTTTGGGATTCGGAGACGGGGCGCGAGCTGCTCACGTTGAAGGGGCACGACCATTTCGTCATGTCGGTCGCCTTCTCTCCCGATGGCAAGCGCTTGGCGACGGGAAGCATGGATTGTACGGCCAAGGTTTGGGAGGCGGAGACGGGGCGCGAGCTCGTCACGTTAAGAGGGCACACCAGTCACGTGTTGCCTGTTGCCTTCTCTCCCGACGGCAAGCGCGTGGCAACGGGGAGCGTGGATTATACGGCCAAGGTCTGGGAGGCGGAAACGGGGCGCGAGATGCTCGCGTTTAAGGGGCACCCCAGCACCGTCTCTTCTGTTGTCTTCTCTCCCGACGGCAAGCGCTTGGCGACGGGAAGTTGTGATAAGACGGCCAAGGTCTGGGGGGCGGAGACTGGGCGCGAACTGCTCACCTTAAGGGGCCACACCGGAGTGCTTTGTTCTGTCGCCTTCTCTCCCGATGGCAAGCGCTTGGCGACGGGAAGTTGTGATAAGACGGCCAAGGTTTGGGATGCGGAGATGGGGAGCGAGCTGCTCACGTTGAAGGGGCACACCCAGGCTGTCTCTTCTGTTGCCATCTCTCCCGACGGCAAGCGCCTGGCGACGGGAAGCGAGGATAAGACGGCCAAGGTTTGGGATTCGGAGACCGGGCGCGCACTGCTTACGTTGAAGGGGCACGTCGAAAGTCTCCAGTCTGTTGCCTTCTCTCCCGAAGGCAAGCGTTTAGCGACGGGAAGCGGGGATAAGACGGCCAAGGTTTGGGAGGCAGAGACGGGGCGCGAGGTGCTCACCTTGAAGGGGCACGCCGAGGGTGTGAACTCTGTTGCCTTCTCTCCCGACTGCAAGCGCTTGGCGACAGGAAGCTCTGATGGAACGGCCGAGGTTTGGGATGCGGAGAGCGGGCGCGAGCTGTTCACGTTGAAGGGGCACACCCATCGGGTCAATTCTGTTGCCTTCTCTCCCGGCGGCAAGCGCGTGGCGACGGGAAGATGTGATAGGACGGCAAGGGTGTGGGGTGCGGAGACTGGGCGCGAGCTGCTCACGTTAAGGGGCCACACCGGAGTGCTTTGTT
>JAPLOD010000596.1 GCA_026692735.1 Planctomycetota bacterium | reverse complement strand
TGGGACCTCTGGCTGGGACCGGCCAGGGACCGGCCGTTCCACCCGCGGTGGCTGGGCTGGAGCCAGTGGCGGGACTTCGGCACGGGGCAGATCGGGATGTGGAGTTCGCACAGCGGCTATCTGGACTTCCTCGCCCTCAAGGTCGCCGCGCTGTGGAAGATGGAGCCGGCCGCGAAGCCGCGCATTCAGGTGAAGGCCGAGACGTCCGGGATCAACAAGCTCTCCTTCCCCAAGTGGGAAGTCGTGCATTTCAAGATCCCGGCGCGGGAAGATATGCCGCCCATCACCATCAACTGGATAAACGGCCACGAAGCCAAGGACTGGCGCAAGAAGATCGAGGATCACCTGGGACGGCAACTGGACTGGGGCGACGCCGGTGAGAAAAAATGGAAAGAACACGGCGGGGCCTTGATCGTCGGCACCAAGGGTATGCTGCGCGCCAACGAGCATAACGGCGGCATCTGGCTCCTCCCGGAGGACCAGTTCAAGGGCGTCGAGACTAACAGCCCGAAAAAGCTGCCTCAGTCGCGCGGCCACGAAGGCGACTGGCTCCAGGCCTGCCGCGGTGGAACGCCGGCGCTCTCCAGTTTCGGCAATACCGGCCCCTACATGGAGATGATGCTGCTGGCTAATGTGGCCACGCAGTTCGAGCAGGAACTTGAGTACGACCCGTTGGAAGGCAAGATTGTGAACAGTGCGGAAGCCCATGCGGCGCTGCGCCGCGAATACCGCGACGGCTGGTCGTTGTAGGTGGATTTGTTAAGTCGCCTCGCTTTGCACGAAAGGGGATAGACCATGACATCGGCGCACGCGCTTCTCTGGTTGGTGGTGTTCCTGTCCGTGGCCGCGGTCGCAGGCCAGCCCGCGCCGTCCGGTCCTCTCGTCGGCGCGTCGGTCGAGGAAGTGCCCAAGCACCAGCAGGACCCGATCGTCAAAGCCGCGCCGGACAAGCCGCGCGTCCAGCCCAAGGCGCCCCGCAAGGTGCTGATCTGGATCACGCCCGCGCACCTCATGGACAAAGACCCGCACAAGGGCTACTGCCTCCCCTACGGCACGGTCGCCATGAAAGCGCTCGGCGAAAAGAGCGGCGCGTTCACGCCTGTCATCAGCAACGACCTGGCGATGTTCCTCCCCGACGAGCTCAAGAACTTCGACGCCATCGTCCTGCAGAACACCGCCGGCGCCTGGATGACGCCCGGCGATGAGGCCATGCCAAAGCTCAAGGCCCTCGGCGATACCAAGGAGGCCGTCGAGCAGGCGCTGCGCAAGGGCCTGCTCGAATACGTGAAGAGCGGCCACGGCATCATGGGCACCCACTTCGCCATCGCGGGCAACCCCAAGTGGGACGAGTTCCACGAGATGATGGGCGGCAACTTCACGGGCCATCCCTGGAACGAGGACATCGGCATCAAGGTCGAGGAGCCCGAGCACCCGCTGGTCGCCGCCTTCGACGGCAAGGACTTCCGCCTCGCCGACGAAATCTACCAGTTCGGCAAGCCCTACTCGCGCGAGAACCTGCGTGTGCTCCTGTCAGTTGACACGGAACGCACCAACATGGGCGTGAAATGGATTGACCGCCCCGACAACGACTTCGCTCAGGCGTGGGTCCGTTCCTATGGCAAGGGCCGCGTCTTCTACACCGGCTTCGGCCATCGCATCGAGATCTACACGAGCCCGAAGACCATGCAGTTCTTCCTGGATGGCATCCAGTTCATCTGCGGCGACATTGACGCGCCCACCGAGCCGCGCGCCTCGCGCCCGAAGATGAAAGCCCCCGGCCCCACGCCGCCCGAGACCCGGGAGGCAAAGATGAAGGAGCGTACCGTCAAGCAGCCCGACCAGCAGGAGCTCCAGAAGATCGAGGCCGCTGCGCCCGCTGAGCCCCAGGCCAAGCCGGCCAAGCGTCGCAGAGTGCTGGTCTGGGGGCATTCGTGGGCGCACACGCCCAACGCCTACGCGGAAGAAGCCCTCAAGACTCTCGGCAAGAAGACGGGAGCCTTCGACGCTGTCGTGAGCGACGATCCGCGTTTGCTCCTGGGAGACCGCATTAACCAGTTCGATGCCCTGGTCATGAACAACATCCACGAAGGGGAACCGTTCCTGCCCGAAGACTTCGGCAAGCTCGGCGAAGAACAGAAGACCGCCGCGAAGAAGTTCGATGCCGCCGTGAAGAAGAGCATCCTGGAGTTCGTCCGCGGCGGTGTCGAGCCCGGCAGCAAGAAGGAGATCCCCGGCAAAGGCATCGTGGGCATCCACGCCTCCAACTGCGCGCTGCAAGGCTGGAAAGAATACCTCGACATGATGGGCGGCACCTTCGGCGGCTACATCCTCCAGGAACTGGCCATCAAGCCCGAAGATGCCGCGCATCCCGTCAACGCCTGTTTCGAAAGCAAGACGTTCAAGCTCAACGACGAGATCTACATCTTCACCGATCCTTACTCGCGCAAGAACCTCCGTGTCATCGTGAGTCTTGACCCCGCGCAGATGAAGTTCCCCGAGAAGATTCAGCTCCCGCGCCAGGGCTTTGAACAGGGCCGTCCCGATAAGGACCACGCCATAAGCTGGGTCCGCTCCGAGGGCAAGGGCCGCGTCTTCTACACGACGCTCGGCCACGAACCCGCCACCTACTGGAACCCGCTCTTCCTGCGGCATCTTCTCGCCGGCGTTCAGTTCGCCATCGGCGACCTGCCCGGCGAGACCGCGCCCAGCGCCCAGTGAATCGCGGCTGTCCGTTTCGGCAGACGGGTTAGCGGGGCGTGCCAACCGCCGCGCAGCCGCAACCGTTCCACGCTAAAGGGTCAAAAAAACACTGCGCGAGGGCCGCAAGTACCAGTATACTTAAGCGGAGGCAGGACGCAGGTACGCCTTGGCGAGGGCTAGCCGAATGGCCAACGAGAAGACAGAACGGCTGCTGGAATCGGCTGCGGCCTTGTTGTCGGCCGCTGACGGCAAGCAGCTCAACACCACAAACCTGAACAAAGCCGTCTTCTACCTTGACCTTTACGCACTTCGGGATTTCGGCTCGCCCGTATCACACTCGGCATTCGTTGCCCTGAAAGAGGGGCCTGTCGTAGCGAAGTACGAAAAGCGGCTTATAAAGCCATTGACGGAATCCGGGATTGCGGTTCAGGAGCAACATGGGATGGCGTTGCCCGTCCGCCTGGTTCGTGAGCTTGGCACCTGGAGGTATCTCAGCGCTGCGGAGCTTAGCCTTGCGCGCGACATAGGAAAACGGTTTTCCCGCATGACAGCAGCGCAGGCATCCAGGATCTCACACCAGAATCCCGGCTGGCTTATCGCGTACAATGACGGCTTAGGGGCGAAGAAACGGCCCCTTCCGATTGACCTAAGTATTGCCATGCAGCAGATTGTTGCCGACGACCCTTGGTTGAACTCGGAGCTTACCGACACTGAGAAGGCCGCCGTTGCTGCTGCCGATGGGTGCGAGGGCGAGCTTTGGTGAAGTATAACCCCGAAGATGGCAGATGGGTCGTCAGCTCGAATGCCAGAGGCATCAAAGATATCCACGATGAGTTGGGGAACCCCAAATACGAAAACCAGAAGAAGGCGATAAAGACGTTTCTGTGTGGCTACTTCTCAACCGGCGAGTGTCGCACAAAGCAGGGACAATCGATCTCACCACTCGGCGCAACCTCGAAAGGAGGGAAGGCTCTGAAGGTTCGGTGGGCGTTGCCCGGTGGCGGCAAGAGTGGCGGATTGCGTCTGATTGTCGTTGCCTATTGTACGGAGAAGAAGGTTGTCATCGCCGAGGCGTTCAGACGAAAGGATGATCCGTCGGACGAAGAATGCGAGGTGGCTTACCGCGATCTATAGGCGCGCCTGGTGGCCTGTAGAAGCCAAATAACCTTGACCAATCCGGCGGCCGACTTCTAATCTCGAAATAAGCTGTCTCGTGGACCTTGAGCTCTTTGACCTGCAGGGAGGTTCAGACCATGACACGCGCCTTGCGTCTTCTTCTCGTCGCCTTCGCGCTTACCCTCTCGCCCCTTCCGCTGGGCGGCACTCGTAGCCCCGCCAGCGCGCGCGCCGCTGAGCCCGTGACCTATGAGCCCAACTGGGCGTCGCTCGACAAGCGCCCCGCCCCCCAATGGTACCTCGATGCCAAGTTCGGCATCTTCATCCATTGGGGCATCTACGCCGTCCCCGCCTGGGCGCCCGTCGGCGAATACTCCGAATGGTACTGGAACCGCATCGGGAATGTCCCCCCCGACAAGCGCACGCCGAAGGACGACCAGAACAAATGGTGGAAGCACCACAAGGAAACGTGGGGCCAGGATTTCACCTACGACCAATTCGCCCCGAAATTCACCGCCGAGAAGTTCAGCGCCGACGAATGGGCCAAGCTCTTCGCCGATGCCGGCGCGAAGTACGTCGTGCCCACCAGCAAGCACCACGACGGCTTCTGCCTGTGGCCCAGCGCTGAGGCGAGCAAGACGTGGGGGCGGCCGTGGAACAGCGTCGAGGTCGGCCCCAAGCGCGACATCATGAAGGAGCTTTCTGAAGCCGTCCGCGCGAAGGGCCTCAAGTTCGGCTTCTACTACTCCTTCTATGAATGGTTCAACCCGCTGTGGCTCAAGGACCACAAGGCCTACGTCGAAACGCACATGATCCCGCAGTTCAAGGACGTCTGCACGCGCTACAAGCCCTCCTTGCTCTTCTTAGATGGCGAATGGGACATGCTCGACAAGAACTGGCACAGCGAGGAACTCGTCGCGTGGCTCTACAACGAAGCGCCCAGCCGCGACGAACTCATCGTCAACGACCGCTGGGGCAAGGGCACGCGCCACAAGCACGGCGGTTACTTCACCACCGAATACGGCGCGGGACTGCCCAACGCCGACCACCCCTGGGAAGAGAGCCGCGGCATGGGCTTCTCCTACGGCTACAACGCCGCCGAACAGGAGAAGGACTACAAAACGGGCCGCGACCTGACCATCATGTTCGCCGACCTCGTCAGCCGCGGCGGCAACCTGCTCCTGGATATCGGCCCCGCCGCCGACGGCACGGTCCCCAAGATCATGCAGGATCGTCTGCTCGAAATGGGCAAGTGGCTCAAAGCCAATGGCGAAGCTATCTACGGCTCGCGCACCTTTGCGCGCACCTGTCAGTGGTCCGACGGCCAGCGGCCCGACCAGAAGTACGGCGACTTCAAAGTCAAGTACGACCTGATGAACAGCATCGGCCCGGAGCCGAAGGCCGGCCGGGCGGTCAAGCAGTGCTTCTTCACCACCAAGGCCGGCGCGCTTTACGCCATCATCCCCTATTGGCCGGGCAAGCAATTCGTCCTCAAGGAGCTCACCGCTTCCCCCGACACAAAGGTCACGCTCCTTGGCCACGCCAGCGACCTCAAGTTCAAGGCCGACGCCGGAACCATCACCATCGAAATGCCCGACATTGACCCCAAGACGCTGCCCTTCGACTGCGCGTACACGCTGAGACTCACCGGAGTGAAGTAGGAGACTGTTTCACAGCGCATCGAGAGCGGCTGCGCCGAAGGGGGTAGTTGGGGTTGGGCGTCTGCATCGTCATGTGCCGCGGCTAAGCCTTCAGTGTTCCGGATGGGCCATGGAATCGCTGAAAACGTCGCAACCGCGAGCGCAGGACATTGTATACTATTGTGACGTTGTGGTACGGGTGGCCGTCTCAGGCTGAGGTGCTCCATGAGAAAACGGAAGTGCTGGTTCGCGGTGGTGGTCCTGTGCTGCTCACAGTGGCTGGGTGCCGGTGAGCCCGCGCCCTGCTACGTCAAGAAGGCCACCTGGCAGGACACCATGCAGGCGTCGCGCGAAGCCCTCGCCAAACAGGAGGCCGAGCGGGTGGCCACCCCGGCAGCTCCGACCGAAGAGCAGTTGGGGCCCTGGTATCACATCGGCACGTTCCAGACACCCGGCAAGAGTTCGTTCTCGGAAGTCTTCCCGCCTGAGACCGAGATAGACCTCAATAAGTCCTACGGCAAGCTGCGCTGGACCGTGCACCCCGAATGGGCTGACGGCCAGGTCAACGACCTGCAGACGGACGGCAACACCGCCACGTATCTGTACCGCACCATCACGGTCAAAGCCGCCAAGACGATCACGGGCTACTTCGGCAGCGACGACGGCATGGTGCTGTGGCTGAACGGCAAGAAGCTCATCTCCAACGACGTGCCGCGCGGCGCGGCGCCCAACCAGGATCAGGCCAAGCTGGGACTCGTGGCCGGCGAAAACAAGCTCCTCTTCAAGATTCACAACCAGGGCGGCGGCTGCGGCTTCTACTTCTCCACCAATCCCAACCCGGGCGGCGGGCCGACCCCGCACTCGAAGGCCTGCGAAAAGCTGTGGGAGTTGGTCCAACGCGATTTTCCCGACGGGCCTTCGCGCCGCCAGATCGCCTGGGAGAAAGGCGATAGCATCTGGGCCGCGGATTGGCCCAGCGGCGACATCGCGGTGCTCTCAGACCGCTGTGCCAAGGCGACCCGCGGCTCCTTCGCGGCGCAGGCCGCGCTCCTGGCCGGTAAGGCCAAGGACCCCGCGGGCCTGACTGCCGTCCGCGAGGTGTACTACCGCTCCCGCGCCTTCGAAGAGACCGTGGCGCAACTGAAGAA
>JAPLOD010000595.1 GCA_026692735.1 Planctomycetota bacterium | reverse complement strand
GCGCCGTACTGCTGGCTGCTGAACTCGGTGCCCGGGATGGGCACCTTCTTTGAAATGTTCGCGCTGATCTTGACCATGACGCTTCCTCGTATGTGCGGACACCAACGACGGCGCCGGGGAAACGGTAGTAGGGGATGGGCCTGTTGAGGTACTGCTCACGGACCCGGTCGAGCGCCGCCTCATCGTGTATGAATGAGCCGACGCCCAGAGCATGCCAATGGAGCATGCGGGGAAGAGTCGTACCACGCCGGTGCTCTTGATACACGCTGGGCGCAATCCAGCACCATGCGTAGCTGCCCAGCGCGGTTTCGTCGAGTCTGAACGTGGCGGCGAGCAGGCAACGGTAGTAGGCCGCATGGCCGAGGTATGCGGGCGCCGGTATTGCATGCGTGGCCTGCTCGGCCTCCATTGTCAGGCGGGCAAAGCCGGCGGACAAACGCACGCTCCAGTTGTGCAAGTACGTGGCAGCTCCCGGTGTCGTCTCGGCCGCGGCCTGGCGCCCTGCGCGCTCAACGCACTCCTCGACGAGAGCGCCCCATTGCACAGGGACCACCGCTGCTATGGACGGCGATATCTGTCTGGCCTGGATGCGTCTATGCAGGAACTCCGCGACATCGAAAGCCCCTTCGAGGCCGGGGTCTGGTTTGGTGACGAGGACGCTGGTCAACCGGCCATAGAAATGGTCGAGCAGCACGAGCACGCGCAGCTCCGGAGAGGCGGCTGGACCGAAGTGGACGCCGTTGACCGAGTGCTGGCCGTTGCTGCCGCGGTCGAGGTAGCGGAGGCACCTGGGTGCCGAGTGCCAAACGCGTTGACAGCCACCGCCGATGAGACGGTGCAACTCCTCGTGGGGGCCGGCGAGGCTCAGGATGTGGACATGCAGGCAGGAACGCTCCCTGTCGGGAGCGTGAATACCAAATGCGATGGTCGAGGGATGATTGCGGATGAGTTCCAGATTGGCGGACATGTCCCCGTCCGTGGCCTCGGAGCCGATGGCGTAGATCGAGAAACACAAAGAGTCCTTGGGGGGCAACAGTGCATTGAGGAGCGCCTCCATCTCATCCGCGTTCAGGTGGAGGAGGTCGCGCGAGCCGCCGGTCAGAAGGAACTGCAGTGCGATGCTGACGAGCGGCACGAACTCCGAAAGCCGTCTGGTAATGTCTCAGATCTCAGACCTCTCCTGGATGGTGACGGGGGACATACCGCCCAACGGCACAGGGCCATTGGTAACGGAAGGGACAGCGCCGTTCGCCGGCATCCAGTACGCCGGACAGGAAGGGATCATCCGGCACAACTGTTTTTATGATCTCCAAGGCCCGGGGCTGGACCTGACGCTGTACGGCAAAGAAGCGCGGTACAACACGGACAATCGTGTGTACCCCAACGTGTTTGCGTGCACGGCTTTCGCAGGCGTGGCTTTGGCCGAAGGTGAAAAGTTCTCGGGGAATGTTTTCAAGAACAACGTTTTGGCTTTCAGCCGCTTCGTGCCCAACGACACACGCTGGAAGTGGTTCACAACTACGCTTAAGGACCAGCCGGTCCAGCTTCTGGTCGCCCGGCGCAACGGGTTCTGGTTCACCGGCAACGTCTTTTTCGGCGGCGCCGGGCCGGACAGGCGCTACCTGATCACCGTAGGGTCGCGCGATTGGGATAAGAACACTGAGCAACATGAAGTGTCCTGGTGGGAAGCCCACGAGCCGCAGCTCTTTGGCGGGAACCTTGAATGCGATCCGTTGTTTGCCAATCTGGCCGCGCGGGATTTCCATCCGGCCGCGAACAGCCCCTTGGTTGATGCGGGCGTCTTTCTGACGCGCACAGCCAATGCGGGAACTGGCACGGAAATGCCGGTTGAGGACGCCGGATATTTCTTCGACGGGTACGAGATGGCCGGTGAAGAAGGTGATCTGATTCAACTCGAAGGTCAGACTCAGCGCGCGCGGATCAAACAGGTTGACTACACGAAGAAGCTCTTGATCCTGGACCAGCCGCTGGTCTGGACGGCTGGCCAGAATGTTCACCTGTCGTATGCAGGAAAACGGCCCGACATCGGCGCGTATGAGCTGGGGTTGGACAAGGTTGAAGCACCGGCACCGGGTACAGGCACGAAATCCATTCCCCAAAGGGAATAGTTCCAGGTAATTCGAGGAACAAGGCCGGCTACACCGGAACCTTGGGCGGCATAGAGAAGATGTTCCGCGAGATGAAAGGCAAGAAGGCTGTCCGCAGCCAGGAGTCAAGCCCGGCAGGCAAAAGGAAAGAGGCCCGGCAGTGGTCAGGCAGCACCGCCGCTTATACGATGAGGCCACAAGGGCCGCGATAGTCAACGCCGCCCTTGAGGCGGCAAAGCCCCCAACCCCAAGACCGGCGTCGAGGTCATGGTGCCGCAACGGAGTTGGGTGCAGTTCAAGGCTGGGAAGCTGACGAAGGCGCGCATCTCGCAGCAAAGAAGATGACAGCCGCTCCGACACACGCGGCAAACACACAACACGGAATGACACAGGTGAAAGACGACAGTCGTCGCATATCCGTTTCATCTCCTGAGAAAGCTCTGAACCGGCGAGGCGCTGCCAGCTAACGGACTATCGGCCGGGGTAAACCTCCATCCGCTGCACTTCCGCCTCACTGTTGTCGTCACCCCAGATGCCCTTCATGATGAAATGCGCCGGCGTCTTCCACTTGGCCTGGTCAATCTGGTGATGACCGGAAACACTGCCGCCCAGCGTCTTCAGTTGCTTGTCAAAGGTCAAGCGGTAGTCGGTCTTGTTCAGCCACAGTTTGATCGTTACGGGCAAGTCCGCCGTCGCAATGTGGCCGCCCCACAGTCCGCGGCCGAAGCCGCCGCCACCGGACTTCTGTTGCACGTCAATGGCGATGCCTTCCGTCGAATGGCGGAGGTAGAAGCACACACACTCGCTGACCACGTATGGTTCGAGGTGCTCCTTCAGCGAACAGGGAGACAGGAACGGGCGCAGGTCCATCATGTAACCGGGCTTGGCCTTGGGGTCGAGTTTCTTCGCGCCGTTCAGCGTGAACGAGATCGTCATGCCCTCGTCGTTGAAGAAGTCTGGCGTCGGGTTCAGTGTCCACATTGTGTGCTGCGGGTGGTTGCCGAGGTGAATGCCGCGTTCGTCAATGCGCGCGCCCGGTGGCAAACGCCAGCCGTTCCTCCGGTCCGGCGCAAAGACGATGGCCCCCGGCCGTTCCGCCACCACGGCCGTAAGCGGCTGTGCGGGCACGGGCGTGCCGGGTTTGGCCAGGCGCAATATCCCCCACCATGCGGGGCTGGCGTGGTTCCTACCCGGGCCGGCGCTGATGTTGCGGTTGAGCAGCGCTGCGTCGAAGCCGATCGTCTGGTCGGGCTTGGGGACGAACGCGTTGACCGACGTGATCTTCTCCTGCTGGCTTAAACCCGCCCAGTCGTACGCGGCCTCGAACACGAAGCCCGTGTCCGTCTCACGGACAGCGCCGCGCCACGTCGTCGGTGCAGGCTGCGGGAATAAGATGCCGTTTGGATCGGCGGCCATCTTGCCGTGCGTGACCGTCCCGCCCTTGCCAGCGTTGCGAAAGATGCTCCACGCCTGCATCGTGTGTTCATCGCGGGAGCCCGACTTCGCGGCGTTGAAATCCAGGAACATCTCCAACGTATCGGCAGTCCAGAAGTCCTCACGGCCGGCGGCAAACTCAATGAGCTTGCGGCCTTTCACTTCCAGCGCGGCGTAAAGGTTCCTCTCGTCCCACATCAGGAAGAGCGACGTCTCGTAGGGCGGGACGTTGTTGGCGGCGGGATGGCTCATGGTCACGGGCTGCGCCTTCCAGTCGGAAAGGTCACCATCGAGTTTCGGCGGCTCGGCCGCGTAGAAGGCCGTGACGGGCGGATAGTAGACCGTGCCGCGCCGTGCTTTCATCTTCTCGGCGCCTTCGGGCGCAAAAACGGCTTCGACGTATTGGACGCCACGAACCTGACCGACGGGGACTTCCAGTCTGAGCGCCACTTTGGCCGTCTCGCCCGGCTTGACAGCGGCTTGCGCGGGCGGATCAACGAAGCGCCAGCCCGGGGCCGCTTGATACGTCAGCGCGCCGGCGAGGTCGCCCTTGGTCTTGTTGGGGATGCTCAGCGTTGCGTCCATGACGCCGGGCGTGACACTCACGGGCAGCACCAACTGCAGACGCGGCGGGGGGAGGAACGATTCCGCCAGCCGCGCTGCCATGGGTTGCACGCCTTGCGGCACCGGCCGGTAGACGAGCGACGCGAAGGCCACGCGGTACGGCGCCTCAGCGTTGGCGGCAAAGACGATCGCGTTGTCGTCCCTCATCCACTCGCGCGGCAGGGGCACGTCCACGTACAGGAGTTGCCCGGTGTCAGCGTTCACGGGGAAGCACATTTCGTGTCCGTTGAACATCCAGGCGATTCTCTCCGTCGTGAGCATATCATCCACATTGACCGCGCAACGGAGGAATGCGGTCTCATTGGCGCGCAAGGCGTGTCCGCCGAACCGGCACTTCAGCGGTTCGGCCCCGACGTATATGGCATGGTGGTCGGCGTAGAACTCCTCCTCGTCAAGCAGCGTCTTGCCGAGTGATTCCGTTGCGCCACGGGTAGCCTCTGTTTGCTGTTGGTTGCCTGTGCCGTTGGGCACCGTCCAACGGACCTTTTTGATTTCGTTGGGCGCGAACGAGAGCGTGGGTGCGTTGAGCGCCTCGTCGAAGCCGACATCGAAGTGTTCCGTCTCGCTGTTGTAACGTAGGTATTCGACGGTGCCGGCCGGCGCGGCCATGCTCTTGGGCCAGACAACGTTGAGCGCCGCGTCGCGGCGTTCTTTCGAGTCGTTGAAGAGCGCAAGGACGACATCCTGCCCGTTGCGCGACGCCACGGCGCGGACGAAACGGTCCTCGTCCCGCGAAACGTCAGCGTAAACGCGGCGGCCGCGGAGATCGCGCAGAATCCAGAAGAGATGGTACGAGGGAGCGAGTTCGATCTTGTTGTCGTGTCGGAAGACGATGTCGTGGCAGTTGAACGTGTACATCAGGAAGTAGTTCTTGATGGCGAACATCTCGGGATGGCGGAAGATGCCGAAGAAGATGTCGGCCTCGTCGTGGATGCGTTTGACGTGGTATTTGTGCTCCCACCAGTTCCCGGTGACGCCGTGGATGTCCGTGTTGTGTTCGGTGATGATAAGGCCCACGCGCTGCTTATTCTGCCGCAGCGACTCCGCCTCGACGAGGCTCGTCCACGCGGCCAGGTCAATGAAGCGGCTGCAGTACGGCTGGGCGTTGATGAATTTCGAGTCGGGCACGTACTTGAGCCAGTCCTTGAGCCAGAGGTCGTAACCCGCGAAGCCGAGGAAGCCGGCGATGCCAGGGCCAATCAGTTCGGTCTCCGGGAACTCCTCCTTGATGCTCTTGCGCATGTAGTTGTAGAAGGCCGCGAAGAACTTGAGCGACTCCTCGCGGTTGCGGCCGTCCCACGCGCGCGGGTACTCGAAGTCCGGCTCGTTGAAGATCATGACGTATTCGCGCCCCAGCGCGGGATAGCGCTTCTTGATCTCTCGCAGGCACGCGCGATAGCCGCGCGCCATCGGCTCAAAGTCCTTCTCCGTGCGCGGGTGTGGCTGACAGAATTGGAGGACGGTGTTCTTCGTCGCGCCCCAGGTCACGAGTTGTTCGAGCTGCCAGAATTGCGGGTCCATGCCCGCGTTGGAAATGCGCTTGCCGGTCTTGCTGTCAATGCCGAGATGGCGGTCGAAGAGAAGCGGGATTTCCTTGTCGAAGTCCGTCTTGAAGAACTCTTCGAGTTTCTCCAGATACGGCCGTCCGCGAGGTTGGCGGTCCATGAATTCGCCGAAGGCCCACACGTAGCAGCGCGTGGCGGGCAGGTTGATCTCGCGCAGTTCCTTCACCCAGCCATCGCGTGCGCTGCCATTGACCACCAGGCCGGTGGCGGCAGTGATGTCTGCCTTGCCGCAGACGCCGTACTCAACGCCCGGGCAGCAGTCAACACGAACGGCCTCGCCGGCGCAAAGCGCACCGGTGAGCAGCACAACCAGGCCAATCGCGCTCGCAGATCCAGCCGGTCCGCTTCGCACGTTGCGTGTTCTCCCAAAATCAGGCCAGGCAACAGCCGTGTATCGTCAGATTGTCTATACACCTCGTGCATAGTATAGTGCGACTGGCGCCGGGGACTTCTTGTGGCGAAACGGCGGCCAGAACCTGAAGCTGGGTCTGACATGCGAGAACGTTGGCCTGCGTGGAAGGGTGCGTGAGTGAGAGACAACGGTGTGGTGGGATCGGTTGCCGACGCAGTCGGGATCGTAGACTAGGTGCTGGCAAAGCAACCGGAACGGAATGGCGAGTGGATTGCCGATTCTCTACGAGATGAGTCGTGGCCGACTCAAGTCGAGTCCCGAGGCCACAGCGGCCATTCTGTGGCACAGACACCGTCCTGTGAAAGGGCAGGCTGCGCCATGAGACACACCAGCACGCTCCTCACGGCCCTGCTGCTGGCTTCGCTGGCCAGCCTGTCCGCCGCCGATGATGTAACCCGCATCGAACTGGGGCCGATTGAGACAGTCCTTCCTGACAACGCGCTCGGCCTGCGGTATTTCCCTGACGGACGGCTGGCGGTTGTGAGGACAAAGCCCGATTGTCGTGTGATTGCCGCCGTTGGAGTATGCTCGTTCCTACTGGAAGGGCCGGCAATGGGGAAGTTCACCAAGGCCACCAAGGTTCTTGAAAAGGGCAAGCCAGGCGACTTTGACAACGGTTACGCCGGCATCAATGCGGTAGTGCGGTCGAGAACCGGCGAACTGTTGGCGTTTTGCCACTCCGAAGATCAGGAAGGCATGGCGTCCGTCGGCAACGGGATTCCGGGATTCTACTGCAGGGTCGCGCTGGCAGTGTCCACAGATGATGGCGCTACTTTCATTAAGCGCGGCCCTGTCCTCGCCGGGCAGACACAGAAGAATCCGAAAGGTTCACCGGATCAGGGAGTCGGCGAACCGTGGGTGCTGACGGGAGACCAGGACGAGTATCTTTTCGCTTACTATACTTCCCACGAGCGAGCGAATGGCCGCGGTGTGGACATCTGCTTAGCGCGATGCCGCATGGCGGACGCACTGAGACCCGAAGCGTGGCAGAAGTTTCATGCGGGCAGTTTCAACGAGCCAGGCTTGGGCGGAAAAGACACGCCCGTGGTAACGGGCGGCTACAACGAAACCGACGCTCTTTTCCCGCAAGTGGTCTTCATCCCTGCGCTACGGCAGTACGTGATGATGTTCTGTCTAAATGCGTGGCGTGAGAGCGGCAAACCGGAGCGCAGCGGCATCTATGCGGCTCTCTCCAACGATGGCATTCACTGGCCACGCGAGCAGATGAGGCAGATCTGGAGGGTTCCGGTGATCGCCGGCATCGGCGGCGAAGTGGCATGGCACCCGACGCTGGTACTGGACGCCGATAGTGCCACGCACGGTTTCCTTTACTGCGGCTATAGTGAGAACTGGGGCGGCCAACCTCCGCACAAGCCACATTACCTGATAAGACGAAGGATTGGAATCGTTGGGGAACACCCTTGAGACGTGTACTTCCCCTTTCATCCTCCTGAAAAGAGACCGCGAGCATGAGCAAAGTGCCAGTCGTCACCCTCTCACCGCCCTGCTGCTGGCACCGCTGGCCGCGCTGGCCGCCATCACTCCCGCGTCCCTGTTCACCGACAACGCCGTGTTGCAGCAAAAGCTGGCCATTGCGGTTTGGGGTAAAGCTGATCCTAACGAGCCGATTACCGTCTCGATCAACGGCCAGTCTGCGAGCACCACGGCCGGAGCCGATGGCAAATGGTCCGTCCGCCGCCAAAGCATGGCAGATCGGTTTGCTCAACGCAATTATTGGAGTTCACTTTGACGAAGGCGGCATCACAGTTGGGCCGGGTTTGGACAAGCCGCTGCTGCTGTCCAGGCTGTCGTTCCAGGGGAAACGCTGGACGATTTCGACACGCGGCAGAGGGCCGTTCATACGCCGACTGACGGTTAACGGGCGAGCAACCAAGGGCTCCTGCAAGGTTCCCGGTGGTCTCTGTAGGGGCAAGGATATCCGGCTCGACATCGAGCGAACAGCGCGGCCATCGGGCGCGCCACAACTCCTGTCGGCAAATGGCGCGGAGGTTACACGTGTCGAACAGACGGCGCGAACGCTGAACTGTCGGCTGACGGCGCCTGGCGCCGTGCGCGTCCGGCTTCAGGCCGGCGGCACGTGTACGGCGGCCTGGAATGGCGCGTCTGTCATGGTGGAGCACGAAAGAGCTTATGCCGGGCAGACCATTCTGTTGCTGCCACGCACGGACGGCCGTCTGGCTGGCGAATTGGCTGTCACAACATAGCGCGGTCCCAACCGGTTGTGAACGCCGGTCGGAAAGCTACTTTGCGGCACGCCTGTAAGAGATCAGGGCCGCCTGCTGCGGCGTGGGCAGTTCGACGGGCAGTCCGCTCATCAGTTCGGCGCCGGTGTACTCCGTCACCTTTCCCGTATCCATGTCCTTGACCTCGTAGGTCGCGGCGTCATCCAGGCCCCGCAACCTGAAAACCTGCCCGGCCTCACGGCTCTGCGCGCGGCGGTGGCTGGAATGATAGCCCAGACACTTGCCGCGCTGGGCGCCGGTTCACGGGCGTTCCTGGTTGCCGGGGCACGAATTTCGGCTTCCGGTGTGGGCTGGACGCTGCCCCAGCGCCCTGAGCTCCCCAGGATGCCCCATCGCAAAGGCTCACAGATGACCAAACTCGACATCTCGCTCCGGATCGCCCAGCAGCCTGGCCACGGAGGGCCGCCCGGAGCTGCGCGACTTCGGCGGCTTCGAGGTGCGCGTCAGCAAACCCAGGAAGGCCCGCAACCCCAAGACCGGCGTCGAGGTCATGGCGCCGGAACGGCGGCGGGTGCGGTTCTGGGCGGGGAAGATGATGGAGGAGCGGGGCACGGACGCTGCCGCCAGGTAGAGCTTCGCCCGGCTGGCTAAAGGCTCTGGTACTTCACACAGCCATACATCATCATGGCGATTTGCTGGAGCAGTTTCTCCAACCTCGGGTCGGGTTTCTGAGCGGTGCTTTCCTGGATAATGCTGGATGCCTTGTCGAAGCTGGCGTATGCCGACTTCAACAGCTTATTGCGCGCAGGCCCGCGCTCCATGCTGTCCGCGAGGGCACGTTTGTACGAGCCGATGCCTTCCTGGAGCAGGCCCGCGGTCTCCTTCAATCGTTGATCGGTGCCCTCCCGTAGAACATCAAGCTGCGGCAGCCTTGCGGCAGCGTCCACCGGAGCCGGGACCTTGGGCGCGGTGGCGGCGAGGTCCGCCAGTGACTTGCCGTCGCCGGTTGTGTCCAGCTCGTCGGTATCGTCGCTCGCCGCTGTCGCCTGAGCAGCGGACATCCCCGGCTTGGTGGCTTGATCTGGTGCAGCAGGTGGCGTAGCCGGCTTGGGGTCCGCGGCTGCAACGGCTGGCGGTATGGCGGGCGCGTCGCCCTTGGCCGATCCGACGGGGCGCGCAGTCTTGTCCGCGGCAGCGACCAGTTGTCTGATCTCCTGTTCGCAGTCGGTGCCCTCGACCTCCTGCAGAAGCCCGTCAAGCACAATTCTCCGCTCGCGGCTGTCCGGCGGACTCATGCTGCTGGCGAGAACGAGGGTCCTCCAGGACTCCTTGACTTTCTCGCGGCCCTGCTGCGCCTTTTCGGCGAAAGGCCCCTTGTAGGGCGCCACGGTGGAGAACTCAAGATACGCTTCGCGCAGGTGGCCCTGCGTGAGGAGTTTGTCGCCGATTGCGGTTCTCTCTTTCAGAAACTTCTCGATCTTTCCAATGAGGTTGGGCCAGTTCTTCACCGTGTCGGCGAGCGGGTTAGCTGAATCGGGGATCGGCTCGGTCTTGATGGGATTCCCGTACTGGTCGAGCCACACGACCGCGGGCGACGACTTCACGCCAGCAGCTCTGGCGATGGCCTTCGCTGCTGGAACGCGTGGAGACAGTTTGGCCGCGGCGAAGTGTTCGTCACACGCATCCACAAGCGCCGGCCAGGTGCCCAGTTTGGCGACCTGCTTTACGTCATTCTGGTTGCCGGGACGGAAGATCACCAGCATCGCCGGCTTCTTGTTCTGCTTGGCCCAATCGAGTGCGTCATCGAGTGATTCATGCCAGTCCAGGCCCCCGGCGTCGGCAGAGCTTCTCTGGCGCTTGTTCTTCCGGCTGGCCTGGCCCGCGCTGGCGGTGGCTGCACACAGAGCAGCGATGC
>JAPLOD010000594.1 GCA_026692735.1 Planctomycetota bacterium | reverse complement strand
AGCCCCGGAACAGGATACGTTGTCGCGGTGGAACCGACATCGAAGCTGGCGGGAGATGCCGCGGAAGGCCCGGGGTTGCGCGAGACCACGCCGTGGATCTGGACGCCGGAAGGAGCGCAGGTGGCGGCGTGCGCGTTCCGGAAGGTACTGGACCTGCCGGATAAGCCGGCGAAGGCGTCAGTCCTGATTACGTGCGACAATGGCTACACGCTGACCGTGAACGGTAAGAAGATTGGCACCGGTTCGCAGTGGGAGCGCGTCCAGGTGTACGATGTCGCTTCCGCGCTGCGCAGCGGCAAGAACGTCATCGCCGTTGCGGCGGTCAATACGGGCGACAGCGCCGGACTGATCGTCGAACTCCGCCTGGGCGAGGGAGCCGGAAGCACGGTCGTGACCAGCGATGCATCCTGGCGCTGCAGCACTTCGCCGACCGGCGACTGGCTCAGGCCGGAGTTCGACGACGCGACGTGGAAACCGGTGACGGTCATCAGCGCATTCGGGGAGAGCCTCTGGTATCGCCACCCAATCGGACCGCCGAAAGTGGAGGCCGCCGGCACGCCGGCGAGTGGCGCCACGTTCGGCACGCTGGCCATGCGCTGGCACGGCGCGGACGGCGTCCTGCCCTTCGATGTCCGGCCAACCGACGCCAAGCCGGCCGGCTGGTACCGCTTCCGGACCGCGCCGGGCACGAAGACGATGACGGTCTCAGCGCGTGGACGGGTGGAGTGCTGGGTCAACGGCACGCCGTGCAGACGCGAGGACCTGGGCGGCGGGCGCAGCCGGTTCCACCTGTCCGAACCCACGAAGGGCGAAGCGGCCGCTGCGCTGCGCATCGAGCAGGAGCGTGGCCTGTACGGCGGCGCGGCGCTGCCCGAGCCTGTCTCATTCGAGTGTGTGGCAGGGCAGGTCAGACTCGGTGACTGGTCACGGATGGAAAGCCTCGAGAGCTACTCGGGCGGCCTGTGGTATCGCAAGACGATCGCGCTGGCCGCGGACCAGGTCAAAGGTCACGTCGTGCTGGATCTTGGCAACGTTGTCTCTTCGGCCGAAGTGCACGTTAACGGCCAGCCCGCCGGCGCTCGCGTCGCGCCGCCGTGGCGGTGGGACGTGACAAAGCTGGTCCGGCCGGGCGAGAACAGCCTCGAGGTGCTCGTCTACAGCACCTTGGGGAACCATTACACCACCATTCCCACGCGGTATCGCGGCTCTGTGACGGCCGGGCTGCTGGGGCCGGTGCGGATCGAGGTCCCGGCGGCGGACGAGCAGAAGCCGCGGTGAGCGGCCGGCGAGGTGCAGGCCATCGTCAGGCTGCTTGTTGAGGCCGGTTCCACGGCTGCGCCGCTTCACGGGGCGAGAACACCAGCTTCTGACCAGGACGCGTGTCCCGTTCCACGAGCCCGTCCCGCGGGCTCAGCCGTGGCGGTGTCGTTCTGGTGTCGTAATAGCGCCGTAAACGAAGCCGGGTAAGTGCCTTCTTTGTGTCCCGCCTCGGCGGCGGTAGCACTTTCTCCTGATTGCGTGCTACCAGCACAAGCCCCGATACTGCCGGGGATTGTCGTGCTCTGTGCGGCTAGAGCAGTTCACGATTGAATGTAGCCGCACGATTGGAACCAGCCGAGGGCGTCCGAGGCGGTGACGGTCTTGAGTGCTGCACCAATGGCGTGCCAGAGTTCTTCTTTTGTCCGCGCCTTGACTTTGCGCAAGTAGGCTTTGATCTTCGACCACATCTTTTCAATCGGGTTGAAATCTGGACTATAAGGGGGCAGAAACCACACTTCAGCTCCCGTTGCCTTGATGGTCTCGATCACGCTGGAGATCTTGTGGGCCCCAAGATTGTCCATGACTACGATGTCGCCGCGCTTAAGCGTGGGTGCGAGAACCTGGCTGACATAGACCCGAAAGGCATCCCCGTCAGTCGCGCCTTCCAACACCATATCCGCGGTGCTTCCGTCCAGACGCAACGCT
>JAPLOD010000593.1 GCA_026692735.1 Planctomycetota bacterium | reverse complement strand
CTCCGTCACATGGCGCGCTACCTGCTTAAGCCGCTGTATGCCTCGGCGCAACCGCCCCCCGGAGAGATGGGCGCCTTTGTGCCTCCGCGACGGGATCTCGCGGCCGGGCAGGCGCGGGTGCGGGAGGACCTTGCCGAGCGCTATCTAAGCGGCGTTGGCATTGAGGTCGGCGCCCGCCAGCGCCCGTTGCCGGTGCCGCCGGCCGCGAAGGTCCGTTACGTGGATGCTCTGACGAAGGAGGAAGCCCAGCGACGCTTCCCGGAGCTGTCCGGGATGACACTGGTTGATCCCGAGATCATTGATAACGGTCAGGCGCTGGCGGCCATAGCCGACGGCTCTCTCGATTTCTGCATACAGAATCACGTGCTCGAACACATGCGCAACCCTGTCGGGGCGCTGCGCAACTGGCTGCGCATCCTGAAAGCCGGCGGCGCCGCGTACGTGGCCGTCCCCGACCGGAGCAACACGCTGGATCGCGGCCGTCCGGTCGCCACGCTCGAACACCTCCTGCTCGACGACCAGCAACTGGACCGCGCAGCGTGTGACCGCGGCCATTACGTCGAGTGGGCTGTCCACGTCAACGGATGTGAGCGCGGGCCCGCGGCGGAAGCGCGCGCCGCCGAACTCGAAGCCCTCGACTGCGGCATCCATTTCCACGTGTTCGATGAGGCGCTGTTCCGTGAGACACTGGCGGAGGCGTGCCGCGCGCAGCACGCCGAAGTGTGCGAGTTCGTCCGGCACGACGAACTGGGCGCCGCGGAGTTCATCGCCATCGTCCGCAAGCTGCCGCCGC
The DNA here is from genome assembly GCA_026692735.1 of Planctomycetota bacterium. Taxonomy (GTDB): domain Bacteria; phylum Planctomycetota; class SZUA-567; order H5-PLA8; family H5-PLA8; genus JAPLOD01. The sequence continues at coordinate 29,141 of JAPLOD010000593.1, read as the reverse complement.
CGGAGCAGCTTCGCCGCCCGGTCTCCATCGTCATGCCCGTCTACAACGCCTACGAGAAGACGGTGCGCGCCTGCGAGACGGTGCTGCAGCACGCCCGAGACGACTGGGAACTGGTGGTCGTGGACGACGCCAGCCCCGACCAGCGCGTGGCCGCCTACCTTCGTGTGCTCCCCGCGCGTGAGAAACGCGTGCGTGTGCTGACGAACGGAGCCAACGCGGGTTTCGTCATTACCGCCAATCGCGGGATGCGCGAAGCGCGCGCCGATTGCGACATACTGCTGCTCAACAGCGACGTGGAGGTCACCGAGGGATTCCTGCGGCGCATTCAGGACACGGCCTTCGCGACCGCCGACACCGGCGTCGTCACGCCGTTCTCCAACAATGCCACCATCTATTCCGTGCCCACGGCCGGCGAAGACAAGCCGTTGCCGCCGGGCTTCTCCGCCGACGACATGCAGCGCGTCGTCGTATCCGGCAGTCTGCGCGGAAACCCCGAGATCCCGACGGCCGTCGGCTTCTGCATGTACATCCGCCGGGAAGTGCTCTCCCGGGTCGGCCTGTTCGACGAGGTGTCGTACGGCCGGGGCTTCGGCGAGGAGAACGATCTCTGTGAGCGCGCCAAGAGAGCGGGCTTCAAGGTGCGGCTGTGCGACAGCCAGTTCATCTACCACGCGGGTAAGAGCTCGTTTGGCGCCGAAGGGAATGCGCTCAGCCAGAGGCACGCCGCGATCCTCGAAGCCAAACAGCCCGGCTACCACGCCGCGGTGGCGCGTTTTTGCGCCGGCGACCCTCTGCGCCGCACAAGGCTGGCGATCAACGCCCACCTCCGGCGCTGGCCGCATCGGCATACCCCCGCGCCCATGTTCCTGCTGCACGCCGACCCCTTCCGCGCGGCGGCGGGCGGCACCGAAGCGCACGTCCTGGATCGCGTCGCCAATCTGGGCTTCAAGCGCGCATTGATCGTCTACCCGAACGCGCCGGACAGCATTGAGGCGGCCGAGGTGCTCGATGGCGCCGTCCACGACCCGCTCGTGTTCCGGTTTCCGCTCCGGCACGTCCTCATGCCCTATGCGCACCACGATGCTGAGGCCGAGGATATCCTCCTCTGGATTACCCGCCTGTTCGGCGTCAGGGCGCTATGCTTTGACCACCTCCTGGCCTGGCCGCTGCACGCCGTCCGGCAACTGCACGCCGCCGGCCTGCCCTACCTCTGCGTCACGCACGATTTTTACGCCGTCTGCCCCAGCCTGAACCTGCTCAACGCCGCAAACTGGCGTCCGTGCGCCGTGCATTTCGGGGGCGGCGGCGACGCGGAAGCCTGCCTCAGGGAGCATTTTAAGGCGTACCGCATGCGCCCGCCGTGCGACTTCGGCTCCCTCTTAGCCCGCCACAGGGCATTGTTCACCGCTATCCTGCAGAACGCGGAGCGAGTCGTCTTCCCCTCCGACAGCAGCCGCAAAACTGTCACCGACGCGTACCCGCTCGATGCCTCCCGCGCCGTCGTGATTCCGCACGGCTACAAGCAGAGCGCGGCGATACCTCCGCGGCCGGCGCGCGGCCGGCGGCTGAAGGTGGCCCTCATTGGCGCCGTTGCTTTCCCCATCAAGGGCAGCGATATCGTCGTCGAGCTGATGCGGCTCACAACGTCGCTCCCGCTCGAATGGCACGTCTTCGGCGACGCGGACGCCTTCGATTTCAGAGCGCGGGTTCTGCGCACGGGCGCGCGCGTGGTCTTCCATGGCGCCTATGCGCGCGAGAACATCATCCCCATGCTCGTCTCGAAAGGCATGGACGCCGCCTTATTCACCTCGGTGTGCCCCGAGACATTCGCGTTCACACTGTCGGAAGCCTGGTGCGCGGGCGTGCCGCCTATCGTGCCACGCCTCGGCGCGCTCTCAGAGCGGGTCGAGGCGACCGGGATTGGGTGGATTGTGGAGCCGCACTCCGCGCCGGCGATCATGAAGCTGCTCCAGCGCCTGGCCGCTGAGCCCGCAGCAGTCGAGGACATGCGCCGGAAGCTGCGTTCCTTCGTTCACACTTCTGTTCAGGAAAACGCCGCCGCCTACCGCCGTCTGCTCGAACCGCTGGTGAATCGCGTTGCTTCCGTGCCGGAACCGCCCTCCCACCTTCTCTCGCGCGCCATACAACGCGCGCCTGTCTTCACAGGGAACCGCACCTGACGGTTCTTCTGCCGGCTTTGTGCCGGCCTGTGGCTAAGAGACTGCTTCAGAACGCATCATCGGCGTCTGCTTGCGACCGCCTCGAGCAAGACGAACAGGTTGGCGACGTTGGTGCCGAGGAAGGGAGTCGAACCCTCAAGACCTTGCGGTCACTAGCTCCTGAAGCTAGCGCGTCTGCCAGTTCCGCCACCTCGGCATAAGGCCTTTTCCGCAACGACGCGCGCAACGCGCGCTCGCAGGCCTCACTGCAGGTTGTCGCCGTCGTTTGTCGCGACAGCACGAGCTTTCTAAACCTCCCGGCCAACGCCGTCAACCGCAAAGCGCCTCAGTCGTCCCTCCGTCGCTCAGGAGTGGGTAGCGGAGTAGAGCGGCATCAAGCGTTGCGGGTCGCAGGCGTCAGCGATTTCCAGGAATTACCGGAATCCTGCCAAGCCGGGTTGCGCGCCAGGTCCAGCAGCACTTCGTCGGCCGACTTGTAGCGCTTGGCGGCATCCTTCTCCAGTGCCGTGAGAATGGACTTCTCCGTGACCACAGAGATGCGGGGATTGCTCTGTCTCACGGCCAGCGGGGTCAGTTTCATGTTGGTCTGCTTCGCCACGATCTCGTTGTCAGACATGCCGCCAAACGGCTGGAAACCGGCAGCGGCTTCGTAGAGCGTGCAGCCGAGGGCGTAGATGTCAGTTGCCACGGTCGCCCTCTTCCTGCTAAACAATTCGGGAGCCATGTAGGGCGGGCTGCCTTCGAGCGAACGGCCGAAGAACTTGAAGGACTTGACGTTCTCGGCGAAGCCGAAGTCGAGCAGCTTCACAATGCCTTTCTCGGTGACCATGACGTTGTCAGGCTTGAGGTCCTTGTGGCACACGCCGGCGTTGTGCAGAAAACGGAGTGCGCGCGCAAGGCCCTTGGCCACTTGCAGCACCTCCAGTTCGGACAGCATCCTGCGTTCGATGAGGATCTCGCGCAGCGTCCGGCCGTCAACGTACTCCAACACGACGAACGGCCGCCCGTCGAGCTTCCCGACTTCATAGGTCTGGACGATGTTGTCCTGGTGCCCAAGGCGCAGCCCGAGAGCGCCTTCGTCAGTAAGGCGTTTGTACTCCGTCTTGTTGGTCAGGTGCCGTGGGTGCAGCATCTTCAGGACGACCAGCATGCCAGTGGAGTGCTGCACACCCGCGAAGATCTCGGCGCACGCCCCCTCCGCGAGCTTGGCATTGATCGTGTATCCGGGAACGTCGAACATAGCCTCTCTTCTTCGCGGCTATCTCACCCACCGCACGTCGCAGCCTGGGTCGTGTTCGTGGTGACGGGGCCTTATTGAATATTACGGACAAACCCTCCGGTTTTCAGAGGAGATTTCAAAAAAAGTCCGGACAAACCGAGACTTCCGCACGCGCGGAGCGCCTTCTTTCCGCCGCGTGCGGCGCACGCAGAGCAGCTTTCGCTCTTGCGGCAACTGGAGCATGGGGTAGTTTGCGTTGTGGTCGTCGGTCCTTCGTGAGGGCAGGTCCCGAGTGAAAGCACCCCATATCTTCCTGGGCTTGCTGGCAGCCCTGCTTATCACCGTATGGATTCTCGACACCCCGCCGGTACCGCTCGCGCAGGAAGGCACCGTCACCATAACGTATTGGGAGAAATGGACCGGCTTTGAAGGCGAGGCCATGAAGGCCACGGTTGATTACTTCAACGACCTGAAGATCAAGAACAAGAAGGGCCAGATTATCCGCTGCGAATACCTGACGACGACCAACGTGGACCGCAAGTCGCTGCTGGCGATCGCCGGAGGCCAGCCGCCGGACCTGGCGGGGTTCTGGTCGGGCAACACGCACGTCTTCGCGGACATGGGCGCGCTTATGCCTCTGGACGAGTTCATCGAGCGCGACCATTTCGACATGGACAAGTACATTGACGTGTACCGGCGATCTTGCACGTACCGCGCCGCAGGGGACACGCAGGAACGGGTGTGGTGCCTGGTCACGACGCCCGCCTCGGTGGCGCTGCACTGGAACAAAGAGATGTTCAAGGAGGCGGGGCTGGACCCGGAACAGCCGCCACGGACCATCCAGGAGCTGATGGAGTACAACCGGAAGCTCACGAAGCGCGACGACAAAGGCAAGATCATCCAGATGGGCTTTCTGCCCATTGAGCCGGGCTGGTGGAACTGGGCCTGGGGTTACTGGTTCGGCGGCCAGTTGAACGACGGGTTCGAGAAGCTGACCGCCGACGACCCGCGCAACATCGCGGCCTGGGACTGGGTGGTAAGTTTCACGGAGGGCTACAGGCCCGAGGTGCTGCAGGCGTTCTCGTCCAGTTTCGGGTCGGCCTTCGATTCGCCGCAGAACGCGTTCATGGCGGGCAAGGTGGCGATGGTCGTGCAGGGCGTGTGGATGGCGAACTTCATCCGCTTCCACAACCCGAACCTGCAGTGGGGCTGCGGCCCGATGCCGGCCGCCTTCGATACGCAAGGCCAGCCGGTGACGGTCGCGGAGATGGACGTCATCACGATACCGCGGGGCTGCAAACATCCCGACGAAGCCTGGGAGGCAATCAAGTTCATCAACTCACTGGAAGGCATGGAGTATCTCTGCGGCAAGGCGACGAACAGGCTCACCGGCAAGGAAAACACTGGAGGCCAGGGAAAGCTCACCCCCTTCAAGGAGAACTCGCCCGGCTGGATCGAACGGCACTCGCACCCATACCTGCGGGTCTTCATTGATCTGGCGAAGAGCAAGAACGCGCACTACACGCCGCAGTTGGCCGTCTGGGAGGAATACCGGAGCGAGCTGGACGCGGCGTTCCAACGGGCGTGGCTCCAAAAGGCTACGCCCGCGGAGGCCCTGCAGCAGGTGCAGGAACGGATGCAGCCGAAGCTGGAGCAGGCGCTGCGCATCAGGCGGTATCGCGAGATGGGGAACTAGCGCATGGCGGCGACCGATACGCGCGCAAAAGGAGTGGTGTTCGCCCTGCCGTGGATCCTCGGGCTGGGCATTTTCACCCTCTATCCGTTCTGCGCGTCCATCTACTACAGCTTCACCGATTTCAGCGTCCTGCAGGCGCCGAAGTGGATCGGGGTGACGAACTTCCAGGAGATCGCGGCGGACGCCGTGTTTTGGAAAGTGCTGAGGAACACCCTGCTGTACGCGGGGCTGTCCATCCCGGCGGGGCTGCTGGTGTCGCTCACCCTGGCCCTGGTGCTGAACGGGGTGCGGCGCGGCCAGATCCTGTACAGCGTGATCTTCTACCTGCCGCACCTTATCCCCGGCGTGGCGTCGGCGATCCTGTGGATGTGGATACTGAACGGGGAGTTCGGGCTGTTGAACAGCGCGCTCCGCCCGGTCCTGGAGCTCATCAGCCCCTCCTGGGCGCCTCCGGTGTGGCTGAACGACACCCGCTTTGCGCTGCCGGCGCTGGTGCTCATGGGGTTGTGGGGCGTGGGTCAGAGCGCGTTCATCTACCTGGCCACACTGCAGGACGTGCCCCAGGAAATGTACGAGGCGGCCGAGATTGACGGCGCGACGACATGGCAGAAGGTCCGTTTCATCACCATCCCGATGATCAGCCCGATCATCTTCTTCAACGTGATCATGGGCATCATCGGCGCGTTCCAGGTCTTCACTGAGCCGTACCTCATGACTGGCGGGGGACCGGATCGCGCGACGTATTTCCTTCCGCACTACATCTGGGACCATGCGTTCCGTTACCTGCGCATGGGTTATGCGTGTGCGATGTCGTGGATCCTGTTCCTGATCATCCTCCTCCTCACCATGGTGGCGTTCCGCCTGTCGAAGGATCGGGTGTATTACGCGGGGCGGTAAGAGCGGCGAGGAATGTCCGGCAAGAGGTCTGGTGCGCTGATGGCCAAAGAAGACGACCAGGTATCCGGTTACGGCGAGAAGGTCGGCCGGCACACCACGGTCACGTCTGGGGCGCTGCAGTTGATCCTCATGGCAGCCGCGTCGCTGTTCCTGCTGCCGTTGGTCTGGATGGCCGTGACATCGCTCAAGCCGCTCGACCAGACGATGACACTCCCCCCGACCTGGATCCCGCGCGCGACGCTGGCGACGCTGGAAGGCCAGCGCACCATCGTCGTCAAAGAGAAGAAGCTGGCGGAGGACTCCGTCATCATTGAGCAGCTTGGCGGCCATGACGTCGGCAAGAAGAAGCTGCTGCCCGCGATGACGAATGACAAGCCGGCCATCGTGGATGGCAAAGCAGTCGTGAAGTTCACACAGGCCGGACGCGAACAGGTTGAGCCGGCGCCCGTCCCCGTCAAGGTGCTCAAGCACTGCCCCAAGGGCTACTGGCACGTGATCGAGTGGGCGCCGGAGTACTCCGAGGAGCGCGAGAAGAGCCAGAAGGACCTGCGCTGGGACTGCGTGCCGCCGGAAGACATCAGCGCCACGCCCCACGCGTTCTGGTCGAACTACGGGTCGGCCGTCAACCGGATGCAGGCGCAGGACGCGGAGCACTGGTACTCGAGCGGTTTCTGGCGGTACCTGCTCAACACGCTGTTCGTGTGCCTGATGTCGGTCACCGGCGTGGTGGTGTCGTGCACGCTGGTGGCGTATGCGTTCTCCTTCCTGGATTTCCCCGGCCGCAACGTCCTCTTTGGCGTCACGCTGGCGGTGATGATGGTCCCGTTCCCGGCGACAATGGTGCCGCTGTTCGACGTGTTCCGCTCGCTGGGCTGGACCGGCACCTACAAGCCGCTGTGGGCGCCCGCATGGTTCGGCGGGGCGTTCTTCATCTTCCTGCTGCGCCAGTTCTTCCTCGGCCTGCCCAAGGACCTGCTGGACGCCGCGCGCATTGACGGCTGCACGGAACTGGAAATCCTCTGGCACGTCGTCGTGCCGCTCGCGCGGCCGGCCCTGGCCATGGTGGCGCTGTTCCAGTTCATGGGCGCGTGGAAGGACTTCATGGGGCCGATGCTGTACCTGACCAACAAGTCCCAGTTCACGCTGTCGGTCGGCCTGCAGGCGCTGCAAAGCCAGCACGGCGGGACGCCCTGGCACATCCTGATGGCCGCCAGCATGATGTTCTCGCTGCCGCTGATCGTCCTGTTCCTCATTGCACGCAAGACCTTCATGCGCGGTATCGCCATGACGGGGATTAAAGGGTAACCGTGGCATGGGCGTCTCGCCCATGCGTGAGACCGTCCGGACTATGGGAGCACGGCCATGAAACTGGTTCTCTTCACGAAGTTCCTGAAGGACAAGGATGCGGCCGGCCTGGTCGCAGTCGCAAAGAAGCACGGGCTGGACGGCTACGACCTGTGCGTCCGGGACGGCTACGTTGTCAGCCCGCAGAACGCGGGCACGGCATTGCCCGTGCTGGTGAAGGCGCTGGCGGCGGAAGGGCTGAGCGTGCCGATGGTCACGGGGCCGGGGGACCTTGTCCGGCCCGACCATCCCAGCGCAGAGAAGATCCTCGCGGCCATGCGCACTGCGGGCGTTCCTCTCCTGAAACTCGGCTACGTCCTTCACGATCCGGCCACGGATTACTGGGAGCGGGTCGCCGAGACGCGGCGCGCGTTCGCCACATGGGAGAAGCTCGGCGAGAAGCACGGCGTGAGGATCATGTACCACACGCATTCCTGCCACGACAAGTCGTACTACCTGGGCCTCAACTGCGCCGCTCTGATGCACCTGCTGCGCGACTTCAACCCGCAATACATCGGCGCCTACATTGACGCCGGCCACATGACGGTAGACGGGGAACCGTTCGCGTTTGGCGTCAGCATGGTGCGACAGTACCTGGCGGCAGTGGCGCTGAAAGACGTCGCGTGCAGCCGTGAGCAGAACGGGGATGAGGGCCGCAAGCACCTTCTCTGGGTGCCGGCGGGCGAAGGCGTGGTCGCGTGGTCGCAGGTCTTTGCGGAGCTGCGGCGCATCGGGTTCACCGGGCCGCTGTCCGTCCACTGCGAGTTTGAGGCGAAGGGGCCCGCCGATTTCCAGACGAAGATGGAACGGGAGATTGCGTACTTCAGCAGCAAGGTGCGCCGCGCTGGTTGAGCGCGTCTACAGGTCTCGCCGCGCCACGAAGCACAACGCAGAGCGGAAGTCGTGATTGCCCGAATTACAGTTGACCATTGCCGGCTTTAGCGGTTTATATGGCAGATAAGGGGAGACGACTTTAGCGGGTGCCAGAGCACATGCCCACGGAAGACCAGCCGCCTGCCGCTGAGCAGCCAACGGCGCAGCCGCCGCAGGGCGCGGAAGGCGCACAGCCCCAAGAATCCTCTTCTGCACCCGCACCCGTTCCTGCAGCAGCAGACGGTCAGCCGCCTGCCGCTGAGCAGCCGACGGCGCAGCCGCCGCAAAGCGCGGAAGGCGCACAGCCCCAAGAATCCTCTTCTGCACCCGCACCCGTTCCTGCAGCAGCAGACGGTCAGCCACCCGCGGCTGAGCAGCCAACGGCGCCGGCCACCAGCCAGCCAGACGCACCAGCCGAGATGCGGGCCCCTCCCCCTTCCCTTCGCGCGGCGGAAGCCTTTGCGGCAGCGGCCCAGGGGCCGCCTTCGCCTCTCTTCGGGTTCCTGCTCGGCGTGGTCGCGGTCATCTTCGTGCTGTGGGCCGCAGCGCTGGTCTACAGGGACTACTTGCGCACCATGCGGCAGCAGACGGGACGCGCCGCAATATTCGTCCTGGCCGAGGAAGCGTTGAAGCAAGTCCAGGACCCTGCCAACGGCTGGTTCCCGGCGCCGAACGATCCGATCTTCGGCTGGGAGCAGAACGAGCAGGGCTGGCAGCTTGAGGGCGATGCGCCTGCGATACCGACGGTCACCAAGACTGGCACGCCGAGCCCGGCCAATGCCGCGGCTGGAAGCGCAGGCAAGCGCCCCCTCAGTATCGTGGACACGGGAGACTCGGCGCACGGCAACGCGCTGGCAATCCCCGTGAGCTTCCCCGACCCGGCAACGGTATACCGCGACACCAATGCGATCCCTGGCGGCGATCCCAACAGGCTCCAAGGCATCCGTTTCATTGCCTACGATGTGTTCGTCCCCCGCAAGTGCCCCGGCTATGTGGGCTGCCTGCTGTTCCTGAAAAACAAAGACGGTCTCTGGTATCAGGCCCGCACGCGCGCCTCGCTGGTGCCGGGCGCATGGACTACCGTGACGGCGGACATCCGCGGCGACTCGCAGGATGTCACGCCGCTCGGCCACCTCGGGCAATGGGACGATAACCAGGCCACGCAGGTCCGCACCGTCGGGATCACCTTCTACGGCAACAGAAGCTACGACGGCGAGGTGTGGCTGGACAACCTGCGCGGCTGGATGCGGCCGCAACGCTTCAAGCAGATGGTCGCGCAGCTCAACGGGCCGCGCGCCCTGCCGGTGGCGCCTGAGCGCGCTGAGATGCTGCAGAAGCTGGCAGCGCGGGTGGACGAGTACAAGGAACCGCCGGTGCGGATTCTGAACCTGCGCGCGATGACGACCGTCAAGGGCCAGACTCGAATGGCCGAAGACGCGGAGGCCAGTCCGCCGGTCGTCCCGAGATTCGAGACCCTGACGCTGCGCTTCGAACTGAGCCGCCAGGTGGATAACCCCTTCGACCCGGAGAGGGCGGATGTCACGTGCCTGGTGGTGGCGCCCAGCGGCAAGGCGGTGGAGCATATCGGTTTCTGGTACCAGGACTATGACCGCGCCGCACGCTTCGTGGACGACGACCTGACACCGATCGCCCGCGCGGAATGGCGCGTGCGCATCACCCCGCGCGAAGAGGGCGAGCACAGGTTCACGCTGTGCGTCAAGCTGAAGGGCGAAGATCCCGTCAAGGTGCCGACGCGAACCTTTGTCTGCGTGCCTTCGGACGGCCGCGGCTTCATCCGCGTGTCACAGAAGGACCCGCGCTTCCTGGAATTCGAGTCGGGCTCGTTCTTCTACCCCATCGGCCATAACATCTCGACGCCCGTTGACATCCGCTGCTGGCGCGAGATCTTCAAGAAGGACCCGCCCGCAGGGCGCGGCCTGGCGATGTACGCCGAGCTGTTCGACAAAATGCAGGCCAACCGCGAGAACACCGTCGAGATATGGATGGCCTCCTGGTGGCTCGGCATCGAGTGGACCGCGCGCTGGCGCGATTACCACGGCGCCGCCCGCTACAGCCTGCAGCACGCCTGGAAACTGGATGCGCTGCTGGAAATGGCCCGCGCACACGGCATCTACATCCATCTCGTGATAGACAACCACGGGAAGTTCAGCCAGTGGTGCGACTGGGAATGGGACGACAATCCCTACAATAGCCGCAGCCCGTTCGACAACGGCATCGTGTCCACGGCCGAGGATTTCTTCACCGATCCGACCGCGAGGAAGCTGCACAGGAACAAGCTGCGCTACATCGCGGCGCGCTGGGGCCCGGATCCCGCGGTGATGGGCTGGGAGCTGGTCAGCGAGTACGATCTTGTCGGCGGCACCAGCCAGGTCGTTGACAACAAAAGGCATCCGCGCGTGATCTTCCACCGCTCGCCTGTGTTGCAGGCGTGGGCGCGCGAGATGATTGGCCTCATCCGGCAGTGCGACCCCTACGGCCATCCCATCACCAACCACTACGCGACCGACTACACTCTGGTTGACGTCAAGCTGGTCGCCGAGCAGACGCCCGACGGCAAGCCGCTCGTGGATTACGTCGCCACCGACGCCTACCGCCCCGACCGGCCGTACACGCTGGCGGCCACGCGCATGCAGAACTGGGCCACGACCAACCTGCGCGGGCCGGCGCTGAAGCCCTTCTGGATCACGGAATACGGCGCAGACTTCAACGTCGGCTGTCCGCCCTCAGGGCTTGACGCCGACATACACTGCGGCCTGTGGTCCACGTGGATGACCGAGGGCATGGGCACCCCGCTGTTCTGGTGGTACGATTTCGTTGATGTGAACAACCTCTACCCCTACTACCGCGCCTTCGCCAACTACGTTGACGGCGAAGACCGCCGCGGTCTCAACGGCAGCTCGGGGCTGCTCCATATCACCGACGGGAACGACGCGGGGGAACTCCAGGGCACCGTCTACCGCTGGAACAAGGGCGCGTACGCGTGGGCCTACAACACCGCGGCCATGCAGCTCATGCCTCCCGCGGGTTCCCGCCCGAAACACAGCGGCGTAGTCGCGGCGATGCCGGGACTTGATGCCGGGAAGTACCGCCTTGAGTTCTGGGACTGTTACGAAGGCAAGATGGTCGGCAGCGACACCCAGGAGCTCCCCGCCGGCCAAACGCTTCAGGTCAAGTTCCCGCCGTTCGCCAACAACATGGCCGTGAAGGTCAAGAGCCAGTGAGCTCCCCCTGACGCGCGGCGACCAGCGCGGCGAGTTCCCGCGTGTATCTCCGCGCCATCCACAACGGGAAGAAACCGAGTACGCCGAAGGAACAATCCACGAGCTGCCAGCCGAGCGGAATGCCTCGGACTGGGCCGCAGACAAATGCCAGCGGGAGAACCAGCACGCAGGCCCACAGACCCCAGGCCACAACCCATGCATTCCGCACGGGGTCGCGCCACGGGCCAATGAACAGAAGCGCTATGATCAGGTGCGCGAAGGCCAGCCAGTCGGTGCCATACGCCACGAACGGATACTGGCTGTACGTGTCCTGCAGCCCGTTGCGCACCTTCACCACCCACCAGGTGAAGCCGCTGAAGCCGTCCGCCATGGCGTTGGCTGGGACGCCAAGCCAGCGCGCGAGGAGCTCCAGTTCCGTCTGCAGTGCAAACGCCGTCAGACCGCTCAGCACCATGCCGACGACGAAGATCGCCAGCCAGACGCGGATGCGCTTGAGAAGGCGCTGCGGCGCGGGAGACAGCGTAGCGGATGTCATAGCGGGTGACCAGCCTTACCTACACCATCAGTGCCCCGCCAGCAAGCGAACTCTCAGGTCGCGACCCACGAACGAGAGCCAACCGCCCTTCAACGGGACACCCGTGACCGAGATCGTCCGGGAAATGCTCCTGGACCGGAATTGCCGAACACGAACCATAGCTGGTTGCGGAAACACCTCATGGTTGCTAGTATCACGCGAAGTCCCATTCGGACGAAAAGCAACGAGGAACAGGCATGCAGCCTAGAGAGCCAGAGACGGCGCGTCTTCCAAAAAATGCAGAGGCCATTGCCAATCCCAGCACGGAGTTGGATTTGCGAGAAGTCGCTGTGTTTCTCGCACGCTCCTGGAAGTCCATCTGTGCTTGCGCGGCGATCTGCGGCCTGCTCTATGCGGGGTGGGTCTGGCTGAAGGTGCCACTGTATCCGGCATCCGTCACCACGATATTGCCTGCCTACAGCCGGCTCTCGCCGCAAGGCTTTCAGAGGCTGCTTGAGTCTGATGCTGTCGTGGGCAAGACGCTGACTGAGCTCCGCAGCCAGGGCATCTGCCAGCCCAACGAGACCCTTACCGCCGGCGATGACCTCCGGACCACGCTCCAGGCGGCTCCACCAGGAACCACCGGTCAGGCCTCCACGTTGGATGCCACGGTGCTGCATCCCGATCGCGATAAGGCCGCGGCTATAGCCAACACGTGGGGTACCGTTTTCGTGCAGGCGGCAAGGGAGGTGGCCGTCGCAAAATCGGCCTCGCTGGCCGCCTGGGACGATAAGACACAGGCAATCAAGGCCGCGTGGGCCAAGCTGGAGTCTGAGCGAAGTCGCCTGAACGGACAACTCGCCAAGCAGGAGTCTGACCTCCGGGCCCAGTTCGACAAGCAGTTGGGCGAGCATTACCTGGCCACGGCCGACGTGCTTGGGCAGCATCTGCGAGAGACCGCCAAGCTCCTGAAGGACAAGGACGCTGAGCACCGCAACGCGCTGGCGGAGTTAAGGCGCAAGCAGCCCAGCATCGCGGAGCGCAAGTCTCTGCTCAAGACCCTGCGGAACCTGGTAGACCGCTTGCGGGAAGAGCAGGTGAGTATTGCGGCAGACCTGCCGGGCAAGCTTAAGCAGATAGAGACGCTGACCCAGGAACTGGCGCGTGTTCCCCAGCTCCTGACCGTTCGCAGATCAGCCGCTGAGGAGCCGGGTTCGCGTTCACCCTCCGGCGGGGGCGAGAAGCCCCCCGCCGGCACGCTTGTGTCGGATGCTATCAACCCTTTATATAACGAGTTGAGCGCCCAACTGGTGAAACTGAAAATGGACGCCGAGGCCCTGAGCCTGCGCGCCAAGCGGGTGGAGCAAGACCTGAAGTCTCTCCAGGACCAGGCTGCCACCGTGGAGACCGCGACTCAAGCCGATGAGGCCGCGGTGGCGAGCGTTGAACACGCCCAGAGACTCGCTGTTGAAACGCTGGAGAACGAGCGGGCGTTCGGCCTCAAAGCACTGGAACGGCAGCGCAAGCTGGGCGAGAGTCAGATCAGGGCCCAGGAAGAGGATGGCGTGGAGAGCCTTCGTCGCGGGTCTGCAGCGCAGATCGAGCAGAGCACCCGAGGGATGAAAGAGCAGGCGGATCTGCTGGCCCAGGTATCGAAGGCCATCAACCAGGACAGAACGCAGGCAATCCAGCAAGCCGGCGGGGAGGTTGAGATTGCCAGCCCGGCAAGTGCGGCGCTGCAACCCCTGCCACGCGTGTCAACTACACGGGCGATCATGGCCCTGTTCCTGGGTGGCGCGCTCGGCGCCTTCCTCTCGTTGATGCGCCGGCTCACGTCGAGCGCAGAGAACAGCCGGCCGCCTCAGGCGCCGAACGGAACTGGCAAGTAACCCACCACTGGCAATCTCTGGAGCGGCCTTGCTCGCGGGGCGCTCAGTAGTGAAGCTTCTCCAGGCGCCGGCAGGCCTCGTCCAGATCCGGGCCGGACTTGGCGAAGCAGAACCGCGCCAGATTGTCGCCGTCGTGCGCATTGTCGAAGAACGCCTCGCCGGGAACGCAGGCCACTCCCGTGTCCTGGAGAAGGCGCATCGCCCGTTCCTTGCTGTTGCTGCCGGGGATCCGCGAGATATCGGCGAGGACGTAGTAGGCGCCCTGGGGTACGTGCGGCGCCAACCCCGCCCGCTCAAGCGCCGTGCAGATCTTGTCGCGCTTGTGGCTGTACTCGGCGCACAGGCCGCTGTAGTACTCCTGCGGCAGACAGTCCAGTCCGCGCGCCACGCCGATCTGCAAGGGGGCTGGCGCGCACACGTAGACCAGATCGTTGAAAAAGCCAATGGTCTGCGCCCACCGCGGCGAGCTGACTGCATAGCCAATGCGCCAGCCGGTGATACTGAATGTCTTGGAGAGTCCCGAGATGGTGATGGTGCGTTCGCGCAGCCCTGGGATCGTCGCCGGCGGGATGTGCCTGCGGCCATCGTACAGGAAGTACTCGTAGATCTCATCGGTGAAGACGAACAGGTCGTGACGCTCCGCGAACTCCGCCAGTGCTTTCAGCTCGGCTTCCGTGAAGACCTTCCCTGACGGGTTGGCGGGCGTGTTGATCATGATGCCGCGCGTCTTGGGCGTGCAAGCCCGCTCGAGCGCGTCCATCGAAAACGTCCACTGGGGCGGCGTCATCCTCACGTACGTCGGCACCGCGCCCACCGCCAGCAGCGTCTGCAGATGGTAGCCGTAGTACGGTTCGAAAAGGATCGCCTCGTCGCCGGGATCCAACAGCGCAAGGCAGGCGCAGTAGAAGGCGCCGGTCGCTCCGGCACTGACGGTAATCTCGCCGTTCGGATCGGCTTTCATCCCGCCGCCGGCCAGCTTGCGCGCCAGCGCCTCGCGCAGTTCGGCCAGACCATCATAGCGCGTGTACGTGTTGAAGCCTTCGTCAATCGCAGATTGGGCGGCGCGGCGCACGGCCGCGGGGACCTCCGTGTCGCAGACGCCTTGCGACAGGTTGATGCCACCCACCTTGTCGCATTCAATGGACATGGCACGGATCTCGGACTGCATGACGCAGTCGGACTTCTTGCTCAGATACAGGGCCATTAGCGCTCCGTGAACCTTACCTGGCCGAGTAGAACCTGCGGATCAGATCGGCGGTAATCTGCACATGCTCTTCCGTCGTCTCGGCACTCATCGGCAGTGAGATCACCTCGCGGCACAGCGCCTCGGTGACCGGCAGGTTATGCTCGCCCAGCCGCAGCGCCAGGTGCTGCCACATGGGCTTGGGCCAGCTAACGAGCGTTTCAACACTGTTTTCCTTGAGGGACGCGCGCAGCGTATCGCGCTTCGGCACGCGGATGACGTAGTTCTGGAAGCCGTCGTAGTAGCGTTTGTCGTCCTTCTCCCAATCCGGCAGTTCGACGCCGGGAATACCGGCCAGGGCTTTGTGATAGAGCGCCGCGATGTGCCGCCGGTGTTCGATCCACTTCGGCAGGTGCTTGAGTTTCACATCGAGGATGGCGGCCTGAATGTTGTCCAGCAGAGCCGTATAGCCGTGGTAGTGGTACTCGCCGGTCTCCCGGTCCTCGCCGTTCCAGCGCAGGAGGCGGACAGCCCGCGCGATGCACGGATCATCGGTCGTGACCGCCCCTCCGTCGCCGGCGCAGCCCAGCATCTTGAAGGGGTAGAAACTGAAGCACCCGGCACTGCCGAATGAACCGGCGACGCGCCCGTTGAACTTCGCGCCAAGCGACTGCGCGGCGTCCTCAATGATGAGGATGTTGTGCTTCGAGGCAATGCTCGCGAGCCGCTCCATGTCGCAAAGCCGGCCGTCGAGGTGCACCGGCAGGATGCACTTGGTCCTGGCCGTGATGGCCTTCTCGACCAGGTTCATGTCCATGTTGCGGTCCATGCCGACATCAACCAGGACGGGCGTCGCTCCGGCATGCACGATCGCCGAGACCGTCGCGACGAACGTGTGGGCCACCGTGATGACCTCGTGGCCCGGCCCCACTCCGGCAGCCAGCAGCGACAGTGCCAGCGCGTGGTAGCCGCTGTTAAGGCCCACCGCGTACTTGACGCCGACGAACTCGGCCAGGTTCTTCTCGAAGCTGGCCAGTTGCGAGCGCTGGATGAGATCGCCCTTGGTAAAGCATTCAAGGACCGCCGCATCAATCTCAGGCTTGATGCGCTGGTAATGCAGAGGTGCGTTGACAAACGGTACTCTGTACGCCACCGGAGACTCCCTCCTGGCAAAGCAACAACACTACGTGGGACGGGCCGCCTTGACTCCCGCCACGCGCAACGCGGCCGCCACAACGTGGCGCGCTCGAGGGAAATAGGCCTCCTCGTGCGGCTTGCACATTGGCGCTGGACACGGCGGCAGCGTCACGCGCTCCACGGGCGCCCTTAGATAACCGAACCCCGGCCCGGCGGCCAGTGCTGCGATCTCCGCGCTTACGCCGCACATGCTCCACCCGCTGTCGGCCACGACCATGCGTCCCGTCCTGGCGAGGGACTCCAGGATCGTCCTCTCGTCCAGCGGACGGACTGTCCGGACATCGAGGACTTCCGCGCTGATGCCCTGAGCGGCCAATTGGTCGGCCGCCTTGAGCGACTCCTGGACCAGATAGGACACCGCCACGATGCTGAGGTCCTTGCCTTCGCGGAGCACCTTGGCGACGCCAATCTCCTCGGCGAACGGCTCTTCCGGGACGTCACCCTCCACTGCGTAGAGCCAGCGGTCATCAATGAAGACAACGGGATTGGGGTCGCGAATCGCGGCGATGAGCAGGCCCTTGGCGTCGCGCGCCGTGGCGGGCATTACCACCTTCAGGCCCGGGATGTGTGCATAGTGGGCATGCAGCGCCTGCGAGTGCTGTGCTGCCTGCTCGCCACCGCGGTTGATGATGGGGCGGATGCACACGGGTACGCTGACCTGGCCATCGAACATGTAGGACCAGTTGGCGGCCTGGCTCACGATCTGCTCAAGCGCCAGCAGGCAAAAATCCATGCGTGGATGTATGACGACGGGCTTCATGCCGCACATGGCCGAGCCGATGGCGATGCCGGTCTCTGCATTCTCCGCGACGGGGGTGTCTATCACCCGCTCCGGCCCAAAGCGCTCAAGGATACCCTTGGTGCTGTTGCCAACGTACCACGGGGAGTTGACGCCCTGGCCGATCAGGTAGACGGCAGGGTCTCGCTCCATCTCCTGCATCAGAGCCTCGGCCAGCGCGGCACCATAGCTAAGCATTCGGGGCATGCTCGTTCCTCAGCGCTCCACGTACACGTGCCGGAGAAGCGTATCCATCGCCGGGTAAGGGCTCTGCCGCGCGAACGCGAGAGCGTCCTCGATCTCCTCGTCAATCTTCTGCCGCAGTGCCGTCATATCCTCTTCGCGCATCAGCTTCTGAGCCAGCAGTTGCTGCTCCAGAGCGCGGATGGGACAGCGCGCCAGCCATTCCTCCACCTCCTCGCGCTTGCGGATGCCCAGGTTCCATTCCCAGGCAGGGCCAACGTGCCCGCGCCAGCGGTAGGTTCGGCATTCCAGGAAGGATGGACCGCGCCCGCTTCGCGCGTGCTCGACCGCCGCACGCGCATAGCGGTGGACTTCCAGCACATTGTTGCCGTCAATCCGCGCCGAGGGGATGCTATACGGTTTCCCCGCGTCGGCCAGGTTATCCCTCTTACGGCGGTCTTTCAGCGGCAGGTGGCTGGCGTAGAAGTTGTTCTCGCAGATGAAGACGACCGGCAGGTCCCAGATCGCAGCCATGACCATCGTTTCGTGGAAGACGCCTTCTTCGGTGGCTCCATCGCCGAAAAACGCGACCGCGACCAGGCCGTTCTTCTTCATCTTGTTGGCGAGTGCGGCGCCTGCCGCCATAGGGATGCTGGCCGCGACAATGGGCGTGGTGCCGGGAATCCCGCAGCTCGTGTCAATCAGGTGCATCGAGCCGCCGCGGCCCCTTGCGCAGCCGGTCGCCTTGCCGAGGAGTTCTGCAAACAACGGACGCAGGCCGCCACCCTTGCACAGGAAGTGGCCGTGTGAGCGATGCGTGCCAAACACCTGGTCTTCGGTCTTGAGTGCCGTGCAGACGCCGGCAGAGACGGCTTCCTGCCCCAGGTACAGGTGCACGGGGCAGCCGACCTCCCGCGTTTCCGCCAGTTCCGCCGCCCGCTCTTCGGCCCTCCTGCATTTCAGCATCAGCGTGTACAGACGAACCTGCAGGTCGGCGTCAACGGCGGAGGCGGAGGCGAACGCCTGGCACGCCTGGAATGGGTCAATCATCTCATCGTGGAATAACATTCTTGATCGGCTCTCCCGGCCCCTTCTGCTCCTCCGACGGCACCTGGCCCGCACGCGGCGGGGGCAGCCTGGACTTCATCAGGGTCAGCAACGTGACCAGGATGATCCCGATGTCGCCAACGAAGGAGTGTTCGCGCACGTACTTGAGCTGCAATTGGAGCTTCTCGGGGCGGATCAGCTTCATGTAGGCTTCCTCGGGGTCGGCGAGACCTGAGGAGGCGATTATCTCTCCTTCGTTGTGGAACTTGATCGAGGACCAGTCGGTGATGCCAGGTCGCACCGTCAGGATGGCTTTCTCTTCCTCCGTGTACATGTCCACGTAATGCTTGACCTCGGGGCGCGGCCCGACCAGGCTCATGTCCCCCAGGAAGACGTTGATCAACTGGGAGAGCTCATCCAGCTTGAACTTGCGGATGATGTGCCCGATTCGAGTCACACGCGGGTCGGTGCCGGACGTGGACGGCCCACCGGCCTGCTCCGCCTCCACGACCATGCTGCGGAACTTGAAGATGCGAAACAGCCGGCCGCCCAGTCCGATGCGCTCGCCCCGGTAGAAGACCGGTCCCTTCGAGGTCAGCTTGATCAGCAGCGCCAGGCCCAGGAACAACAGGCTTAGCAGTAACAGGGCCATGCCGGAAACCAGCACATCAAACAAACGCTTCATCCGCTGCTTCTCACCGCTCACCTGTGTCTCGGGGACCTGCTTCTACCGCGAAGTCACTTCTATAATCGCGCCTGAACACAGCGTCAAACCTGTTTCCCGCACCACGACCCCTGAGCTTCCGGGATTGCCAGTGCAGGTCCGAGCTTGTACGATGGAGGCGATTTCAGTCGTGATGTGCAAAGCAGTCCCTGATCTCATCTCAGAAGGGTGCTTTATCCGTGCCGCTCGCGGCTCCCGACCCTGCCGTCAACGCTGTGCCCGATTTCTCGACCGTCACGGAGCTGGCCGGGACGGAGGTCACCGGCGACCAGATCCGCCGCCTCTACAACCGCTACGTCTTCGCCAGCACTTTCTGTGACGGCAAAGACGTAATCGAGCTGGCCTGTGGCACCGGCCAGGGGCTGGGATACCTCGCGAAGAAGGCCAAGTCCATTGTCGGGGGCGACATTGACGAGGGCATCCTGGAGACCGCCCGGAGGCGCTACGGTGACCGCATCAGTCTGCGCAAGCTCGACGCCACCGCCCTTCCTTTTCCCGACGGCAGCTTCGATGTGATCATCCTGTACGAAGCCATCTACTACCTGCCGGATGCGAGAAAGTTCGCGGCCGAGGCTCGCCGTGTGCTGCGGCCGGGCGGGGTGCTTCTCATCTGTACTGCCAACAAGGACCTGCCCGACTTCAACCCCAGCCCATACAGCCACGCATACTTCAACCCGCCGGAGTTCGTGGCTCTCCTGCGACCGCTGGGGTTTACGGTGGAGTGCCTTGGGGAGGACGAGGTTGATACGACGTCGGTCCGGCAGCGCGTGATCCGCCTGATCAAGCGCATTGCCGTGGCCCTTCATCTCGTACCCAGGACCATGAAAGGCAAGAAGTTGCTGAAACGGCTCTTCTTTGGCAAGCTCCAGCAGATGCCGCCGGAGGTTGTCGAAGGCATGGCGCCACTGGCCCCGCCGGTGCCCATCCCCACTGACCGCCCGGACACCTTGCACCGCGTGATCCACTGCGTGGCGCGCCGGTCGAACGCCTGAGGTATCCCTACGTTTTCGCGGAACGTGCGAACGAGAGGACGTGGGCGATCATGTCCTGGTAGACTTTGCGGGCCTCGAACTTCTCCAGGAACAGCTCCTTGGAGCGGCGTCGCATTGCCGCAAGCTCCTCGGGGTGTGCCAGCAGGTACTGTATCTTCTCGGCCAGTTCCGTGGCGTTGCCGGCCTCGTAATTGAGGCCGATCTTCTCACGCTCTATCACCGGCCGCATGTCGCTGGTGGTGGTGTTGAGCAACGCCAAGCCGCCGGACATATACTCAAAGATCTTGTTCGGGACTGCCTCAAAGCAGCCGGCGGTGAACGACACAAGTCCGGCGTCCGCCTGTGACAACAAAGACTGTATCTGCGGCGCGGATATCCAGCCGGTGAAGACCACGTTAAGCAGGCCCTGGGCTTGTTTTCGCAGCGCCTGTGCAAGGTTTCCATCACCGGCCAACACGA
The DNA here is from genome assembly GCA_026692735.1 of Planctomycetota bacterium. Classification (GTDB taxonomy): domain Bacteria; phylum Planctomycetota; class SZUA-567; order H5-PLA8; family H5-PLA8; genus JAPLOD01. The sequence goes on along the minus strand of JAPLOD010000593.1, from coordinate 8,724 downwards.
ACTGAACAGCGGGCGCGCTGCCGCGCAGCTTGTGCGCGGCCTCAATAATCGTGGCCAGATCGTGCCCTACGCCAAAGCCGCCGATGAACGCACAGCGCAGCGCCGGCCGCGGCAATCCTGCTCCGAGATCGAGCGGCTCCGGCGGCACTGCTCCTGGCGGTTCGCTCCAATATGCGTTGTAGAACACTCTGTCGCCCGCGCCGCGGCCCCGGCCCGCGCGCTCAAGCCCCCACCGCAGGATATCTTCTGAAATGGCAGTGAAGGCGAGAGCTTGCCGCAGAGCGGCCTTGCTCATGGCATAGTACGGCCGAAGCATCAGGCGCGCCGGCCAGCGCGTCCAGCGGGGCAGGTACGCGGGGAAGATATCGGGCCAGTAGTCCCTGACATCCATTATGAGCGGCACCCCCTGCTGGCTGGCGAAGTCGGCCACCGCCAGCGCCAACTCGATGGGCGGGTAGCTGCACAGAATCACATCGGGCCGTTCGCGCCGCGGGGCCAGGAGCCGGAACTGAGCGGCCATGCAGCGATGGTTCCATACTCGCGCCAGAGAGATGTTCCGGTAGTAGGGGGGGGCGTGCAACAAGGCGATGTTCAGGTTTTCCTGAACTGTGACGCACTCATGCGCCGCGGCCCGAAAGGTCTTGCGATAATGATCAAAAGCGTCCGCCCACCATGTGACCTGGTGGCCGCCGGCCGCCATCAGCCGGGCGATGCGGCCGGTGCGCATGACGCGGGCGCCGGGGTCAATTGGCAGCGCTTCACCTGTGGTGACCAGCCACACGCGTCGTCCTGGTTGTCCGGTGCTCGTGGTGCTCATTGAACGCGCTGCCCCAGCCACAGCAGAGTGACGGCTTCGGCCCACGTTTGCGGGCGCGACCTGAAACGGCCGTCTGAGAAAGCCCCGTCCAGAGCCAGTTTCGGCGCCAGCCAGGGCTTCACACGATCCAGGCACGAGCGCAGGGCTGCGCGGATGGCGTGGCCCAAGCCGCGTTCGATCCAATCGGTCTGGTTCACATCGAAGCCTTTCTTGTAGCGCGCCGCCCAGATGCGCCGCGGAATCCTGTCCTTCACCGCCTGCCGCACGGCCCACTTGCCGTAGCCTGAGTATACCTTAAGCCGCTCCGGCAACGCCAGCGCCAGCTCGGCGAGATGGTAATCCAGGAAGGGCAGCCGGCTCTCCACGCTGTTGCCCATGGAGTTGCGATCCTCGTACCGCAGCAGGGTTGGCAAACTGAAACGGGTGAAATCCAGCAGGGCGCGGTCGCCCGTGGAGGCGGCACTGGCGAAATCCATGGCCAACGGCGCGGGATCAGGCAGCCGCAGCACCGTGTCCATGCCCCGCGGCCCAAGGTAACGCGGCAGGTGTGCCCAGTAGGACCACGCGCTCGGCAACTCCGCAAACAGCAGGCGCGCCAGGCCAGCCAGGAACAGCGCCGCCTCTGCCCAGCGCCCTTCGCGGAGCAACTGGCGAAGCCAGAACACCTGGAACTTCCGGTAGCCCATGAACCCCTCGTCGCCGCCTTGGCCGCCCAACAGCACTTTGACGCCCTGCGCCCGCGCCGCCTTGTACACCAGGTACTGCGCGACAATGCTGCCTCCCGGAAACGGCGCGTCCTGAGCTGCGCAGGTGTCCCAGAACGCGCTGCGAAGTTCGTCGTGGGTGGGCCAGATGTAGTGGACACGGATGCCGATCCGACTGCTCAGTTCCCTCACGACGGGGCCTTCGGACGACGCCGCGTCGGGATGGCCGAAGGTGAAACCGACGACCTCGCGGTGTTTCTCGGACAGAAAGGCGGCGACAGAAGAGGAGTCCAGCCCGCCGCTCAGCGAAACCCCCACCGGCACATCGGACCGCAAGCGCAGATTCACGGCATCCCGCAGGCCGCCGGCAACGGCAGCCACCAGATCTTCGGCCGGCCGCGTGGACAGTTCATCGCGCAACGCCATCACGCGCGCCTGGAGATCGTAGTAACGGAACCGGGTAATGCTGAGCCGGCCCGACGCCAGAATCCGGGCCTCCAGTCCATGGCTGGCAGGCAGCGCCTTCATCCCCGCATACGGGGCCAAGTCGCCATCGTCTTCATAGACCCAGTACCTCAGGCCGCGGGCGACATACTCCAGATTTGGGAGCAGCCCGAGACGGGAGGCGAGGACGGTACCAGTCGAGGCGAAATAAAGCGCGCCCCCCTGCTCGACATAGAAAAGCGGTTTGACTCCGAAGCGGTCGCGAAACAACCACAGTGTCTCGGCGGCGGCATCGTACAACGCAAAGGCGAACATCCCGTTGAACCTCGGGACAGCGTCGCGCCCCCACTCCTTGAAGGCTTCCAGGATCACTTCGCTGTCGCTCTGGGTGACGAAGCGGTGTCCAAGGGCCTTCAGTTCAGCTTTGATCTCAAGGTAATTGTATATCTCCCCGTTGAACACCAGGCAACAGCGCCGCTCCGTATCCCACATGGGCTGATTGGCTTCCGGCGACAGGTCAATAATGCTGAGCCGATTGTGCCCCAGGACCAGAGCGCTGTGCCGCCCCGCTATGCTCTCCACAGCCTGATGGTCCGGCCCGCGGCGTATCTGGCTCGCAACGATCTCCTCAACAAGCCGCTGCTGGCTTTCCGTCGCTGCTGCCGAGAATGCTCCCGCTATCCCGCACACGACCCGTGTCCTCGCCGCCCCAGAATTCTCTCATACAGGCTGAGCAGCTTGCCTTCCTCCTGTTGCCAGTTGTACTTCGCCTGCACTGCTTGCCGGCCACGGCCCCCCATCTCTTCGGCTTCCTGCCGGTGGTCGAGCAGCCACTGGATGGCATCCGCAATTGCCTGCGGGTTCTGTGGATCAACCAGCAGTCCGCAGTGGCAGCCGTCAATGATCTCCCGCCACTGCGGGAAGTCCGATGCCACCACCGGCAGGCCCGCTGCCATGTACTCAAAGAGCTTGTTGGGCATCGAGTCAATGGAGTTCGGCGCCGGCGGGATCACAATCAGACCGGCCTGTGCCTGAGCAAATAGCGCCGCGAGTCTCGCGCGGTTCTGAAAGCCCAGGAAGCTCACCCGGTTCCAGCCCGGAAGTTGCCGCCCTCTCGCCTCGGTCTCCGGTGAGTCGAAACTCCCGCATAGCGTGACTGCTGCCTGCGGCATTGCCGGCAGCAGTGCCGCGGCGTCTATCATCTGCCGCAGGCCATACAGCTCATCTATGCAACCGGCGTAGATCGCCCGCAACGACCGTTGGGCAAACGGCACGAAATCAGCCACGGGCAAGTCCTGGCTGGACGGGAAGTTCCGCACCAGCGTCGTGCGCGCCGGAGGGAACTGTCTGGCGATCGTTGGCGTAGCCGCCACGATGGCGTCGAAAAAAGCCGTGCCGACGATCTCCGCGAGCCGCGCTGCCCAGGCGATGGGCTTCCTGAACAGCGGCGAGATATACATCTTATTGAGGGTACTGTCCTTGACGCACTCATGCACGTCATAGATGACCCTCTTCCCGGACAGCTTGAGGAGAATTCCGACCGGGATCATCTCCGGGTCGTGGAACTGGTACAAGGCCGCGCGTTCCTTCAGCGCGCGCCGGTATACCTGCCAGGCCGTGCGCGTCATGCGCTCGCGGCGGCCCGATGGCCTGGGAATGGCCACGATACGGACGCCGTCCACCACCTCATCGCGTTCGTGCGGCAGGATAAGCACCATGTCGTAGCCTGCCTTCGCAATGCTCTTGGCTTCGCGGTAGAAGATGCGAGTATCAAAGGCACGATGGACGGAACTGAGATGCACGATCCGCGGACGGTCCAATGGTGCTCCTGTCTCAAGCCGGTCGCCTCACCGAGCATATGCGTTCCGGCATTCCCAGCAAGCTAAGACTAGCAGCAGCACGAAAAACGTCGTCACCCCCGTCCCCAGCCACGCCGTATCAAACAGGTTTCCTGCTCCCGCCAGCAGCACCGCCAGCGCGGTCACGTTGCCTGCCCGCCAGCGGATCAGAGCGAGCATGGGCAGCACCACCCAGAGCGCCAGCCAGGCCAGTGCACCGAGAGGCCCGATCTCGGCGAGCAGATTGAGCGGCATCGAATGCGCGGCCAAGTACACCTCGGAGAGGCCCGCCGTGGCTGCCAGACGTCCCGCGGAGATCCGATCAGGCCCCAGCCAATCGGAGAAGTCGTCGCTCACGAGACTGAGACTGCGAATCTGTAGCCACTCGTCCTTGCTCTTGGGTTCGAAGTAGAAGCCCACGCTTGCCGCCAGGGCCCCCTCGCGCACGGTGCCGCGCCAAGCTATGGTTTCCCAGTCCTGCCCGGCAAGTGGCGTCGCGAGCCTGCACCACCCGTCGTTGGTCCTGTCCTGGTAGAAGAACTGGGCGGCTGCGCCCTTGGAGCGCCTCGCTTCGGCGGTCACCTCAAGCGTTCGTTTGGTGAGAGCTTGACTGTCCAGGTCATACTGGAGCTGCAGGACGGGCGCTTCGTCTGCTGGCGCATGGGCAAGACGGGCCTCGATGTAGTACCCCTTCTCGTCCTTGCAGCGCGTGATGGTGAATTCGCCCCGCACGCCGCCAACTCTCAGGCGGGGCTTCGGGCGGGTGACCATCGCGAAGGTAGCAGGGCCGGAGCCCATCAGCGGGTATCGCGAGCTGACGCGCAACGCGCTCTCGAAGAGGTCCAGGCGCCCCGCCAACAGGTGCTCCCAGTCTCCCTTGCGAAGTGCCTCAAGTGTGGCGCTCGCCCGCTGCACCGGTTCGCTGTGCGAGCCGTCCTTGCGGGGCAACGGCAACACGTACACCGTGACGCAGAGCGCAAGGCACACAAGCCCGGCCAGCGCCGCCCGGTGCCAGGTTGCGCGCGACAGCAACACCAACATGGGCGTGAGCGCCACCAGGAACAGCGCGTTGCGCGAAGCCGTCAGACAGGAACAAACCAGGACTGCAACGCCCAACCCAACGGCCACCACCTTCTTGGGGCCCGCGTGCAGCCTCGCCAGGGCGAAGAAAAAGATGCCCAGGATCACCAGCACTGGCGCGGCCGTGTTACGGTTGACGAACGGACCCGCTGGCGGGGCGCTGTCAAAGGCCCATGCCCAGCCAGTGATGATCTGCAGCAGAACCTGCGCGGCAATCAGCAACCCGCTCAGGCACAGGAATGTAACAAACGTTCCGGTTGTCGTCGGGCGTGCGGCAGCCGCAGGACACCGATCCAGCGCCGGGTCACTCAAGCCGTTCAGCAGAAGCAGCGCGAGCAGAAGCGAAGGGAGCAGCGAAACGGTCGCGACCGCCGGCATCAGAGGAGAGAGCGGCGACTGTGACAGCAGAAGCCGGCCCGCGAGCGGCAAGGCTTCCCACGCTCGCAGTCGGACCAGGCAGACGAGCAACGACAGGAGCCAACTCGCGACCAGAACCCACAGCCCCACGCGAAAGGCCAGGACCCACTTCGACGAGTCCGGCGGCGGTTCGGCCTTCGGCGCAGGCGAGACGTTGGCGCCGCGCCGCGCCCTTTCAAGCCGCAGCCAGTAGCCCAGCGCCAGTGCCGCCGCCAGCGGTCCGCCCCCGAACAGCGGCACGTGCTGCCAAAGCTCCGACTGGCGGGACAACAGCTCCCTGATAACCAGCATGTGCGGCCATAACAGGAGGAAAGAGTAGAAACCCCACCAGGGCCGGGCGGCCTCGAGCCAGAGCATTCCCAGCGCTGCTCCTGCGGCAGCCACTCGTACCAGGCGCGTGCCGGGCGGATGGTTCACATCCGTGACACAGGGCAGCAGCCACGAGGCAAGAAAAACCGCCGTCAACAACGCCAGCACGCGTCGCTCGAGGACGTAGCGTGTCATAGATTGCCGCGATCCTCCGGTAGAAGGACCGGGAATCAAGGGACGATCCTCAGCAGGCTCTGCTGTCACGCGCACATCAGGCTTCCTGCAAGACCTTCACGATCCGCTGCGCGGCGTCGCCGGTGCCGTACGGTGAGCCCTCCGCGCCTCTCGCGGCCGACGAGGCACGGATGCCGTCTGCCACCTGCGCCGCGCCGTGCGGTGGAACCACGCGGTTCCATCCGAGCTCCACCAGTTCCACCCACTCTGTCTCGTCGCGCAACGTCACGCAGGGCACGCGATAGAAGAAGGCTTCCTTCTGCACGCCACCCGAATCCGTGACGACGACCGACGCGTTGCGCTCGAGCATCACCATATCCAGATAGCCCGCCGGCTCCGTCAGACGCAGACGGCGGCTTATGGTTTCCAGCAAGCCGGCCTGCTGGAGCATCTTGCGCGTGCGCGGATGCAGTGGCAGCACCACGGGCATCGCCTGCGCAGCCTCCATCAGGCCGCCGAAGACCGCGGCCAGACGTGACGGGTCGTCGGTGTTTTCGGCGCGATGGATTGTGGCCAGAATATAGCCCTTGGGTTTCAGGCTGAGTGTCTCGAGGATGCGACTCTCCCGGGTTGCTTTGGCGGCGTAATACAGCGCCGCGTCGTACATAACGTCCCCAGACAGGTGGACGCGCGAGTCAGGCAGGCCTTCGTCTTTCAGGTGCTGGACCGCACCCGTCGTCGGCGCGAACAGCCAGTCGGCGAGATGGTCGGTGACGACGCGGTTGATCTCCTCGGGCATGCGGCGGTTGAACGAGCGCAGGCCCGCCTCCACGTGCGCGACCGCGATATGCAGCTTGGCGGCAGCCAGCGCCCCGGCGAGCGTGGAGTTGGTGTCGCCATAGACCAGGAGCAACGCCGGCTTGGTCTCCAACAGCGCCCGCTCGATCGTCTCCAGCATGCGCCCCGTCTGCGCGCCGTGGCTGCCCGAGCCGATGCCGAGATGATAGTCCGGCCTTGGAATCTCCAGTTCCTTGAAGAAGACATCCGACATGTTTTCGTCGTAGTGCTGGCCCGTGTGTATCAGTATCTCCTCCAGGCCCGCCGCTGCGCGCAAGACGCGTGAGACCGCGGCGGCCTTGATGAACTGCGGCCGCGCTCCGACCACCGTGACGATCCGCTTGCTCATGCCATGCCTCTTCCCGGTGTTCCCGTTGCGGGCCACCAACGCCTCATGCCCGGTCTGGGACTGCGTCGTAGGCCGCCAGCAGCCGGTACTGCAGGCACAGGACCAGCAGGCCGCTCCAGAAGACAAGCATGAGCAACGTGGTCACCAGGCACCATTCGCCCATCGCCAGCTTGACGAACTGCCAGCTCAGGAAGAACGTCAGAGGCAGCGCGAGCTGCCGCAGCGTGATGGCGCTCGCCAGCTTCGAGGCCGCCATCACCACCACGCCTGTCACGAAGGCAACGCCGTACATGCCCGTGACGCCAAAGCTCGCGTACCACTCCATGATGTACAGCGTATTCTGATTGCCGTGCAGCCCACGTGCAACCATCCCAGGATAGTAGATGTCAGAGAGGAGCCGTGCCACGGCAACTTGAGTGTGCCCGAACAGCCCGCCGGGGTTAGGAAGCCCGCGCCCCCCCAAGAAGTCCATGTGTTGTGGGAAAGTGTCCAGGTAGAACAGCACCCCGTAGGGCGTCTCGACAAGCACTCGCCGCAGGCCGTACTGCAGCGGCCGCAGGATCCCCTGGTCACGAACACCCATCAGCAAGATGTAGGTCAACGGCAGGAGGATCAGCGTCGCTATGCCAACCCGCAGGAGCATCCTGGCGTTCACGCCTTCGCCCTTGGCTCGCCGGTGGATGAGGATGGTCAGGACGATGTAGAGAACGATGGGCGCCTTCTGCAGCGTCGCCGTCAGGGCGATGCAGGAGCCGAGGAAGAAAACGGCCCAGGCCGCCCAGGCGAGCAAGGTTCGCCGCTCCGTGGCCCTGACAAGGAACACCTGCGAGACAAACGGCAGGACGGAAGACATGAACAGGTCGTAGCGGCCGAACGTCGCCCCGAACTGCTTGGTAGCGATGTCACGCAATAACGCGCGTTCCTCGTACGTGGCCGACCAGGCAAACAGCGGCACCCTGTCAAGCTGCGCCAGGTACGCGGCGAAGACGCCCAAAGCCACCACGCCCAACAGGCCCATGCCAAGACCGAACCCGCCTCTGAATGACGGCAAGTCCTCGCCGCGGAAGTGGAGCGGCCTCCAGGCAAGGGAACAGGGCAGCGCCGCGCCAAGAAGGAAGACGAAGCCCGTGCCATGGATGTGCAGGAACAATGTGCCGCCGTACGCCTTCTCCAGATCCTTGAACACGTCGCCGGTCCACCCTACGGCGATGAGTGTCGCCCCGATCTGGTTGAGCACCACGAACGCGACGGCCGTGATCAGGAATGGTGTCGGCCGCAATCCACGGTTGAGGTGCACCACACACAAAGTGAAGACGGTGCTTAGCAGCAGTCCCGCCGGAAGAAACAGGGCGTTGTAGTCTTCCACTTGTCCAGGCCGTCCGATTCATCAACCGGAAACGCGCTGCACCGTCCAGCCGCCGCGCGGCGGCCGTGTTACCCGATTGCTACCTGAAGGCGCCGTCTCCTCGGGCTCAGCGCCACACCCGGGGATCCCACGCACGTCAGTCTTTCGCCTCCGCGGGTCGCTGCGCGAGCTGCAGTAACAGCAGGAAGTATACGCCGTAGGCGACGACCTGCAACGCGCTCAGCAGTGCGACCGATTCCATGAGGGAGTATCCCAGCGCGTGGCCGCCGTAGAGCGCGCCAAGTGTGGCAGACAGGGCCGTCAGGTCGTAGATGAGCTTCAGTTCCTGGCCCGCCATGACGAACACAATCCGGCTCAACGGGCTGACGACCATCTGCGCCCACGCCCAC
>JAPLOD010000592.1 GCA_026692735.1 Planctomycetota bacterium | reverse complement strand
GAGGAGGACCGTTTTGCGAAGCAGTTCGGGCCCACACCGGTGCACTTCCAGGCGCCGGAAGGACGGATGGACGTTTCCGCGGCGCTGAAGGACGAAGCGTTCGGAAAGACGCTCGCCGAACGGCTGCGCACGCTCGCGGATTGCGGGTTCATCGTGCGCAAATGGGAAACCTACGACCATCGCTACTACAACGGGTGCTATGAATGGGCCACGGCCACGGGCGGTCGCGCGATCATCATTGGCACACCTTCGCTGGTCGTGACGTTCAGGCTTCCGGGGACACGTTCAACATCGAACATGTCCCCGGGCGGGACGGCCAAGGTGGAACTGCCTCCCGCAGCCGACATCGCGGCGCTGGCGGCAGCGCTGAAACAAAACGGCAAAGGCGGCAAGCCGACCGCCGTGATGCCCACTCCCGCGGAACTGGAGCAACTGGCCAAACGCTACGCTCTGGCCAAGCCCGCATGGATGCCCGACTGGCAGTGGGAACGGGTGAAGTCGCTGCTGACAGTCAGGCGCGGGGAGAGAATGCTTGAGGAACCGTTCTGGATGCAGTTTCCGCCGGAGTACCTCGTTGACCGCCGCTTCGGCAGCCAGCCGCCGCAGGGGCCGAAGCGGAGCAAAGCGGAACTCGCGTACGAAGTCTGGGTGGACTGCATGCTGGGGAGCCAGCCGCGCGGGTGGAACGGCTTCGAGGCGTCGGTGGTGCTGATGCCCTATCTGCTCTACAAGGACGCTCTGCCCAGCCCCGCGCGCGACACGTTCACCGAATACTGGACCAACTGGCTCATGCCCGACCGTCCCACCGCGCCGCTGGAGAAGCATCTCGACCAAAACTACTTCGACGGCCCGCTGGTCCATCCCATGGTGGACCAGCTCAAGAAAGTGCAGGCCACCAAAGCCTTCAGCGGGGGCGACAGCTACTTCAACAAGACCGGCGACTGGCGGGGCAACAAGAGCTTCTACCGCTCCGGCTTCACCTATTGCATGAGCACCATGAACTTCAACCACACCTCGGCCATGGGCGCGTTGCTTGGCGGGTCAATCATCAACTCGGAGTTCGCGATGGCCGACGGGCGCCACGGCATCGAGAACTTCCCGCTGCGCTTGTGGTGCTGGTACGATGGCACGACGCAGGAATCCATTGACCATTATTACCTCTCCCTCACTCTCACCGCGCAGAAGATGATCGCCGACTGCGGGCCGACGCACTTCGACCGCATGCTCGGCAAGAGCATCCTCCTCAAGACCGTGGACGAACTGGCCGGAGCGTACCACCCGGGGCTGCGGCGCTTCATCGCCGGCTCCATGCGCACAGCGCCACAGCATCTCTTTGTCAGCCAGGACGGTGTGTACCACATCGTCCATTCGCTCAGCCGCAAAGGGGTACTCCGCGACCTGGACATGGTCGGCAAGGACAAGGACATGCCCGGCGGCATGCCGGTCATCGGGCAGGAGGTGGCGCCGGAGCACGTTGCGCGACAGACGCTGCAAGGCCCGTGGGCGCCGGAATGGACCAGCGCGGTTGTGGACGACAAGCCGCTGCCGTGGGAGATGACCTGCACGTTCAAGCAGTGGGGCGGGCACGCGAAGATACCGATCTCGCGCCGCTCGTACCTCGGCAGGCAGTACGGCCTGTACAGCACCGACTGCCAGACCGGCATCGTCCCGATCCTCGGCCACTGGCGCCGCGCCGACAAGACGGTGGAGCACATGCAGGAAGTGGGCACGCTGCTGATGCGCTACGGCATCAACACGACGCGGCTGGTCAACACCGATCCGGGGTGGATGCCGACGTTCGGCCAGCAGTCCGCGCTGCAGCACAAGGGCAAGCTGATTGTCGTCACCAGCCCTCATCAGTGGGTTGACCCGAAGCTGAAGGCCAAGAGCCTGCAGAGCACGATTGCGCTCTACAACTACGAAGCCCCCGCGCCAACATGGCAACTCTCCGTTGACGGCAAGCCGGCCGGTCCCCTGCCGCTCAAGCTCAAGGCCGCGCAACGCATCACGATCAAGGACGGCGTGAGCTATCTCGGCATCATTCCTTTGCCGGCCACCGACCTGGGCCGCAGCGAGGAGGTTGTCGTCTCCGAGGGCGATGCGCAGGAGTTCGGGAAGCTGATCTTCAAGGCCGCGCTCGTCATAGACAACTACAACCTGAAACAGGACCAGCCGCTCGACGCCAAGGCGGACTTCGCCAAGATAGACCGCGCCAGCGGCGGCTTCGTGGTGGAGATGGCCGATGCCACGGAGTATCCGGCGTTCGACGATTTCCAGAAGCACATTGCGTCGGCGAAGCTCGAGACGAGCTTTGACGCGGACAAGGCGGTCGCACAGGTGAAGTACGTGAGTGGCGAGGACACGATGGAGCTGGGTGTTTTCACGACGTACAAGGAGGGCGAGACGCTCGACAAGCTGTTCGCCTATCGCCGCGTCAACGGCGCGTGGCCGTACCTGCCCGACGGCGTGGAACGCGACACGCCGATTGCGCGGCAGGCTTCGACGGGGCGGCTGGAGAAGAACGGCGCCGTTCTGGTTTGCGAGGCTGGGAGGATGGCCTATATCCAGGCCGATCCGGCAACCGGCACCTATGGCGCGTACAACCCCCTGCCCGACCCCACGTGGTGGCGCTTCACGCTGCCGGGCGGCATGGCAGTGAAAGCCGATGGCAAGGTGGCCCTGGCCCACGTCGTGGTTCGGCCAAAGGAGAACCAGGTGTGCATTGACTACGCCGCGCGCCCGGGTTCACAAGGCGCGGACCTCGCGACGGCCATGGTGCTCGAAGGCTTCCAGACTCCGCCCGCAGTGACGCTCAACGGAAAACGGCTGGAGCCGCCAGCCGCGGTCACCATCGCGGGCGCCAAGGCGTATATCGTGCCGCTCAAGGCGGCGCTTACGGCGCAGGAGTTGGAAGCGTTGAGCACGCGTCTCGATGCGGCAGCAAAGGCTCTCGACGCGATCAAGCCGAAGTAGCTCCGCACGCAACGCGCGCGGCAAGCCCTTTTTGACACACGGCAGGCTGGCGGGTACGCTGCCTGGCCATGGCCAGGACACCGCACATCGCGTCGCGTGGGAGTTGCGTCTTGGCGCTCCTCGTGCTTTGCGGTCTATCGCATGGCGAGGAGCCGACCGACGTGCTGAGGCAGTACGTCATCGCCCAGGCCCAGGGCGGCAAGCTCGTCCTGCCGGTCAAGACCGGTCCTGGCAGCGCCGCTCCCGCGACGATCCTGGCGGCGGACGACAGCCGCCTGCGCGTCAGCGCCCAGGGCGCGGAGATCGCCCTCACCTGGAAGATGCTCGGCGACGATGGTCTGTATGAGCTGTGCCAGCCGCTCGTGGG
>JAPLOD010000591.1 GCA_026692735.1 Planctomycetota bacterium | reverse complement strand
CTGGGCGAGAAAGGAAGCGTGCAGTTCCAGGTTCTGGTTGACGGTCAGAAGAAGGCGGAGACGCCGGTGCTGCGCCCGCGGGAGACGCGTCCGTTGGCGGTGGACGTGACCGGAGCCAAAGAGATCATACTCCGCGTGTTGAACGGCGGCGACGGCTACGGCTGGGACCAGGCCGTGTGGGGTTTCGCCCGCTTTATCGAAGACGGGGCGCAAGACCCAATGAAGGACTAGCCGGAACGTCGTTCGTGTGCGCGCCCCTATTTCCCAAACAGCCGATACGCCGCCTGCTTGAACGCGCCGTGACTCTTGTCCCCGTCCCCCGGGAAGCCCGCGTGCTGCACGAGGAAGACCATGATCAGCCCGCGTTTCGGGTCAATCGTCATGTCTGTGGAATACGCGCCGCCGTGGCCGAAGCAGCCGCCGCCTACGCCCCAGCCGAAACCGTAGCCATCCTTGAGCGCGTCAGGGGTCTGCTTGCTCGTCATCTGTTTCACCGCCGCTTCGGAAACGTAGCGTGTACCGTCGAGCTCACCGCCGTTGAGGATCATCTGGCAGAAGCGTCCCATGTCCGGCGCGGTGGAAAACAAGCCGCCCGCCGGCATCGGAAAGCGCTTGGTGCGATCCGTGAGCGGGTACTTGAGCTGCGATATCGTTATCTCTTCCAAGCCGGTCTTGGCTGCGTTCGGCTTGTACGATTTTGCGAGCCGCTGCAGTTGCTCGTCGTTCGGCCAGAAGGTGGTGTCCTTCATGCCCAGCGGGTCGAAGAGGCGCTTCTGCAGGAATTCCTCATACGGCATGCCGCTGACGACTTCGATGATGCGGCCCGCGGTGTTGACGCCCGCGTTGGAGTATTGGTACTTGCTGCCCGGCTCGTACTGCAGCGGCGTTGTCGCGTAGCTGCGCACGGCATCGCGCAGCGGGAGGAGGTCGAGCGTTGGCTGCTCTATCGGCGAGGCGAAGGCCATCCCGCTCGTGTGACTGAGAATCTCGCGGACTTTGATGGGATGCGCCGGCTTGCGCGCCGGCGTCTCCTTCGGGTCCTTTCCGGCCGCGAGCATCTGGTCTTTGAACTCCGGAAGGTACTTCTCGACGGCATCTTCGACGTTCACCTTACCCTCGTCCACCAGCATCATGAAAGCCGTGGCGGTCACCGGCTTCGACTGCGAAGCAACCCAGAACAGCGCGTCCGTGCGTAGGGGCCTGTTCGCCGCCACGTCCGAAAATCCCACCGCTTCCAGGCTGAGCACTTTGTCCTTCGAGGCCACCAGCGTGACCGCGCCCGCCAGCGCGTGGCGGTCAACGAACGGCTGCAGCACAGCGGCGATGCCCGTGGGAGCCGCGGCCGACCCCGCTGCGCCCTTCTCCTCAGCGGCCAGCGAGGACACAAGAACGGCGAGCAAAGCGAAGATTGCGATGCCACCAGCGAACGGCGTCATCGGTGTGAGCAACGCAATGGCCGAACCCATGAGCATGTTTGTCTCCTTGTGGGGCGGTCTGTCGTGGTTCGTCTCCGGCACGGGCGGGACGCCCGTGGTACCACGAACGTCTCGTTCGTCTTCGGCACGGGCGGGACGCCCGTGGTACCACGAACGTCTCGTTCGTGGTTCGCCGTGCCTGGCTACGTGTCCCCATGCTATCACAGCCGACGATGCGCAGCAAACGGCGGCGCTTTCCCGTCAAACCTCTGTCCGTCGGCATTGCGGATGCGGGGGGTTAAGCCATGCGGAAGTGTGTCACGGCATTGCTTCTGGCGATCCTGGCGCTGCTTGTATGCGCGGTGATCGGGGTTGTCTTCTATGTACAGTCCGCGCCAGCGCGCGGAAGCAGCACCCTTCGCTCGCCCACCCCTCAAGCACCGGCCAGCCAAGACGACCGTGAGATGGAGAAGAGACGCGCCGCGCCCGTCGTGGATGGGTTCTCCGATCCCAACCGCATTGTCTACGATGACGCTTTCCTTCAGAACTGCGCCAAGCTGGCGCGTGCCAGGTGGGGCGTGTGCGCGGATGGGTGGGTGCAGTTTGAGGTGCTGACGGATGGCGGGCTGGTGCCGTTCGAGTGGGATGTCAACGACGCGTACCTTGGGACGCGGTTTCAGGCCGCTGCGCTGATGAGGTTCCTCGAGGCGCGCGTTGGCCGGGAGCACGAGGGAACGCAGATCGAGGTGAAGATCCCCCACGCCACGGGCGGGAAGGCGGTACTGTGCCCCTGGGAGTCTGATATCTGCACGGTGCTAAGACTCGTCGGGGCCGCCAAGGTCAGAAAGGCTGCCTCCGTATGCGTTAGGTTGCTGAAGGACAAGAGCCTCTCCGTCAGGTGGGCCGCGGCCAGGGCGCTACTGGGGGTAGAGCCAGATGGTGCGGTCGCCCTCCCTTTGCTCATTGACCTGCTGGCAGATAAGGAAATGGCACACGCGGCGCAGCAGGTGCTCAGGGATTATGGGGTTGTCGCCGCGCCGTACCTGGCCGCGGCGCTCCAGCGCGAGGACCTTTCCATTCGCCTTCAGGCTGCGCGGACACTGGCAGAGATCAAGGGGACGGGCCGGGACCTGATTCCGCCGCTGTTGAAGGCCATGGGAGACCCGGATGTCAACGTGAGGGCGTGCGCCACGCAGGCGGTCGGGAGGTACGCGGTCGCGAGCGAAGAGGTGTTCCGTGCCCTGGAGGCGGCCGCGCAGAGCACCGATGCGAGCGCTGCCGGGGTCAGATACGCGGCGCTCGTGGCACTCCGGGATGCGGGGCCAGAGGGGTGGGCCGTGGTGGCGAGGGCGTTGAAGCACCCGGATTGCGAACTGCGCGCGGCAGCCGCTTTCGCACTGGGTCAGTACCCCCCGGCCGGGGCCGAGGCTTTTCCGCTGCTTATCGAGGCGCTGGCCGACCCGGACTACCGCGTGCGGACGAACGCCAGCCAGAGTATCGAAGCGGTGTTGAAGAAGCACAGCGCGAAGCAGTACGCCGTGGCGGTGGCGGGTCTGCTGAAGCACGAGCGCACAAACGGGAACATTGCACAGGAGGGGGCGAACATTTTATGGCTCATGGGCGATGACGCGGCGCCGGCGCTGGAAGCCATAGAGCAAGCCGCGCGGGATCACCCTGCAACCAGGATGCGGGTTGAGCAGTTGCTAGTGCGGTTGCGTAAGTGACTTTCGGCTCGTGCCGTCGTCTTGCGCCGCTCCGCCCACGGGCGAGGCGCCCACAGCGCCCGCGCGCCCCTTTCTGCTGGATGTCGTCCATCTCCATGCTCTCTCAGTCTGCTACTTGGCGGGCTTCATGGTGACTGAAGCCAGGTTGATGGCCTTCCACGTCGCGGCGTCGCGGGGACGGACTTTCACGAGTTGCTCGCCGGCTTGCTTGATCTCGACCTGGCCAAGGTCCACGGCGCGGAAGTTGCTCCAGCCGCCGGTCTGCGTGACCTTGCCGGTGAGTTGCTGGCCGGCGACTTCGAGCACGAACTCGGATTCCGGGTTAGTTGTCGCGTAGCTCGCGCTCACCTTGTACGTGCCGGGCTCGGCGAACTTCACCTTCCACGAAACCCATTCGTCCGCGCGGTCCCAGAAACCGATATTGGGCGTGGCGCCTTGCTGTTCCGTCTTGATCTGGTCGCCGTGTAGTTCAGCGGTCTCGGCGAGCAGCGTTACAGTGCCCTTGGCGTCGGGGCGGATCGGCTCGACAACTTCCGCAAGCTGGACAGGCTTCAGGCCGGTGCCCGTGATCGCGAGCGTGCAGGTATAGTCGCACGGCTTCTCGGCCGGGAGGGTCACGACGAGGCCGTCGGCGGTCTGCTTCCAGTCGAGTTTGGCGCTGGAACCGAGCAGCTTCACGCCGGTGATAGTGTTGACGTTCTCCCCGGCGGGCCTGGCGAGAGAGCGGACGGTGAGCTGGCCGTCATTCGGCCAGCCCAGCGCGATGGCGTAGAGCGTCTCGCCCTTGGTGGTAAAGCGGATGTCTTTGCAGGTGTAGGCGAAGTCCTCTTTGAAATGGCCGCCCTTGGCCTTGACCGCGCCTTCGCCGTACACCAGCCAGGGCCGGGTCTCGTAGATGGCTTCGCCGTTGATGGCGCTCCAGGCGGCCATCTGCTCGAGCATCTGTTCCACTTCGGGGTCCAG
>JAPLOD010000590.1 GCA_026692735.1 Planctomycetota bacterium | reverse complement strand
GCTGTGCTCTGTTTTGACGACAAGGCTCCTCCTCAACTCCCCCTTGTCGTTTTCGTCATTTCGCTAACCATTCTGAAACACACCCGGGGTAGCACAGACATTCACGATTACGTTGACGGCGACGGCAGTCTAAGTTAGAGTCTAGGAGGTCATGGCGGAATCCTTCTCGAAGTTTCCCCGCACGCTGGGCACGTGCTTGACGCTGATGGTCTTAGCGGCAAGCACGTGCCCGGCTGTTGAGGAAACCGGCTTCGGGATTGGGCCGGGGATGATCCTGGTTGAAAATATCCAGCCCGGAGCGCCGGAAGTGGACGTGTTCGGGAAGACGGACCTCGCCTTCGAAGTCCACAACGGCACCAACAAGGCCCACACGTTCTCTGTGGCGGTGATAAAGCCCCGTGCAGCCATTGCGTCGTGGGAGATTGGATACGAGGAGATCCCCGACCCATCATGGTGTCGGCTGGATAAAGCGGAACTGGACTTGCCGGCCCAGACTGATGGCAAAGTCAAGCTCTTCATCAAGGTTCCCGATAAACCGGAATACTACAACCGCAAGTGGATGGCGCTGGTCGTCTGCCGGCCAGGTAAGCCGACGCCGGGCTCCGTGGGATTGCAGGTTGGCGCACGCGTGCAGATCGAAACGCTGGCCAAGGCCGATACGGATGGCGTCGGGGCCGGCCCGCTGGCGTTGGCGCCCTCGGTCGTCCGGTTGGAGGCCAAGCCGGGCGACAGTGTTGAGCCCGTCGTGAAGTTCCGCAACAACACAGCTAAGGAGCACACCTACACGCTGCTGAGGCTGGACGAGGCGGAGAAGGATGCCGCCAAGCACGAACGCTACTTCGGCCCTGGTTGCGTGCAGGTCATCAAGCCTTCGTGGTTGACGCCGGACGGTACGTCGTTTGCGTTGAAGCCAGGCGAGACGAAGGAGCTCAAGATAAAGGTGTCCGTTCCGAAGAACGCTGAACCGGGAAAACGCTACGAGGAATTGCTCTTTCTGAAAGACGAAGCAGGGGGCGTTGACTTTCTGCGTGTGCGCACCGAGATACCAGCCGCCGCGAAAGACAAGCCCTGAGCCACTCGGCCCCGTTCCGCAATTTGGCAAATTGCGCTACGGCCTGACGACGCGCTTTCCCCTTCCCAGCACGGACGCCTGCGACGCAGTCTGAGGATTGTGCGATGCGCGGGTTCGTGTGTATGCTTGCTCTCTTGGCCTCCGTGGCCGCACAGGCCGCCAGTGGCGGCATGGGCGTGGCGATCCGCGTTACCATCAAGGCCCGCAGCGTCATACCGTACATCATTGATACCACGCCCGACGATGGTTCGAGCGTGGCCACGGCGGCGCCGGTCCTCCAGGTCTTCTTCGATCAGGACATGGATACGTCGCGCCAGGATACCTCAAGAGTGCTCCTGCCCGCCGGGATGGCCATCACGTCCCTCGTCTGGTCCGATGCGCGTACGCTGAACATCCACTATACCGGCAGCCTGTCGAGCTACGGCGCCAAGCGCGTGGACCTCGCCGACGGCTACTTCGTCAGCACCGTGGGCCAGCCCATACCCGTGGGCGGCGGGTTCGCCTTCTACTACGCCAACCCCAACAGCCCGCCCAACCCGCCCGTGATCAGCATCACAGCAGGCTCGGTGGGCGCCGGCCAGACTGTGCAGTTCAACGCCGTAGCATCCGACCCCAACGGCGATCCCGTGACGGTGACATGGGACTTCGGCGACGGCACAACCGGCGTGGGACCTTCGCCCTCGCACACGTACGCCACGGGCGGCCCGTTCCTTGTGACCGCGACGGCGGAGGATGGGCGAGGCGGCACGGCAACCATGTCCATGTTCCTGGGCGGTGCAGGGGCGCTGCCGCCCGCTGCGGGGAACACGTGGGTGGTGACGAAGGCGCAGGTGGGGCTGGGCTTCAAGAAGGCGGGCAACGACAAGATCACCGTGGGCGGCGTGGTGGAACTCTCGGCGGGTTTCGATCCTTCCGGCAAGAGCGCCTCGGTCAGCTTCGGCGGTGCGGCGCAGTCGTTCACGCTGACCGCCAAGGGAACGGCGAAGCAGGGCAAGGACCAGTTTAAGCTGACGCGCAAGCTGGACAAGAAGGTGTTCCGCGGCGGGGCCGTCAAGATACAGTTCACGCTGAAAGGGGCCTTCGTCACCTTGCTGGCCGATGAAGGTCTCACCAACGAGACGACCCCGAAGACGGGGAAGACCGTGTCGGTGCCCGTGCTGTTGCAGCTTGGCGGGACGGTATACCAGGCCGACGTCCCAATGATGGTATGGAAGGCCAAGGCGGGCACGTCCGGGAAAGGCACATGGCAGACGGCCGTCAGGTAGCGCCGGCCTCAGCCTTGCGGTCTGACGATGACCTTCATCCCCCGCCGCGATTCCATCGCCGCGAACGCCTCGTGGATCTTCGCCAGCGGGAAGCGATGCGTGATCAGCGGCGCCACCCGCACCTGCTTGTTCTCCAGCAGCTTCACGGCTAGTTCGTGGTGCCGCGGCACGCAGCCGTGCGATCCTGTCACGAAGCACTCCTTGTAGTGGATGGTGTTCGACAGGACCGCAGCCGGCCGCGCGTCCTTCTGCAGCCCGCCGAAAAAGTTGACGTAGCCCCGGTGCCCGACCATCCTGATCGCCTGTTCGTGGGCCTCGACGGACCCGCATGTGGTGAGCACGATGTCCGGCCCCTCCCCGCCGGTCTCCTCCAGGCAGCGCGCCACAACGTCCTCGTCTTCGGACGCGATGTATACGTCCGCGCCGTACTGCCTGGCGATCTCCAGCCGTGAGCGGCTGCGCTGCGTGGCGATGACTTTCGTCGCGCCCATGATCCGCGCCAGGTCAATCATCATACAGCCGATCGGCCCCAGGCCCATGATCGCCACCGTTTTGCCCAGCGACATCTGCACCAGCTCCAGGCCGTTGATGGCGCAGGCGAGCGGCTCGGCCAGCGCGCCGGACTCGAAATCGAGCTGCGGCGACATTGGCGTCACCGGCCCTTCCTCCAGCAGCAACTGCGGCAGCAGCATGTACTCCGCGAACGCCCCCGGGATCTGGTAGCCGACCGCGTAGTTGACCGCGCAGTTGTTGCCCAGGCCGTTGCGGCACCAGCGGCACTGTCCGCACGGCACGTCCGCGCCGATGGCCACGCGCTCGCCCACCTTGACGCGCGTGACGTGCCTGCCGGCCTCGACGACCACGCCCGCCGCTTCATGCCCGATGATCGCCGGCGGCTTCACGCGCGGGTTGCCGTGGTGGATGATGCGCACGTCGGACCCGCACAGCGCCACCGCTTCGACCCGCAGCAGGGCGCTGTGGTCGTCAATCGCCGGCCGCTCAACCTGTTTCAGCGTCAGCGTGTCCGTGGCTTCAAGAACGGCTGCGAGCATGACACTCCCTTCTGTACGGCTACGTCTGGATCAGCACTTTGCTGAAGAACTGCGTGCGGTCGCGCATCATCTGCAGGCCTTCCACGGCTTGCGCGAGAGGGAAGCGGTGCGTGATCAGCGGCGTGAGCTTGATGGCGCCCGACGCGACCCCGGCCAGCACCGCGTGCCAGTCGTCGTTGTTGCCGCTCGCGCTGTACGACGAATTCCACGTCCCGAACAGCTTCAGCTCGCGGCGCATCACCTGCGAGATCAGCGGCGCCTGCAGCGTCACATCCGCCGACGGATTGCCCAGCAGGATCACGCGCCCGCCGTTGCCCGCGGCGGCCAGCGCCGCCTTCATCGTGGCCGGCACGCCCGCCGCCTCCACGCACACGTCCGCGCCGCGGCCGCCGCTGAGTTTCCTTACGGTCTCC
>JAPLOD010000589.1 GCA_026692735.1 Planctomycetota bacterium | reverse complement strand
GCTGCGGGCCGGCGAGTCCGGCCCGGTCTTCCTGGAATGCATGACGTACCGCATGCGGGAGCATGTCGGGCCGAACGAGGATTTCAGCGCCGGCTACCGCTCGGCTCAGGAAGCCGCGCCGTGGATCGCGAACGACCCGCTGCGGCGGCTGGGCGAGCAACTGCCCGCGGAGACGCGCCGGCGCATCGAAGCGGAGGTCGAGGAGGAGATCCGGGAAGCCCTTGCGTTTGCGGAAGAGAGCCCGTGGCCCGACGCAGCGGAACTGCAGCGACACCTGTTCAGCGAGGAATAGATGGAGCGCGTGCTGTCATATACCCAGGCCCTGTGCGAAGCCACGGACCAGGCGATGGAGCGTGACGCATCCGTGGTGCTCTTCGGCCTGGGCGTGGACGATCACAAGGCCGTCCAGGGCACCACGCGCGGCCTGGCGCAGAAGTACGGACCGGGACGCGTCTTCGACACGCCGCTCTCGGAAGACGCGATGACCGGCGTGGCGATCGGCATGGCGCTGGCGGGCTTTCGCCCGATCCACGTCCACATCCGCATGGATTTCCTGATGCTGGCCATGAACCAGCTCGTCAACATGGCCGCGAAAACGCACTACATGTACGGCGGGCAGCAGAGACTGCCGCTTGTCGTGCGCGCGGCCATCGGCCGCAGTTGGGGCCAGGGCGCACAACACTCGCAGGCGCTGCACAGCTTCTTCATGCATGTGCCGGGGCTCAAGGTCGTGGCTCCCGCGACGCCCTACGACGCCAAAGGCTGCCTGCTGGCGGCGGTGCGCGACGGCAACCCCGTGATCTTCGTCGAGCATCGGCTGCTGTATTCCCTGAAGGGCCCGGTGCCGGCTGAGCCGTACGCTGTCGAGGCGGGCAAGACGCGGCGCGTCACGGAAGGACGGGACGTCACCCTGGTCGGCATCTCGCACGCGCAACTGGAATGCTTCCGGGCACAGGCCTATCTGCAGGACATGGGGCTTAGCGCCGAGGTCGTTGATCCTGTCTGGCTTTCGCCGCTCGACATGGGTACGATCATAGCTTCCGTGCGCAAGACGCGGCGCCTCTGTGTCGTTGACAACGGCTGGCTCACGTGCGGCGCGAGCGCTGAGATCGTCGCGCGCACCTGGGAGGCGCTGCAGGGCGAGAGCGGGATACAGGTGCGGCGGCTGGGCTTTGCGCCAGTGACCTGCCCGCCGACGCCGCCGCTGGAGACGCTGTTCTATCCCGATGCCCGCAGCATTGCGTCGGCGGTGCACGAGATGGTCCGAGGAGAGGCGCGCCTGCCGGAGGAACGCGCCGATCTGAAATCCGCCGAGTTCAAGGGGCCGTTCTGAACATGGACGCGCAGGCACCGGGGCAGGGCCGGTTCGACTGGCCGCTGATGCAGAACAACATCACGCGCGCCGACGCCGAGGCGGTACAGCGCTTCCTGGGCGCGGGCGAGCCGCCGATACTCACCCAGGCCGACAACGTGCGCGCGTTCGAGCGCGAGTGGTCGGAGTGGCTGGGCGCGCGCTACAGCGTATTCGTGAATTCAGGTTCGGCGGCGAACCTTCTCACGCTGGCGGCGCTGAAGTGGGCCGGCGGCGGCGGGGAGGTGCTCGTGCCCACGCTCACCTGGGTGTCGGATATCGCGGCGGTCATCCAGAACGGTTTCGAGCCGGTCTTTGTGGACATCAACCCGCGGACGCTCGGCATGGACCCGGAGCAGGCGCTCCGGAAGATCACTCCGCGGACGCGCGCGCTGTTCCTGACGCACATCCTGGGGTACAACGCCCTGACGCAGCCTCTGCTGGAGGGACTGCGGGCGCGCAACATTCCGCTGGTGGAGGACTGCTGCGAATCGTACGGCGCGACGTTCGGCGGGCGCAAGATCGGCACGTTCGGGCTGCTGTCCAATTTCTCGTTCTACTATGCGCACCATCTGAGCACGATCGAGGGGGGCATGGTGTGCACCAACGACCGGGACTGCTATGAGCGCGTCCGCATGCTCCGGTCCCACGGCATGGTGCGGGAAGCCACGTCGGCGGAGCTGAGGCAGACGTACGCGGTTGAGCACCCCGATCTGCACCCGGATTTCATCTTCGCGTATCCCGCGTACAACATGCGGAGCACGGAGATCAACGCCGTCATCGGCCGCTCGCAGCTCAAGCGCCTGGACCGCAACAACGAACTCCGCAAGCGCAACCTGGACCTTTTTCTCAAGGGGCTCGACCCGGCCAGGTTCTTCACGGAGTTTGCGGTCGAGGGAAGCTGCAACTACGCTTTCACGCTGGTGCTGCGAGACGCGAACGAGGTCCTGCGCGACAACGTCATGACCGAGCTGAGGCGCAACGGCGTGGAGTTCCGGCGCGGGACATCCGGCGGCGGCAACCAACTGCGGCAGCCGTACCTGAAGGAGTTCACGCGGGCCCTGGACCTCAGAGATTTTCCGCACGTGGACCACGTGCACTTCTTCGGCTTCTACATCGGGAATTACCCGACACTGGAGGAGAGCATGATCGGCCGGCTGTGCGCGCTGTTGAACGCGGTGCCCGACAGTCAGCGCCTGTAGGGAGAAGCCCATGAGAGAGCCGCGCTCGTTCCGGCGGGTGTTGATCACAGGCATCGGCGGGTCCGGCGGGAGCTACCTCGCCGAGTACATCGCCGAACAGCACCCCGAGGCGCAGGTCCACGGCCTGGCGCGCTGGCACAGCGCGACGCAGGACAACCTGAGGCTGCTCGCCGGGCGGGCGAACGTCCACGAAGCCGACCTGCTCGACCTCGGATCGGTGCTCCGTGTGCTCGAGGACGCTCAACCCGACGCGATCTTCCACTTGGCGGCACATGCGAATGTGCGGGTCTCGTTCCAGTCGCCGGTGGCAGTGCTGCACAACAACATCATAGGCACCGCCAACCTCCTGGAAGCGATCCGGCTGCTGAAGCTCGATCCGCTCATCCAGTTGTGCAGCACCTCCGAAGTGTACGGCCAGGTGGACCCGCAGGACGTGCCCATACGGGAGAGCGCGCCGCTGCAGCCGGCCAGTCCCTATGCCGTGTCGAAGGTGGCGCAGGACCTGCTGGGGCGCAGCTACTGGGTCAGCTACAAGCTGCGTGTGATCCGCACGCGCATGTTCACGTATCTGAACCCGCGCCGCACGGACCTGTTCGCCACGTCGTTCGCGCGGCAGGTCGCGCGCATCGAGGCCGGGCTGCAGGAAGAACTGTGCCACGGCAACCTGGAGTCGGTGCGGACTGTCATAGATGTCCGCGACGCGATGCGCGCCTACTGGGAAGCGCTGCTGTATTGCGAGCCTGGAGAAGTGTACAACATCGGCGGCACGACCACGATCACGGTCGGCGATTTCCTGAAGCGTCTGACCGCCATGGCCACGAAGCCGATTCCCACGCGCGAGGACCCGGCGCTGCTGCGGCCTGCCGACGTCACGTTGCAGATCCCTTGTGTCGAGAAGTTCGTGAAGGCGACGGGCTGGGCGCCGCGGTACAGTTTCGATGAGAGCATCCGCTACCTGCTCGAGTACTGGCGGGCCCGCGTGCGCGCGGAGCAAGCATTGGCGGGAGCGGGCCCCGGCGAGGAGGGCCGCTGAGCATGGCGCACGGCGCACCCCTCGACCTCGTGCTCATCAACCCGTCAGGCCGGCGGCGAATCTACCAGTCACTGGGCGCCGAACTGGCGGCCATCGAAACGCCGGTGTGGGCCGGGCTGATGGCGGCCTTCGTCCGCCGGCGCGGCTTTTCGATCGCGATGGTTGACGCCAACGCGGAGGAGCTGGGGCCGGAGGAGACCGCGGCGCGCGTGGAAGAGCTCAAGCCCCTGCTGGCGGCAATCGTCGTCTACGGGCACCAGCCGTCGGCCTCAACGCAGGTGATGCCGGCCGCCAGCCTGGTCTGCAACGCGATCAAGGACCGGGTTCCGGCGCAGAAGGTCATCCTCGTCGGCGGGCACGTGGCGGCGCTGCCGGAATTGACGCTGCAACAGGAGCGCGCGGACTTCGTGGCGGGCGGCGAGGGGTTGTATACGCTCGTTGACCTGCTCGCCGCACTGACGGCGCGCTCGGACGACTGGAGCAAGGTGCGCAGTCTCTGGTACCGGGATGCCGGCCGGCCGCGCAGGACCATGGCCGCTCCGTTGCTCAAGGACCTCGACGATGAGATGCCCGGGATCGCCTGGGACCTGTTCAACGTCAACAGGTATCGGGCACACAACTGGCATTGCTTCGGCGGCCTGGAGCGGCAGCCGTACGCGGCGCTCTATACGACGCTCGGTTGCCCGTACACCTGTACGTTCTGCTGCATTCAGGCCCCCTTCAAGGAGGGAGAGAAGCAGTCGGGTCACAGGGGGAGCGCCAACAGCTACCGTTACTGGAGCACCGAGACGGTCATCAGACAACTGGACCTGCTGGCGGAGCAGGGCGTGCGCAACATCAAGATCGCGGACGAGATGTTTGTGCTGAACCCGCGGCACGTTCTGGGGATCTGCAACGGGATCATCGAGCACCGGCACCGGTTCAACATCTGGGCGTACGCGCGCGTGGATACCGTGAAGGACACGATGCTGGAGAAACTGAAGCAGGCCGGTGTCAGCTGGCTGGCGTTCGGGATCGAGGCCGCCAGCGAGCACGTGCGCGCCGACGTGCGGAAGGGCTACGGCCAGGAAGATGCCGCCAAGACCATTGAACGAGTCCGGGCCGCCGGCATCAATGTCATCGCCAACTACATCTTCGGCCTGCCCGAGGACGATCTGCGGACGATGCAGGCGACCCTGGACCTGGCGCTCGACCTCAACTGCGAGTTCGCAAACCTCTACTGCACGATGGCCTATCCGGGGTCGGCCCTGTACGATCAGGCGGCGCGCTCCGGCTGGAAACTGCCGGACAGTTGGAGCGGCTATTCGCAGCACGCGGTGGACATGCTGCCGCTCCCTACGCGGCACCTTTCGGCGGCCGAGGTGATCCGCTTCCGCGACCAGGCGTTCCACACGTACTTCAGCCACCCGAGGTATCTGGAGATGGTCGCGCGGAAGTTCGGGGAGGAGACAGTGCGGCACATTCGCGCGATGGCCTCTCACAAGCTGGAGCGGCGAGAGAGCGCATGAAAGTCACCTTGCTCGTCCCGACGATGAACGAGATCACCGGCATGAAGGCGATCATGCCCCAGGTGAAGAAGGAATGGTGCGACCAGATCATCGTCGTGGACGGCGGCTCGACCGACGGCACGATCGAGTATGCACGGGAGTGCGGCTACACGGTGCATATCCAGCAGAAGCGCGGGATCCGGCACGCCTACATGGAGGTGCTGCCGCTGATCCAGGGCGACGCGCTGATCACCTTCAGCCCCGACGGCAACTCGATCCCCGATCTTATCCCGGCGCTCATCGCCAAGATGAACGAAGGCTGCGACATGGTCATAGCCTCCCGGTACTGCGGAAATGCGAAAAGCCAGGATGACGACGCGCTGACGGCGTTCGGCAACTGGCTCTTCACCAAAACGGTGAACATCCTGCACGGCGGCAGGTACACGGACTGCATGGTGATCTACCGCGCCTACAGGACGAACCTGATCCGGGAGCTGGAGTTGGACCGGGAGGAAGCGTACTCCACGCCGGAACGGCTGTTCGGCACGGTGCTGAGCTGGGAGCCGTTGCTTTCCGTCCGCGCGGCGAAACGGAGATTGCGGGTCACGGAGATTCCGGGGGACGAACCGCCGCGCATCGGCGGCGTGCGCAAGCTGCAGGTCTGGCGCTGGGGGGCGGGCTACTACTTCCAGTTCATCCGCGAAGTGTTCTGGTGGAAATGAGCGCGAAGCCGCGAGATACGCTGATCCCGTCTACGGGAGAAACGCGATGCTTAAGAGCCAAGAGAGAAAACCCCTGCCCCCGCACCCTCCCGCAAGGGGAAAGGGAAGACAACGGCGAGTTCTCTCCGTTGGCTCCAAGTCTCTGGCGGCCGGTGCGGCGCTTCTCCTGTTATGCGGCTGGGCTGTGGCTGGTGAGCCGACGCCGCCAGCCGAGAAGGATGACGTTCCGAAGCTTGCGCGTCTGCTCTACGAACAGTTCCGGAACGCGGACTACGAGGGCGCGCTGAAGACGTGTGAGAAGCTCATCGCGGCCCAGCCGAAGGACAAGGACCATCGCTATAACCAGGCGTGCACATTGGCGCGCCTGAGCCGCCCGGAAGAAGCCCTCGCCGCGCTCGGCCGTTCCGTGGAACTCGGCTACGGCGACGTGGGCCACATGCTCGCTGACGAGGACCTGGCCTCGTTGCGCGAGCAGGCGCAGTTCAAGGCGCTGCTCGCCAGGCTGCGCGAACAGCACGCCCCGAGGACGACCGTCCAGGGACAGGTCAAGACGGTCACGGGGTGGCCGGAAGGCGGGCTGCAGTACAAGCTGCTGCTCTCCAGTGCGGCCACGCCGGCTCAACCGCACCGCCTTGCCGTGTGGCTGCACCCGTCCGGCGGCTCGGGCAACCAGGCGGCCGAGTCGCTTGCACCGCTGTTCCTGGCCCGCGGCTGGGCCCTGCTGCTCTTCACCGACAAGAACTGGATGGGCTGGTCGGATGAGGACGCGCGGAAGATTCCCCTCACTGTGGGAGAGCTCAAGGAACTGCCCGGCCTGGCGGTCGCGCGCCCGCTGCTGCTGGGCTACAGTGCCGGCGGGCAGGCGGCCTTGAACCTCTGGCTGGGGAAGCCAGGTTGGCCGGGCGGCCTCATTCTCGATGCGGCCTATCCGCTGAGCCTGGAAGCGTACGCGCAGCGGCGCGTGGAGCCGTTGACGATCCCCGCGGACCCGGCCGTCAAGGAGTGTCCGTTCTTCGTCCTCGTCGGCGGCAAAGACGGCGGCCGACAGATCTGGGACCAGGTGCTCCCCAAGTTCAAGGAGGCCGGCGTCTTGGTGGACTATCACGTCGTTGCGGACCGCGGGCACGAATGGCTCTTCGGCGCGGCGGAGCAGAAGCTTCTCAGCGAGTGGCTGGAGAAGCTGGGCAAGGCGGGCGGCGACTTGAGAAAGTAGCCTGGTGCCACTCGCCGCAGCCAGTGAGGCGCTTTCTCTTTGCCTTCAAGGCGAGGTAGCTCACGGCTTCTTGTCAGCGCTTCGCTCGGACGCTCCCGAACTCCGTTCGGAGGGGCCTTCCCGAGGCGCGACCCAGATGATGTCCGTACCATCATCGGCTTGCTTGCGCGTCCACTCCGCGTTGCCAAGCAGACAGAACCACGTAAGAGTGTCGTCTACTCGCATATCATCAACAGGACACATGAAGATCCGCGGGTCGTCTGCATTCTCTAGTCTCGGATCGAGCACAATCTTAACTCTTGCCAGACTGTTGATGAAATGAACGGCCCTGGCCAGCGGGGTCTCATACATCTGAAACGATATTCTGCGAGACAGCTTCTTCAGCGTTTCGGGCTTCCAGCCTTCGCTTGCCGACGGCCTCTTCCTAAGAGGCGGTGCCTTTCCTTCCGGATAGATGAAGATCGCGCCGTTCCGAATATCCCACGCTGCGCCCACACGTTTGCAGAACTGGGATATGGCGTCCTTCCTGGCAACACCATCAATCCTCCAGGTGACCTTCATCTTTTTCTCGGCCAACTCGGGGCTGAGAACGACGAAGGCATGTGGTCTCAGTGATATGGCGACGCGGGGCAAAGACTCATTCTCGAACTCAAGAGAGATTTTCTCCTCCATGTCATCATGGAGGGTCTTCCTCCACCTCTCGTCGCCTTCGTCTGGCTTCTCCGCCCGCCACCAGCCGATGGCGACCACAATCAGCAGGCCCAGTGTCGCCAGCCCGCCCGCCGCCAGGATCGTCTGGCTCACCGCAACGCGTTTGGCGTATTGCTCGTAGGACTCTACCGGGTCCAGTATCGGGTACTCGGGCTTCGGCTCCTGCGCGACGACTGGCATGGTTCCAGCGATCAGAAGGAATGAGACCGCCAAGGCGCGGGAACAAGCGGCTTTCCGGCTGCGCATGTCCATCCCTCGTGACCAAGTGCGTGTCTCTCGGCGTGACGATGGTACCCGACGCGATTCGACAATCAACCGCGCCGCACGCCAAGGATGGCGTGGCACCCGCGTGCTGGCTCTATCTGTGACCTGACAGCAGTGGTAACTGGCCCGGAATCAGTTAGACCCACACGTACAGGCTCGCGAAGAGAGTAACCCTATGAGACAGTTGCGGACGACCCTCGGCGCAGTCGTGTTCCTTGCCGCTCTCCCCCTGTACGGGCAAGAACCGACACCCACCGAGTTCGGCATGAATGTCGCGTGGAAGCCACAACACACCTGGCTGGCCAACCCCGCGGCTGAGCCGGACGTCAAGGTCTCGGAGGGCGTGATTGCCTTCACGGTCCGCGAGCCCGGCAAGGGCATGAAGTGGCGCGCCGAGGTGCCACCGTTCCGTCCGCTGGAGGCTGGTTACTTCGTCGTCCGCTACAAGGCCGAACGTGTCCTCGGAGGCGCCGACTATTTCCTGTGGGTGTTTGACGGTGCCAAGGACGGGCACCAACTCGTCTCCCGCGAGGCGCTCCGCAGCGATGGCCAATGGCACGTGCTGGCGATTGACGTGTGGGCCGCTGGAGTGACGGGGACTGTGACGGGGTTCGCAATCCAGGTCCAGGCCGGGGAGCGAGTCCCGGCAGTTCTCACGCTCGGTTACATCCGCCACGCCGATGAAGCGCCGCCCGACGCCGACCGCTACCCCAAGGAGATTTCAGCCGCGATGAACTGGCAGCAGGACTTCAAGGCAGTGGCGGATTGGCAGAAGCAGCCGTCGTGGCTCAGCAATGCCGATGCAGCCGCGACACTCAAACCTGACGAAGGCGTCGTCAGCATGACCGTGACGGCCGCGGGAAAGGGCATGAAGTGGTCGCACCGGTACCCACAACCCGTTGACCTGGCCGGCGCGCGCTACGTGGCCATCCGCTACCGCGCCCGGCACGTCGCGCCCCACGGCGACTACTTCGTCTACGCCGGCGGACACCAGGGCGCGCAAACCAAGTCCGTGAACTTGATGCCGCTCACCGCCGTGAACGACGACGGCGCCTGGCACGTCTGCATCGCGCCAATGCGCGAGCCGCTAAAGATGTCCGAGATGGCGATCCAGTGCCAGGCGGCGGGCGCCGATGCATGGGCGGCCATTGACTACGTTCGCTTCAGCAGTCGCCCGCCGCTCGTGCCCAT
>JAPLOD010000588.1 GCA_026692735.1 Planctomycetota bacterium | reverse complement strand
GGCCGCCGCGTCGCCGTCTTTCTTCTCGGTTGCCGCGTCGCCCTCTTTCTTCTCGGTTGCCGTGGCGCCTTCCTTCTTCTCGGCCTCACCGGCCGCGGTCTCTTTCTTCTCCGGCTTGGCGGCAACGGCTTCGCCTTCCTTCCTGGCCGTGTCGTCCTTGGCAGCAACGCCTTCGGCTGTCTTGGCCGTGCCCCCCGCTTCCTTCGGCTGCTCCGCTCTGCCTTTCACGTCGGCAGTGGGGGTCTTGGCTTCGGCCGCTTTCGGCTGCGCGGTTTCCGCTTTCGTGGGTGTGGCCGGCGCCGCGGCGGGCTGGCCGGCCTTCTTGGCGGGCGCGGCGGGCTTGGCTTCGTAGACGATGACATCCACGTCGGCGCGACGGAGTGACTGCACGCTCCCGTTGGGCCGCTTGACGACCACCGTCTTGCCGTCTTCCTCGATCACGGTGCCGTTGATCTCAGAGCCGTCTGTGAGGTACACGGTGTCGGCGCGGCAGACGGCAACCGCGAGCACGGCCACGAGTACCAAGCACTGATACCTGAGGTTCATAGCTCACCTCCGCGGGAAATGCCCCATTCGTACTCTTCAGCATATCAGACGGACGAAGCAGGGGCAAGGACAGCAGGCCACGCGACGAAAGGCATTTGCCAATTGGGGTGCAGCGCCTAACATCCTGAATCCCCGGACGCGGAAGTCAGTTCAGACAGCGGTTCTCTGGCCAGGAGCGCTCATATGGCATCGAAGGAATCGGACCAGACGTTGGTGCTGATCAAGCCCGACGCCCTGAAGGTGTCGCTCACGGGTTACATCCTTTCGCAGTTCTCGGAGTTCCACACCGGATTGCGTTTCGCCGCGGCCAAGATCGTCCAGGTCAGCAAGATGCTCGCCGAGGAGCACTACGCGGAGCACAAGGGGAAACCGTTCTACCCGCCGTTGATCAAGTACATCCGCGGCCAGCTCCACTATCCCACCGAGGCGCAGAAGCGCAGAGTCATCGCTATTGTCTACTCCGGCCCGGATGCGGTGAAGAAGGTCCGCGAGATCGCAGGTCCGACGAACCCCCACGTCGCACGGGAGAAGGCGCCGGGAACCATCCGCGCCTTGGGCACGGTCGTGCCTGTCAAGGATGACGCCGGCAACGTCGTCGGTGAGCGGATGGACAACCTGGTCCACGCTTCCGCGTCGGACGCCGAGGCCGAACGTGAGATCAAGCTCTGGTTCAAGCCCAACGACATCATGCCCTACATGCACGCCTATGCCACCGAGACTTGCGACGAGCACTACTATTTCAAGGACGGGAAGCTCTTCACCACGCACGCACCGGACAGCACGTGTCTCCTCGCCCCGGGCCATACCGCCTGGAAGTCCGACCTTGAGGCCCTGCGGCTGCTCTTGCAGGGCCGGCCGGCATCCTGTTCCACGGACGCCGTGGTGGCGAAGTACCTCATTAACGAGAAGCGCGAAGCCGTGTAGGGGCTCAGTCCGCAGGTTCCCCGCGAGGCCGGGGGTACACTCTGCGAGCTGAAGAACTGTCTTGCCAAACGGGCGCAAGAGCGTATCATGGGTTGTCTTCGAGGCCGGCCCCGGTCGAGCCGGACGGTGTTATTTTGCCCCCTCGCATTTCGCGGAGAAAAAGCGTTCATGCCAGAAGAAACTCGTACCGCTACCGTCGTTGAGGAACTCATGTCGCGCACCGCGCTGGATGCGGAAGCCATCCTGCAGCTTCGCGAGGCCGTGAACAAGAGCATCGTTGAGCGCAAGGCACTGCAGGCGCGCCTTCACGATCTGGACAGCGCCAGCTTGCCGAAGGAAGAGAAGGCGCTGCGGCAGGCCGCCTTCAACTGGATCCTGGGCCACCTTGACGAAGCCGAGGCCGCGCTGAAGGGCGTCTCCGGCGCCGTGGCACGCCTCATCAAAGGCGGCGTGGCTCTGGACCGCGGCCAGTTCGACCAGGCGCTCGGCGACCTGCAGGCCGCTCAGTCCGCGTCGCCGAGGGTGGCCGTGGAGCTGGCGGCGGCGCTGCGGCAGAAAGGCCAGCCCGAAGAAGCCTTGACCGTCCTGGCCAAAGCCGAAGCAGCGGGCCTGACAGACTCGAGCCTGATGCTGCAGCAGGGCTGGTGCCTGGAAACGCTGGGCCGGCATGAAGCCGCATGCGAGTGCTACGAGAAGGCGATGGAGCTGGACCCGCAGAATGGGCACGCCGTGTTCCGCCTGGCCTACTACCTGGACCTGCGCGGTGAGGACGACCGCGCCATCGAACTCTACCGCCGCGTCGTCGGGCCGGGCGCGGCGTTCGTCAACGCCATGGTCAACCTGGGTCTGCTCTATGAAGACCGCGACGACCTCGACAGCGCCATCGCCTGTTTCAAGGACGCGCTGAAATCGGAGCCCACCAATCGCCGCGCGGCGCTGTACCTGCGCGATGCCGTTGAGTCGCTCGACATGTACTACGACGAGGGCCAGCGCAAGGAGACCGACAGGCTTGAGGCGGTCCTGCGCATCCCTGTGAACGACTTCGAGCTGTCCGTCCGCAGCCGCAACTGCCTGGCCAAGATGAACGTCAAGACGCTCGCCGACCTGGTGCGCAAGACGGAACCGGAGCTCCTCGCGTACAAGAACTTCGGCGAGACGAGCCTGCGCGAGATCAAGGCCCTGCTCGAAAGCAAAGGCCTGCGGCTGGGCATGCACAAGGAGGAGGAGCAGCGGAAGGTTCGCGCGCAGCGCCTGCGCCTGGGCGGGCCGGAGAACGCCGCGCTGGCCAAGCCGATCACCGACCTCGAACTCTCGGTGCGCTCCCGCAAATGCATGCAGCGCCTTAACGTCGAGACCGTCGGCGACGTCATCGAGAAAACCGAAGCCGATCTGCTGGCCACCAAGAACTTCGGCCAGACCAGCCTCAACGAGGTGAAGACGAAGCTGGCGGAGCTGGGACTGAGCCTGAAGTCCGGCGAGTAACCCTTTCACATTTCCGATTTTCGATTGGCCCTGGCGCGCCGCACGAGGACCACAATCGAAAATCGGTATCGTTTACCCTCTCCCCCGTGAGGGAGAGGGTGGCGCGCTGAAAGCGCGCCGGGTGAGGGGGAGCGGGCCGAGCTGGCACAGGCCCGCGGGACGCGGCGATAGAGGACTGAACGGTTACGAAACATCGAAAATCGCAAGTCCCAAATCCTCAGTTCGCCTTCACGTCAGTTCTTGATGTCCCGTTGCTCGAACAGCAGCACCGCCGCCGCCAGCAGGGCTATCAGGTATCCCGCGAGGTGGATCAGCGAGACGTAGATCTCGCCTGTCTTCACGAAACTGTAGAAGCACTGCTGCCAGCGCAGCATGTGGGTCACGAACAGGTACGGGTAGAGCCAGTCCAGGAATGGGAACGAGCGCAGCGTCAGGAACGCGAAGTAGATCGAAAGCGTCAGCACGTACGCCATCGCCGCGCTCTCGACCAGCGCCGAGATCAGCAGCGCCATCGCCGCCAGGATCATCAGGCCCGTGGTCGCCAGCAGCCACGCCCCCACCAGGCGCATGGGCACTTCCGCCGCCGGCACCATGCTCGCGCCTTCCTGCCCGTTGTTGAAGAGGATGTTCAGCGAGTAGAGGTTGCCCGTGCCGAAGCTGAGCACGCCGGTGGCCGTCAGGAGCACGATCGCGAACAGCGCCAGCGCCAGCGAGTACCCCGCCAGCATGACGAACTTGCCCAGCAGCAGCCGCGTGCGGCTCACGGGCCGCACCAGGCAGGCCCGCAGCGTGCCGTGTTCGGCTTCGCCCGCGACCATCAGGCCCGCGGCGACGCTGATGAAGATCGGCATC
Source organism: Planctomycetota bacterium (assembly GCA_026692735.1). Lineage (GTDB taxonomy): Bacteria > Planctomycetota > SZUA-567 > H5-PLA8 > H5-PLA8 > JAPLOD01. The sequence goes on along the minus strand of JAPLOD010000588.1, from coordinate 3,266 downwards.
AGCAACTGGAAGACCGGGTTCATCGCGTGGGCCGTCATGTAGTACCCGTTGACAAACTCATCCTTGTTCTGGAACACGAAGCCGAACGTCTTGAAGAGGCTGCGCGCGTAGATGAACTGGAGGTGGTGGAAGGTGGTGACGATAATCAGCACGACCAGCGTCAGCACCAGGAACGGCACCCACGTGATCCGCCGCCCCGCCAGCTTGGTCCACTCGAACCGCAGCACCGCGCCGAGCGAAATGCTGCCGCTTGCCCCTGTCGCGCCGACGGCGTTCATCGCTGGGCCTCCGTCGCGCGCACGCCGGGGTCCGTGCTGCTGGTGCGTTCCAGGAAGATCCGTTCCAGCCACCGCGCCTCGGGCGCCAGCGAGCGCACCGCAAACCCCGCCTGCACCAGCGCCGTGTTGACCGCGGCAAGGTCCGTCCCGTCCAGCACCACATGCAGCCCCGTGGCACGGGCATCTTGCCCGTGGTCCTGCACGGCCTGGAAGGCCGTGTCATGGATCTCCGCCGCGAGGCCGAACTTCTCGCGCAGCAGCGCCGCCGCTTTCTCCGGGCGGTCAACGCTGACCTCCAGGCGCCTGCATTGGCGCTCGAGCGCAGCCAGTTCGCCTTCCAGGATGGAGCGGCCGCGGTCGAGGATGACGACGCGGTTGCACAGGTTCTCGACCTCGCTCAGCAGGTGGCTGGAGAGCACGATCGTCAGGCCTTCCGCCCGCGCCAGGTGCACGATCAGCTCGCGCGTCTGCCGGATGCCGTGCGGGTCCAGCCCATCGGTCGGCTCGTCCAGCACCAGCAGCTCCGGCCGCGGCAGCAAGCACGCGGCGATGCCCAGCCGTTGTTTCATGCCGTGGCTGTAGACCTGCACCGCCTCGTGCTCGCGGCCTTTCAGACCCGTCAGTTCCAGCACGCGGTCAATCTCCGCGGCCGGCACGCCGCCCGACAGCCCGGTGAAAATCTCCAGGTTCTTGCGGCCGGTGAGGTACGGGTAGAACGACGGCGCCTCGACGAACGCGCCGACGTTCCGCAGCGCGCGCAGCCGGTCGGTGCTCAGGTCATGGCCCGCGATTGCCACGCGGCCGGCGGTGGGGTAGATCAGCCCCAGGATCAGGCGCAGCGTGGTGGACTTCCCCGCGCCGTTCGGCCCCAGGAACCCGAACACGTTCCCGCGGTGGACCGTGAAACTCACGTCGTCCACCGCGCACAGGTCGCCACCCCGCGCGAACCGGCGATGGAACACTTTCGTCAGACCTTCGGCTACCAGAAGTGCGGTCACAACTCGCTCAGTCCTGAGTGCTCACGCCACCGCGGCGAACGCCCAACCTGCGCCCTGAACCCTTTTCTTCTCTGCGTCCTCTGCGTCTCCGCGGTGAACCCCCGTTTCAGTTCGTCACCGACCCGTCGCACAGCACCACGTTCTTGCCGCCCCAACTGCCCCCTGTGCTCGGGTGGAAGTTCTCGTAATCGTACAGCATCGGCGTCCTGGACGGCCCCAGGATCTGCTCCAGCGGCCCGTCCTGCACCCGGCCGCTCAACACGGGGTTGTACTCGTAGCTCGACCCCTCCTGCTCATACAGGCCCAGGTTGTCCGCCGGGCAGCGGAACAGGCGCGGGTCCTTCGTGTAGCTCCGCAGTGCTTTCTCCAGGCTCGGCAGGCTGTGGTCCTTCGACGGCCGCACCGCCACCGCCGGATACCTCGACTCGTGGTCTATCGCGTACATCTGCACGGCCTTGGCGAGCTGCGAGAGGTTGCTCTTGCAGGCCATCCGCCGGCTTTCCGCGCGCGCCTGGCCAAGCACCGGCAGCACGATCCCCGCCAGGATCCCGATGATCGCTATCACCACCAGCAGCTCGATCAGTGTGAAGCCGCCACGATTGCGGATTGGCGATTGCGGATTGCGGATTGAACGGCCCTCCAGCCTCAGTCCGCCATCCGCCATCAACGGTCCGCAATCGTCACAGCGCGCTCCAATGCACGCGACGCTATCCATGTCCGCACGCGTTCCCAACTCAATCCGCAATCGTCAATCCGCAATCCGCAATGGTCACAGCTTCTTGGCGAGGTTCAGGTTTTCGAGCGCCCCGTCGAAGAGCGGCGCAAGCTCCGCCCGTTCTTCGCTCGAGCTCACCTGCAGGTACGTCTGCACGGCCTTCTCCACGGCCGCCAGCATGTTCGACGACTCCAGCATCTCGCGCATCTGCTGGCGCTCTTCGTCGGACGCGTTCGCCATCCTTTCGCGAGCTTCGCGCTGCCGCTCCTGCACCTCCTCGATGAACGCCGCCCGCTCCTCCTTGTTCATCTTGCGGTACCGCTCGATGTGGTCCTGGATGCTGCGGTCGAGCGTCTTGTGCACCAGTTCGATGCGCTGCTCCGGCTTCAGCTTCTGAAAATAGCCCTGCGCCTCAGGGCTCTGCATCACCTCGCGCCTGTCGCGCACGTCCAGTCTGTTGATCTGTTGGATCGCCGTCTCCAGAGGCAGCTTGCCGTCCGCCATCCCCGCCTTGATCTCCTCGGGGCCGGGATCGCGCACTTTCGGCGTCAGCGCTCTGACGGCGAAGTAGCAGCCCGTGGCAATCAGCGCCACCGCCAGCACCGCGCCCGCCCACCGACGGTAGACGCGCGCCGATTCCGACGCGGCCTCACGCTGCTTGGTCCTCCAGGTCTTGCTCATGATCTGTGCCCCTTCAGGCACGCGCGCCGCCTGACATAGTTCGCGGTCCCCCAACCCGCATTATTCACCGCGGAGACGCGGAGAGCGCAGAGAACAGCAGGGAAGTACATGGGAAACAGCCCTGTGTTCATCATTTCACTCTGCGTCCTCTGCGCCTCTGCGCCTCTGCGGTGAATAGTCCAGGCTAATAGTACCACATGGCCAGCGGTTCATCCTCCTTCATCCTTCATCGTTCATCCTTCATCCTTGTCTGTTATCGCTTCGTCTTGGTTCGCGGCCCATGGCCGCTCCCGCCCCCGCTCCCTCCCGTGCTGAAGCGCCACGTCTTCGTCCACGGCTTGCCTTCCACGTCCACAGTCAGTGACACTTCGTATTCGGTGTTCGGCTTGAGTGGATCCTTGGCGATGATGCACACGGCCTGCTGGAAGCCGCTGAAACTCGAGTTCGCGCCCGTGCCCGGATCGTAGGTGTAGCACTCCACCGCCTCGCCCCCGGCCGCCGGCGCTGCGCCTGGCTGCGAGGTTCTCGTCGCCGCGGGTCCGATGGCTTTCAGCGCATGCGCCGTCAGCTTCAGCTTGGCCGTTCCGAAGTACG
>JAPLOD010000587.1 GCA_026692735.1 Planctomycetota bacterium | reverse complement strand
GCACCATCAGGCCGGCCGCCTGCGGCAGGCAGCCGAGATCTACCAGAGCATCCTGGCCCGCGAGCCGCTCAATGTGGACGCCCTGCATCTGGCGGGCGTGCTGGCTCTCCAAGCCGGGAACCCCCGGCGTGCCACCGAGCTGATCGGGCGCGCCATCGCCTTGCGGCCCAATGAGTCCAGCTTCTACAACAACCAGGGCGAGGCCTTCAGGCTGCTGGGCCAGCTCGACCAGGCCGGGAACTGCTATCGGACGGCGTTGCGGCTGCGGGCGCGATACCCGGAAGCGGCGAATAACCTGGGGCTGGTCTTCAAGCTGCGAGGCCAGCTCGACGACGCCATAGTTTGGTTGCAGAAGGCGATCCAGTGGCAGCCGGATTACGCGCTGGCCTGCAACAACCTGGGCGTCGCCTTCCAGGAGCGCGGCGATGCCGGGCAGGCGCTGGCGGCGTTTCGCCGGGCAGTCGAGCTCGCCCCCGCGTTTGCCGAGGCGCTCAGCAATCTCGGCCAGGCCCTGCTTGAAGCGCACGCGGCCGGCGACGCGCTGCCGTACAGCCGGAAAGCCGTGGAACTCCGCGCCAACTTCGCTCCCGGGCATAACAACCTCGGCAACGTGCTGCGGGACCTGGGCCAGCTTGCGGAGGCCAAGGCCTCTTACCTGGAAGCGCTCCGCCTGGACCCCAGTCTCAGCCTCGCCTGCAACAACATGGGGCAGGCGCTGCAGGAAGAGGGCGCTTTCCCGGAGGCCCTCTCGTGGTATCAGCGCGGGCTGCAGCTTGAGCCTTCCTCCGCGCGCATTCACACCAACCTGGCCAGCGTGCTCGAAGAACAGGAGAAGTTCGACGAAGCCATCACGCACTGCGAACTCGCCCTGCGCTCCGATCCGAACTGGGCGGAAGCCCACGGCGGTCTGGGGTCCATCTTCCGCGAGCTGAACAGGCTGGAGGAAGCCATGGCCCGATACCGCGAGGCGATCCGCCTGAAGCCGGGCCTGGCCGCGGCCCACTGTGGCATGGGCGAGATCCTCGAGGAACTCGGCAGGTTCGCCGAAGCCGAAGCCTGTTTCCGCGAAGCGTTGCGCCACGATCCCCGCAACACCGGCGCCTATTCCCAACTGGCGGTGCAGTGCGCAGGCTCGCTGCCCGATGCCGATATGCAGGCTATCGAGAGCCTGCTGGCGAGCCCCCATCTCTCCCAGGCCAAGCGCACTGTCCTGCGGTACGGTCTGGCGAAAGTGCTTGACGCTCGCGGCATACATGACCAGGCGGCCGTGTGCCTCCGCGAGGCCAATGTCCAGCGCAAGGCCCATTGGGAGAAGCGCGGCGAGGGCTACGACCCCGTCGCGCACACGCGCTACGTTGACGAACTGATCGCGACCTTCACGCCGGAATTCCTTCAGCGCACCCAGGGGTTCGGCCTGGACAGTGAGCGACCCGTCTTCATCGTGGGCCTGCCGCGCTCCAGCACCACGCTGACGGAGCAGATCCTGGCGAGCCACTCGAAGGTCTTTGGCGCGGGCGAGCTGCGCTTCATCCACGATGCGCTTGATGCATTGCCCAAGGCCATGGGCCTGCAGGCCCCGCCGCTTGAGTGCCTGCGCCAGTGCACAAAGGAAGCGGTGCAGGCGCTGGCGCAGCGCCACCTGGACAGGCTGCAGAGCCTGAACGCGCAGGCGCTGCGCGTCACCGACAAGATGCCGGATAACTATCTGAACGTGGGTGCGATCGCGACGCTCTTCCCCAAGGCGAAGATCATCCATTGCCGCAGGGACCTGCGCGACGTCGCTGTTTCGTGCTGGATAACCAACTTCCGGCACATTCGCTGGGCCTGCGACACTGACCAGATCGCCGCGCGCTTCCGCGAATACGTTCGTCTGATGGACCACTGGCGGAAGGTGCTTCCGGGCCGCATGCTCGACGTGGACTACGAGGAGACCGTTTCCGATCTGGAGAGTGTCGCGCGCCGCCTGGTTTCCTGGGTGGGCCTCGAATGGGAGCCTGCCTGCCTGGCCTTCCACAAGAGCCGCCGCCCCGTGCGCACCGCCAGCGTCACGCAGGTGCGCCAGCCGATCCACAAGCGCTCACTGCAGCGCTGGAAGAACTACGAAACGCCGTTGGCGCGCCTCTTTGAGCAACTGCAGGCCCTTCAGACGTGAGCCGCTGCGGGACTGCGAGTCCCGGCTGCCAGCGGTCGCCTTGCGACAGCATCCGCGCCCTATTTCTTCCACACCGTCTCATCAAGCGCGTGAGCCATTGTGAACTTGCTGAACTGAGCCGTTGGGCTGGGGTACTTCGGCGGCGCAACCTCGTCCGCCGGATAAGTCTTGGTCGCAGTGTACCACGCGAAGTTATCCACAGTTGCCATCCGCTGCCGGATGGGCTTCGACTTATCCTTGGAGACGTTAATGACCATCAGATCGAGGGCTAGAGCGAGAGGACCCGTGTACCAGGTTGCGATATCACGGTTGATCTCGGTGAGGCAGTCATCGTTGTACATAAAGTGAGTGGCCACAGCCAAGCGAGGCTGAGTCTGGCTGAAGATATAGCCTAGCGCCTGTGCCGGGGTATGGGAAGAATCCTGAACGCTCTTGTTCCATGCAACCGCTTTATCCCACTGCGGATCCCCTGGCTTGAGTCCGTTATGCAGCGTCCACGTCTCGGGGGACACGGTTACCTCGTGGATGAGAACGTCAACGTTCTTCCCGTACTTAAGTACCCATTCGTTGGGCTTCGTGTCGCCGGTAAATACCATGGACAGGCCTTCCCACTCCAACTTGTAGCTTATGGAGCCGTCCCTGGCATGTATCGCCGGGAAATGGGTGATCTTCACTCCGTTGGAGTCGTAGGCGACACCAGGGTCCTGCTTGTAGGGAAGCTCGTGCGCCACAACCTTGTAGCCATCCTGGCCGTTCTTCAGGCCGGTGCTCAAGAAGCTGAAGCTTTCCCGATGCCACTTGGTGAGCGCCTGCATTGCCCTACAGAACGCCTTGGTGCCTTCGTTGCCTCTGGGACCAGAGGGGCCGTACACGTGCAGGTCTGTCTTCCGGTCGCTCGATGGTCCAAAACAATAGATGAAGACCAGATCGCTCATGTGGTCGGCGTGCAAGTGAGTCAGGAACACGTTCGTCATTCTTGAATAGGGCACACCCATGGCGACATACCTCGCCGTCACGCCTGAGCCGCAGTCAAATATGAAGCTGTCTCCGTTGCCCAGTTCGACGAACACGCTGTTACATGCCTGTCCAATGCGCGGCGTATAGTCCGTCCCCATGAACGAGATCCGCATCTCATCCGCCGCCAGCGGCTCCGGGGGCGTGAAGGTCTCTGTGGGAAGTGCGCGCGAGCCTGCGTCCGCGAGATCGTCCCCACTTGCGGACTTGGTAACCCCGTGAGGCTTCCCAGGCGTCGTGCTGCCCTGGGCGAGGGCGCTGCCCGCGGCAAAGGCTCCGACGCTGACCCCCAGGTTTCTCAGGAAGTTTCTTCTGTTGAGGCCCGACATGGTATCCTCCTGGTACTGTCCCGGTACCTGCCTTTCGAGGTGTGCACACTGCGGCGCGGGGACTGCCGGCACGCGGCCGGGCCGTGTCCGGGATCGGGCAACCCATCTGGCACCGGATTCTTCGGCTTGCACTTCGGAAACTGGTGACACGTATATAGAGGTCCACGGGAATGTCCAGGAACGAACGCTCGAAGCCACCGCCAGCAGACGAGTGATGCGCGACGAGTAACGAGTGATGAGTAATGCGTGACGAGTGTTGCGTGGCGAGCCGTCAATCGTCAATCAGCAATCCAGGGGCGGGCCTACAGGCTCATAGTCCGGCGTGGGGGGGGCGGACCTCGCTCCGGCGGCGTTGGGGGTGGCGGAGGAGGCTGTGACGACGGTGGCGACGGTGGCGTCGCCGGCTTGCCCGTGACGCCCACGACAGAGACGTTGTCAAAGGTCGCTGCGGCCGGCGTGTCCGCTGCGCCAGAGGAGATGGCGAGGCCGACGTAAATCGTCTGTCCCATGCCGATTCTGGCGAAACTATCCTTGGTCCACTTCGCGCCGTCGGCCGACCTGAACGCGGTGAACGTGTCCCGCACCCGTGTCAGCTTCAGCCACACAGGCGCTTCAGCGGCCGCTCCCTTGGGGAATGTGGTCTCGCCGCCAGTCTCCGGCCGTTGCTGGAACGCGGAGCCGTGGCTGACGGTCAACAGCATTGCTACGTTCCTTGATTCGGGTCTCAGCGATTCGCGCATCATGACGCCCGCCTTGGCCCACTCGTGTCTGGCGGCGAACGTGACCGCTCGGGCGACGATTTCCCCGTCGCCGGTCAGCGTCTGGTAGGCGAAATGGAGACCGTCTGCCTTGTAGTAGATGTCGCCGCCGCCAACCTTGATGGTGAAAGCCGCCGCAGCCGCGGAGAAGCTGCCCTTCGAGCTCACGCTGCCGATGTCCGTGTTCTGCCAGGTCTCTTTGGGCGGCGGGGCCGCGGGCGAGGTTTTCGTCTCCGCGCCCGGCTGCGTCTTAGAGACGGCTCCAATGGCTTCGAGGCGCAGGGAGATCTTCTCGTCTTTCTCGGCCAGCAGCTTCGTGCCCCGGTATTCGGCCCTGAACGCCAGGTAGGCAAGCTGCGCCGCCCGGTACTGTTTCTTCACGAACAACTCCTCAGCCTCGTCCCATGCCGCCGCAGCGAGCAGCTCCTTCTCGTCCCCCTCAAGCGCGACCAGGACGTCGTTCCATTGCGCCAGTCCGGCCTGGCGTTCCGCCACGCCGCGTTCGAGCACCCGCCGCGCTGCGGTAGTCTGCCCTGTCAGAGCCAGCAATGCCCCGAAGGCTCCGAGTTTCCCGGCGGGGAGCGACCTCAGATTCTCGACCTCGCCTATCCCTGAGAGGGCCACCAGCTCCGCGACTTTCACGGTCTCCAGCGGCTTGTTCGATACCGCAGGCAGATCGGGCGCCGGCTTGAACTGAAGCCGGCCGTCTTCCAGTTTGAGATAGACCGCTCGCGAGCCTGGTATCGTTATTCCTTTGCCGCCATCCTGCGCGAGCCGTTTCTCGATCAAGGGGCCAAGCTCGGGAAACGCCTTGAGGCCCGCCTCCAGGCTCTTCAGCACTTCGATCTTCGGAGCGTACGCGGGCTCGGCAAGCGCTTGGGCGGTCTCATCGCGCGCCACATCGAACTTGCGGGCCGCAGCGGCGTCGCGCACGCGCCTGATCAGCGCCACGACCTGCTCTCCCGTGGCCTGCGTGGCCTCGAGGGCCTGCACCTTGTCAGCGTTGAGCGTCCCTTTCAGGGTCTCGGCTTTCTGCGCCGCTTTGCCGGCAACAGGCTCGTACTTGAACCGCGCTGCCGCGGTATACGCCTCCAACGCGGCCTCCTGGTTGCCGGCCGCTTCGAGATCGGCGGCGCGCTTCAGCAGCTTCTCCCCTTCGGCTTGCGCCCAGCCTCGGATGCGGGCGGTTGCGGTCTGGATCGCCTCTTTGCCGGTGCCCTGCTGGTACTGTTGCGGGAACGAGTCGAGCACGGCCAGCGCGGCGTCGCAGTCCCCCTTGTTCGCCTGCTCCTTGGCCTTTGCCAGCACCTCGCTGATCGCTGTCGCCGCCGCCGCCGCGGACTTCATGGTCAACTCATCGAGCTTGCCGTCCACCAGCCCTGCGCACCGCCAGGCGCCGCTTGCCTGCCTCAGCTCCAGCCATGCCTTGCGCTGCGCGTCCAGGTCGTCGGGCCGTTCCTTCTCAACCTGCCGCGCCGCGGCCAGAAGCTCCTCCACCCGTTTCTGCTCGGGGTCAACGGCAGCAATGCGCGGCTCGGCCGCGGCCTTTTCCGCGGCGGCATCCGCTGCTGCCTTGGCCTTTGCCGGGAGATACAGGTAGTAGTAGGCGGCCGCGCCGCCCGCTGCCAACAGCACGGTGACGATGCCGAGCGGCACAAGCGAACTCGAGCGGGCGGCCTTGCCGCGCTTGCTGAAGGCTCTGCGCCTGAGCGCGTGCGCGCCCCTCCCCGCCGTGAGTTGCCGCACCCGCGCCGTGTCGCCGCCGTCCGACGGGGCACGCTCTAGCGCAGTGCCGTCAATGGCGGCTTGCAGGTCCGCCGCCAGCACCTCCGCGGACTCGTACCGTTCCTCCGGGTCTTTCGCCAGAAGCTGCAGCAGGAACGTGCAGAACTCGTCCGGCAACTCAGGGTTGATGTCCTGCGGATTGGGTGGCGGCTCGGTCACGTGCTGCGTCATGATCACCACGGCGGACTCGCCCTCAAAGGGCGGCTTGCCCGTGGCGAGGTGGAACAGCGTCGCGCCCAGTGCATACAGGTCGCACGCCGGCGTCAGCTCTTTGGCCCCGCGCGCCTGCTCCGGCGCGTTGTACAAGGGCGTGCCGAGCGCGGTGCCTTCCTGCGTCAGGGAACTGTCCTGGCGCAGCAGACGCGCCAGCCCCATGTCCATCACCTTGACCATCAGGCCCTCAGGACCCTCGCTCAGCATCAGGTTCTCGGGCTTGATGTCGCGGTGCAGGATGCCTTTGCGGTGGGCGTGTGCCAGCGCCAGAGCGGTCTGGCGCGCGATCTCCAGCACGTCCGCCAGCGGCAGCGGCCCTTCGCGATCAAGCCGCTGGCGGGCGGTCTCGCCATCAAGAAGCTCCATTACGAAGTAGTGCAGGCCCTGCGCTTCACCGACCATGATCGCCCGGACGATGTTCGGGTGGTTCAGGGCCGCCGCAGCTTTTGCCTCGCGCTTGAAACGCTCTATGAAATCGCGGTCCTTCGCCACGTGGGGCGAAAGCACCTTCACGGCAACGAGCCGGTCCAGAGACTTCTGCACCGCTTTGAAGACGGTGCCCATGCCGCCTTGGCCAATCCGTTCCAGCAGCACGAAGTCCCCAAGTTCCTTGTTAAGGACCTGGGGGGATTTGGGCTTGTTCGATCTCAGACCGGCCCCGTCCGCCATACGCGGACCCCCGATTGTTCCACACGGGATAGCACCGCCATGCTATACGCTCCGCCCCCCTCTTACAAGCCTGCACTGGCTGCGGTCAGTGGCACAAGCGTCAGGGGCCTCACAGTCCCTGTCGCCCATGCTCCCGGTAGTACCTCAGTCCCTCGATCAGCGCCTTGACGTTCCGCCGCCTGGTGCCCGGCGCCACGGAACTGCTGGCGCCGAGGAAGAGCCCGACCCGCGGGCCTTGCTCCACCAGCCAGCGGAGTTCCTTGCGAACGTCCGCCACCGTGCCGTGGGGCAGCGTACGCGTGACGCTCACGCCGGCGACAATGAACAGGGGGGCGCCGTCGCGGGTCTTCATCCTGCAGATCCGCTCGTAGTCCATGCCGTCCTCGTACTGGAAGCCCTGGAAGCCGCCCACTCCCACTTTCAGCAGGCGCGGCACCAGGTCCATCAGGTTGCCGTCGCAATGCCAGATGAGGCGCACGCCCGCGTCCTGCAGCGGCTTGATCGCGCGCGCGAAATGTGGCAGCCAGATGCGGTCCAGCGACTTGACGTTCACCAGCAAGCCGCGCGAGCCGGCCATGTCGTGGTCCAGGCGGAGTAAGCCAGGCAGTCCGGCCTCGACAATGCCCGAGGCGGCGCCGGCGTTGATCTTCTCGCCTACGTCGCCCTGGAGCTTGAAGCAGTGCTCCATCACTTCCGGGTACAGCGCGTAGGCCGCGAAGTAGTTCTCATAGCCGTAGGTGCCGTAGTGGAACCCGGGGAAGTATTGGAAACCGTCGTAGGGCCCCTTGAGCATGTTCATGCCGAAGAGCCGCTGGACCTTGACCTCTTTCTCGATCAGCGAGGCGACCCGCTCATCAGCCTTGGCGTCCAGTTCCTGGCCCCAGGCAACCAACTGAGGAAAGAGAAACTTCTCCATATGCGCGACGACGGCCTCGGGTGAGTCAATGACCATCCCGTCGCGGACGATCCGCTCGACGCCGGTGGTGGCATTGCGCGGCGTGCCGGACGCGTAGCCCTCGGCGGTCATGCTGAGGGGGTTGTCCGGGATCCACTGGTCAATCATCGTCGCCCCGATGGCGCGCTGGAAGTCCAGGTACACCCGCGAGGGGTCCTTGGGGTAGCTGCCGGGCTTGTGGCCGCTGATCTCCTCCAGCAGCCCCCAGTCCATCACGTTCAGCCCGCCGGTGGCGATGCCCCGCGTGGGCTTCATGGCGATGGTGTCCCAGGCGAGCCGGGCGTGCTCCTGCCAGCGGCCCGCAAACTGTTGGTAGCCCCGTGCCACGCTCATGTGGCGCTCCTTCTCAACCTTCTGCCGGCATCCACCGCGCGCTCACTTCCCCCACACTGCGCTCGTTGGCAGGGGCTTCCAGCCGCGCCGATAGCTGGGGTAGATCTTCTGCATGAGGTCAAGGATGTCCTGGCCCTCGATCTCGCGGGTGCGCGCGTTGAGCACCCGACTGTGCTCCGGCGGCTTCTCCTCATCGAACTCCGGCTCCACGCGCTCATCGCGGAACAGGATGGGGCTCGCGAGCTTGAAAGGCTTGATGTCGCGGATCACTTTCGTGGCGCGCTGCGCACCTTCGCGGACGATCTGACGCGCCTCCGCCGGCGTCCGGTGCAGCGCCGATGTGCGGCTCAGGCCCACCTTCACCGGCGCAGTCACGATGCCGGGGATCAACTGTTCCATTTCTCTGCAGGCATAGACATCGCCTGCAATGAAGACGAAGGGAACGCCATAATGGCCCGCAATCGCGGCCTGCACGCCGGCCTCTCCCAGAGAAATGCCGTTGAAGGTCCAGTTTCGCACGCCCTTGCTCATCGTATGGTAGAGGCACGCGCCCTCGGTGCCGGCTTTCGCATGAGCGCCAACCAGGCCGGTGGCAGCACAGCTCTCGTCGAGGTACGGCAGCCAGAAAGGGCGATCGCTGCCGTTGATGACCAGTGCCCGGCCATCCAGCTCGTCGAGGTCAATGGTGTAGCCCGCGCCGTGACCGTCGTTGACGAGCACCTCGGTCATGCCGCCGGCAAAGAAACCGTCCACGGCCGCGCCCACTTCCCGCGCCAGCCAACGCCGCTGCCGCATGCGACACTCGTGATTTCCACAGCTCGTGTCGTCGCGGTCCTCCCACTGATAGACGCCCGCTACGCCCTCCAGGTCCGTCATGAGGTAGAATCTCATCGCCCCTCCTTTCCCGGGCCATATTCTACCACGAAGAACACGAAGAACCGAAGCACGGAGCCGGATTCGCGCCCCTTCCGTGTACTTCGTGATCTTCGTGGTTGGACACTCCGGCGCCGCGTCCCGTTCAACCCCAAGCCCCGGATTCATGCGGGGGCATGGGCGGGACGCCCATGCTACGGGCCACCCGCGATGCCACGTGTGTCCCGGCGCCGCGGATTGGGCCTCCACTTCCTGGGCGGATGGGGTATGGAATCCAAGGAGGCCACGGTGAAGGATGTGAGAGTACTGCTGCTTTCGCTGCTGATCCTCGGCGGCGGGACGTGTCCAGTTGCCTGGGGAGAGGACGCGGAAGGCCCCGACGCGAAGACGCTGAAGGCGTCAGGCATCGAGCTCGACATCAAGAAGCATGAGGTTCGCCTGGATGCGACGGTGTGTCTGGACAGGGGAATCCTCGAATACCTCGTCTGCCTGCCGGGAACGTTCGAGCATGAGGCGGTGTTTTCGACGAAATGCAAACCCTCGCAACTCCATCTGGCCCTCCTGGCAATCGGCCTCGTGCCCTGTTCATTCGCCCCCGAAGAGGAGTGGTGGGCGAAGGCTCGAGAGAACAAGCAGGCCCGTGTCAACATCGAGGTCGAGTACGAACAAGAGGGGAAGAAACAGCGGCGGCGGATCAGCGAGTTCCTCGTGAACCGGGAACGGAAAGACGGCGTCGTCTCGGACTCCTGGGTCTTCACGGGATCGTTCTTCTACAAAGAGGACGACAAGAACCACTATGCGGCCGATTCCACGGGGGCCGTGATAGGCCTGTGGGTCGCGGGCGCTTCCGTCCTGCAATACGGTGAGAGGGCCGGCATCCCCTACCGGGGCGCTGACCAGGGAATGGAGATCAACACGCAAACCACTCCGGCCAAGGGCACGAAGGTGCGCCTGATCTTCGCGCCGCACGCAGACAAGAGCAAGCAGGCAGAGCAACCCAAGAAGGACAGTCAACCCACTGGAGACGCCAAGCCGTGACCGCCCGCAGACACAGGACGGAGCGCGGGCCGTGCGTTGAGGCGGCGGCGGCCTGACTTTCCCGGCAACTTGTGTTATGGTTGATGCGTAGTGCGTGCAGTGCAGGCCCACGCCGGGAAGGTGTGCCATGGCTGACCCGTTCGACCATTCCGTGACAGAAGCGCTGCGTGCCTGGCGCATGCAGCACGGCGCCGGCATTGATACCGTGCAGACGCTGCTGATGTGCGCGCCGATCTGCAGGTCTTCGAGAGCCCGCGCGTGTTTTGAGGCAGCATCGCAGCGCATATCGGGCGGCGACGGGATTGAGGGCGCGCTGCAGGCGCTGAGCCCTGTGCTGTCGGAGGCGGAACGGTTTGTGATTGCCGCGGGCTGGAGCGGGGGCCGCGTGGAGGCCGCGCTGGACGCAGTCGTTGCGCAGCGGGAGCTGTGGCTCCAGACGCGCTCGAAAATCCGCAGCGGCATGGTCCTGCCGGTGCTCGTGCTGCTGGTGGCGTCGTTCGTGGCGCCGCTGCCGGGGTTCCTGGTCGGCGAGGGCAGCATCCAGGGCTATCTCTTCAGCGCGTTGCTCCCGCTGGCCATCGCGGGCGTGGCATGGAAGGTGTTCAGCGCGCTGCTCACGTCGCGGCCGCCGGGGCTCGACTCGCTGCTGCTGACGGTGCCGCTGGCCCGCCAGTACGAGAAGCAGCGCAGTCTCAGCGAGTTTTCTTCGCTGCTGTCGTTGCTGCTGAACGCCGGCGTGCCGATCATCCAGGCGCTGCAGCTCTGCGGGCGCGCGGTGCGCAACAGCCTGTACCGCGAGGAAATCGCCCGTTGCGCGGCGATAGTCGAGAAGGGGCAGCCGCTTTCCAGTGCGCTGAAACCAGGCAGGTTCTGGCCGCCGGAGTACGTGGCCGCGGTGGCGACAGGAGAGAAGGCCGGCTCGCTGGACGCCATGCTTGGCCGGCTGGGCGACCAGGCACGCGAGCGTTACACGGCCGCCGTCATGGTGTTCTCGCTGTTGTTGCCGAAGCTGATCTACGGGATGGTGGGCTTGTTCGTCATATGGCAGATCTTCCAGTTGGTCAGCCGCCTGGCGGGCGTGTACAACTCGGTCCTGCCGCCGTGAGGAAGCCTTGTTTTCCCGCAATGGTGGTGTATAGTATTCTTCGGGAGCCAGCGAGGATCATGATACGTAAGAAGAACACGTTCGGTATTCCATCGCCCCGCGATGCGGGCAAGGAGTCTCTACGGCCGCGCCTTACCAGCCAGTGGCGCAATCCGGCGGATTGCGTTACGGCGGCTGGTGCCACGCGCGGCCGCGTGGTCCTGTAACTGGCCTTCCGCCACGGCTCTTGTTAAGCTCTGGGCCTTTTGCTTCCCGGTGGCGCAGCGTGCCAGGTTGCGCCACATCGGGGGAACACTGTGAGGACTGACATGCCTGACAAGAACAGCTCGAACACTGCAAAGCCGGCTCCTGCCGCAGCCAACGGGGCGTTCCCGCCGCAGTACGACCCGAAGTCGTTCGAAGAGCGCATCTACGCGCAATGGGAGGAGGCCGGTGTCTTTCACGGCGAGCCGTCGGCGGACCGCAAGCCGTACACCGTTGTCATCCCGCCGCCGAACGTGACCGGCGTGCTCCACATCGGCCACGCGCTGAACAACACGCTGCAGGACGTGCTGATACGCTGGCGGCACATGAAGGGCTACGAGACGCTGTGGCTGCCCGGCACGGACCACGCCGGCATTGCCACGCAGAACGTGGTCGAGAAGCAGATCGCCAAGACGGAGAAGAAGAGCCGCTACCAGATCGGCCGCGCGGAACTGATAAAACGGATCTGGCAGTGGAAAGAACAATCCGGCGGGACGATCCTGAAGCAGCTCCGCAAACTCGGCGCCTCCTGCGACTGGCAGCGCACGCGTTTCACCATGGACGAAGGCCTGTCCAAGGCGGTGCGGTGCGCGTTCGTGCAGCTCCACCAGCGTGGCCTCATGTACCGCGGCAAGTACCTGGTCAACTGGTGCCCGCGCTGCCGCACCACGCTGAGCGACGACGAAGTGGAACACGAGGATGTGAAAAGCAAGATCTACGAGCTCCACTACCCGCTCAGCGACGGCTCCGGCCGCCTTACCGTGGCCACGACGCGTCCCGAAACGATGCTTGGCGACACAGCGGTGGCGGTGCATCCGGACGACGAGCGGTACAGGAAGTACATCGGCCAGATGCTCGACCTGCCGCTGACGGACCGCAAGATCCCGGTGATCGCCGACGCCGCGCTGGAGCTGGGCTTCGGCACGGGCTGCCTGAAAGTGACGCCGGCGCACGACCCGACGGACTACCAGATCGCGCTGCGGCACAAGCTGCCGATGATCAACATCCTCACGGAGGAAGGCGCGCTCAACCAGAACGTGCCGCAGAAGTACCGCGGGCTGGACCGTTTCAAAGCGCGGACGGCGGTGCTGGAGGACCTTAAGGCGCAGGGCCTGGTGGGCAACATCACCGACTATTCGCACCAGGTCGGGCACTGCTATCGCTGTCATACGATGATCGAGCCGTACCTGGCCGCGCAGTGGTTCGTGAAGATGAAACCGCTCAGCGAACTGGCGGTGAACGCCACGCAGCAGGGCCGCGTGACGTTCCATCCCGAACGCTGGACCAAGGTGTACCTGAAATGGTTCGAGGAAGTGCGCGACTGGCCGATCTCGCGCCAGATCTGGTGGGGGCACCAGATCCCGGTGTGGTACGACCTGGAGGCGAACCGGGAGCACATCACCGCCATCGAGGCCGGGCCGAACGAGCCGTTCGACGTGGAGAAGGACGGCAAACGGATCCGGTATCTGATCGGCGAGAACGCCACGCCGATCGTGTCCATGGAGGATCCGGAGACGCTGCCGGAGTACAAGGGCCGCACGCTGCTCCGCGACCCCGACGTGCTCGATACCTGGTTCTCGAGCGCGCTGTGGCCCTTCAGCACGCTGGGCTGGCCCGAGAAGACGAAGGACCTGGCGTACTACTACCCGACCAGCACGCTGGTGACCGCGCGCGGCATCATCTATTTCTGGGTGGCGCGCATGGTGATGATGGGCGAGAGCATGATGGGGCGCGAGCCCTTCAAGGACGTGTACATCCACGGCACGGTGCTGGACGAGCAGGGCCGGATCATGAGCAAGTCGCTGGGCAACGGCATTGATCCGCTCGACGTGATCCAGCAGTACGGCGCCGATGCGTTGCGCTTCACGCTGACAACCATGTGCACCGAGGGGCAGGACCTGAGGGTCAGCATGAAGCGCTTCGAGATGGGGCGCAACTTCGCCAATAAGGTGTGGAACGCCGCGCGGTACGTGCTGACGACGATCTCTTCCGAGCCGCGCGCGTCAGCAAGCGGTACGGCGTCCGCTCCCTCACAGTCGCGGCTCGGAACTCTGCGCGACGAAGACCGCTGGATTCTCTCCCGGCTCAACAGCACTATCGCCGCGGTCACCGCGTCGCTAGAGGCCTTCGAGTTCAGCAAGGCCATCGGCGCGCTGTACGATTTCTTCTGGAACGAGTTCTGCAGTTGGTACATCGAACTGAGCAAGCCGCGTTTGCTGCATTCCCCTGAGGTGACGGAGCATGCCGCGGCGCAGGCGGTGTTGCTGCACGTGCTGGACCGCAGCCTGCGGCTGCTGCATCCGTTCTGCCCGTACGTGAGCGAGGCGCTGTGGACGCAGTTGAACGCAATCAAGAGCCCCGAATCAAGGAACCTCAACCGTCCTGAAAACGGAAGGGACGGGCGCCCTCTCCAGAGTAACGGTCTCCTGGCCGTCGCAATTTGGCCGGAGGTGGAAATGCAGTTCGTCAACCTGATGCTGGAGGCGCAGTTCGCCAGTGTCTTTGACGCAGTGGTGGCGGTGCGCGCGGTGCGGCAGGAGCTGGTGGACAATTCGCCGAAGGAGCGCAAGAAAGCGGTCTCTGCGGCGCTGGCCAGTCCGCTGCGCGTGGTGGTTCGCGCGGGCGACGAGGCGCTGGCCTCACGGCTGAAAGCCCAGGCGCATATCCTGACGCAGATGGCCAACACGGAGCCGCCCGTGATCAGCGTCGGCGCCGCGGCCCCACGACCGGCGTCGGCCACGGCCATCAAAGGCGGCACGATCTACGTGGCGCTGACCGCGGACCTGGTGGCGGTGGAGAAACTGAGATTGGCAAAGGAAATCAGGAGCCTGGAGCAGTACATTCCGAAAGTGGAAGGGAAGCTGCGGAACGAGAACTTCGTGAAGAACGCGCCGCCGGAACTGGTCGCCGAGGAACAGGCGAAGCTCAAGGAAGCGCGGCACAAAATGGACAGCCTGAAGGCGGCGCTGGCCGAACTGTAGCGCGAGGATTTGATGATGACACGGATGGTCTGGGTGTGTGTGGTGATGTGCGGGGCGGCAACGCTGGTCGCCGATTGCAGCACGGCCAGCGCGGCCGAAGGCGCCAATCAGCCGGTGCTGCTCCTGTGCCCGTACCGGACGAGATACAGCGCGTGGTCGCTGTTCCTGACGGTGGACAGGGCCGACCCGACGAAGGTGCTGGCCATGGGGCTGGAGGAACTGACGGGCGTGAACTCCGAGGACCTCGGGCCGGGCGGCTACGAGAAGGCGTTGGCCAAGCAACGGGACCCGAAGACGCCGCGCAAGGTTCTGGATACGCTCGCCGCGCGGGATTTCGCCGCCAAGGAACTCTGCATCGAGAAGAACGACGCGCTGCACGTCTCGCTGACGCCCGCCGGCCAAGGCACGTACCGGCTCATGCTGAGCCTGCGCATTGACCTCGAGCGGCGCTTTGTCATCGGGGGCAAGGAACAGGCCAAGCGCGATGTCGTGCTGCGCTACGATGCCAACAGCAGCACATGGCGCGCGTGCGCGCTGACACTGGTGGACAGCAACGACAAGAAGTTGACGGCCGCGGGCCCCGCAGGCCTCTCGGGCATCGTCTTCCCTGTCCTGGGGAGCGGCATCCCGCGCGTCATCGGCGTGCTGGACGACGGCGGCGCGCCGGAGCTGTATGAGAAGAGGACCGGTGACGACAAACCGTGACCGGCGGCGCGCTTCTCGTCATGAACCCCAGGGCCCCGCGATGATCCCTCCCGGGAAACTGCCAGCCACGTTCG
>JAPLOD010000586.1 GCA_026692735.1 Planctomycetota bacterium | reverse complement strand
GACGCACATCGTCAACATGCCCGAATGGTGGCACTACATCTACCAGACCGAGTTCATGACACGGAACATCCAGCCATTTCCCGGGCCGTGGGGCGGCGCGCGCTACAGCCATCCCGGCACCGGCCGGCCCGCTCAGGTGTGGATGACGGAGAAGAACTTCGACCGCCAGCCGTGGGCCGAGAAGCTCATCAAGGAGACTGGCTGCGCCAAAACCGACCCGCGCTTGATCGCCCTGCTGCATCACCTGGGCGCGAAAGCCGTACTGCGCATCTTCACCTTCTACAGCCACAAGGGCGTGCACACGATCAACCTCTTCGCCGCTCAGGAAACCGACATGAGCCTGACCTTCGTGGCGGAAGCGTTCTACAAGGCGCTGAAGGCGGCGAGCTACGAGCTGAAGGATGACGTGCGCGTTCAAGCCGGGGAACAGGTCGAGACCATCGCGCGCGTCACGAAGCTGATGAAAACAGGGCAGCCTGTCGAGACGGCGCGTCCGCTGTCAGTCGCCAGGCTGGTCGAGCATCAGCCGCGCCTGGTGTACAAGGGCGACGGCACGCCGGCACACCCCGATCGTTACCACCGCGACGATTTCGCCTGTCTGCCGTTCCAGTTAGCGGCGGACAAGTTTGCCGTGGGCTATTACGTCGTCACGCGCGATATGGTCCACGTCTGGAAGAAAGACACCGAGCCGCTCGACCCGGCGCGCTACGACATGCCGGAGCAGACGTTCGACCTGACGCTGGCAAACGTGCGCGGCGAAGGAGCCAAGGTCTCAGTCTTCGATCCCATCACTAACAAGACGCTCCCGGCGGAAACGCCGGCCGCAACGCCGACGAGCATCACCGTGCGTCTGCCGACTGTGGATTACCCCCGCTTCCTTATCATCGTCGAGGCCAAGCCGGGGCCATTGATCGTTGCGCCGCGGCTTGAGCCCGCGGCCAACGGCGCGGCGGTTACGTTCACCTCGAACACCAATGCGACAGCAAAGGTGAGTTGGGGACCTATCAGGCAGAGGAACAGCAAGTCGGCTGCGCCTCTGGCGGGGAGCAGCCGCGGCGACGGGCTGCCTGACCAGCAGAAGACCCTGCAGGCCGCCGCCGGCAAAGAGAACCGCGTCCCTCTCCCAACGTTGGCCGAAAACGACGGTGTAAAGATCGCTTTCGAATGCGACGGCCTGACAGCACGCTGGCCGCTGTGGGATGACGACGTTCGCGGCGTCCTGAAGTTCGCGCAGGCTCCGGCACCAACCGTCGCGTCCGCGGACGGCGGGCTCAAGCTCCCGCCGCTGGCGGAAGGGAAGCAGGCCGAGTGGGACATGGAACAGAAAGCGGCGGCCATCAAGACGGACGTACCCGGACTGGCGGCGGAAGTCTGTCCGGTCAAAGGTGGCGTGGATGCGCTGAAGGCGTTCCTGCCCGTGACCGCCGTCGGTGACGCGGCCAAGGTTGACAGCATCGAATGGCGCGGCGTCCCGGCCTGGCAGGTGGACTTCACGCTGTCCGGGACGGCGCACCCGAACGTGAAGGACCTGCGGCAGCGCTACCTGATTGCGCCGGCGAAAGGCGGCTTCGTGGTGCTGGCCATCAAGGGCGCGAATGACGCACTTGAAAACAACGCGGCTGCGCTGCAACGAATCGTGGACGAGGTCAAGCTGAGGTAGGCTCTATTCACCGCCGAGACGCAGAGACGCAGAGAACAGCAGAACACAACATGAAGAATTCAGAATTCAAAATTCATCATTCATCCTTCATCGTTCATCCTTCGTGCCAAACCCCTCCCCCACCCTGACGACCACAACAGTGATGTCGTCGCGCGGAGGCTTGCCGGCCGTCCAGGCGCGCGTGGCCTCCAACAGCGCGCCAAGAATATCGGCGGCGCTGTCGTTCGACCGCGCGCGGATGATCTCTTTCAGGCGCTCTTTGCCGAACGTCTCATCGCGCTCGTTCATGCATTCAAAGAGACCGTCGGTCATGAAGAGCAGCACGTCACCGCAGAGGAGGGGCACGGGGCCGCTGACGCCGAACTCCATCCCTTCCGCAACGCCCAGCAGCGGGCCTGTGGATTCCAGCTCCGAAAAACCGTCCTCAGTGGACCTGTACACCAGCGGCGGGTCATGGCCCGCGGAGGCGTACGCCAGCGTGCCCCGCCTCGGATCGAACGCCGCCAGGCACAGGGACAGGAAATTGCCGGCGTCGAGGTCCTTCTCGAGCAGGTTGTTGCAGCCGCCGAGTATCTTCCCCGGATCGCTCTCCGTGCCGCACCACGCCCGCACGAAGGCGCGGGCCGCCGTCATCACCAGAGCCGCGCCGAGGCCGTGCCCCGTGACATCGGCGATCACCACGCCCAGGCGGCCGTCGGGGAGCGGCACATAGTCAAAGTAATCGCCGCTGGTTTCGGTCGCGGGCGTATTGGCGCCGGCGATGTCCAGCCCTTTGACCTGCGGGCTGCGGCTGGGCAGCAGACGCTGCTGGATGGAACGCGCGAGGTCCATCTCGGCCTGCAGGCGCTTGCGTTCCATCGCCTGCTCGCGCAGCGCGGCCTGTTCCAGCACGACGCCGACCTGCGCGCCGATGATGGACGCCAGTTCGACGTCGTAGTCGTCCATCGCGCCGTCGGTCTTGTTCAGGGCCTGCAGCACACCGACGACGCGCGTGCCTTCGATGTCCTTGAGCGGGAGGCACAGTATGTCGCGAGTGCGGAAGCCGGACGTGCGGTCCACCTCGGGGTTGAAGCGCGGATCGGCGTAGGCGTCGGGGATCAAGACGGTCTGGGCGCTTTCGGCCACGGCGCCGACGATGCCCTTGCCCCTGGGCACATGAATGGCGCCCATGCCTTCAGCGACGCGGGTGTAAAGGTCCCCCGTCTGCAGATCAACCACCCAGATGCTCGTCCGTTCCGCCTCCAGCACCTTGGAGCAGGACGCGGCCAGCATCACGAGCAGGCGCGTCAGGTCCGGCTGAGCGGCCATGGCGCGCGTGAGCGAGAGGATAGACTCCATGTCGCGCAAACGCCGCTCGATGGGAACCGATCGGGCAGGTCCTCCTCGCGGAACCCCGGCCCGGGGTCCTCGACCAGGACACTCCATTCATCAGGTGTGACGAAGGCGCGCACGCGGACCAGTTTGCTGCTGTCGTACTTGCAGCCGTGCATGATGGCGTTCGTGAGCGCCTCGTCCACGCACAGGCGGGCGCGCTCCGTCAGCACCCCCACCAGGGCTTCGCACGTCTCGCTCTTGACCTTTTCGGACGCGGGGAACGACCTGTCGAAGACACACTCGCCCGGCGGCACGGGAGGATCTCCCGCACGCACGAGGTTCGTACACCGCCCGAGTTTCCTGCGCATGGGGGTAGTTTCGAGTTTCAGAGAGGCCGTTTCAAGGGAAATTGCGGCTACTTCACGGTGACCTGGGGCGGCTTGGCGAAGTCGTTCCACTGCCGGTCAAGCTCAGCCTTGTCCGGCGGACCGTCGGCCACAATGAACCGATAACGCGCGACGTAAGGCTTGCCCGGCTCAATCTTCCAATCGCCCAGCTTCGACGCGCAGTAGCCGATGAACGGCTCTGTCGGATGCAACCGCAGCGGCTGCGGCGCACGGAAGTTGTCTGGGTGGTCCAGCATGGCGATGCCGCATGCTTCGCCCCCCACCTTGCCGCCCATGTAACACCAGCGCGCCCGCGCCGGGGGACCATCGGGGCTGGTGGCCTTTGTGTCCGCACGGCTGACGCCTTCGGAGGTGAGATACTCGCAGTTCGCCTTGCCATCCCAGGACCGGTTCCCGCGGATGCCCGTGCCGCCGTAGTGATACAGCGGCAGTACAAGCGGGCTGGCGGCGGCGCATTCCTGAGTGACCGTGAGATCGAACACGTTGTACTTCTTCCCGCCCGCGCGAAAAACCATGACCTCCCAAGTTTCATTGAGCGCCGTCTTGGGCTCCGGCTTGGCGCTCAGATCCACCTGCTTGTGCCTGGCCTTGAAGCCGGCGAAGACGCCGCCGCTCCAGGTGTCGTCAAGCGCCACGAACTCCACGGTGCCGGTCTTCGCGCCCATGTTCCAGAAATCGGGATGACGCCCCTCGAACTCCGTCTTCGTCCACGGCGTCCAGATGCCGTGATGGTGCTTGTGGTTGGGCGGGTAGTCATCCGTCACCAGCTTCCCCGAGGGCGTGAATACGGGATGGATATAGCCGCCGCGCTGATACTGCGGCTCGTAGCCCTTCGGCAGTTCGGTCTTCTCGCCCTGGTAGTGCAGGACTTCCTTCTTGTCCACGGTGATCTTCACGACGCCGCCGTCTTTGACGGCTTCCACAGTGGCGGGAGCCTCGGCCGCCTTGCCTGATGACAGGCGGTACGTCCTGCTCTGCCCGGCCTTCAGTTCCGGCAGGATGATCCAGATCTGCTTCCTGGCGTCCTGCTGGCATGGGACGGCCGCGCCGGCCTCATCGGTGATAGCCGCAGTCTTGGCGAGGTCAGCCGCGGCATCGGGTAGAACGAAACTCACGGGCGTGTCTTTGCGATCGAACTCCCCGGCCGAGACGGTGATGGTGCAGCCGCGCTTGTCGGCGTCCGCGGCCGGCAACGAAGCAGCCGCCAGCAGCAGCGCAGGGACGAGAAGACTTGAGGCAACACGCCGCGCCAGGGGATCGTCAGATGTTCGAGCCGTCATACCGCCTCCCCTTGCTGGCCAGTAACCGGCCGGGCAATCCAAAATCCAAAATCCGAAATCTAAAATCCCTACAGGCCCGTCAGCTTCCAGCGTCCGCCGCAGTTCTGCATGCGCTGCTTCTGCTCCTTGCCGGCTTTCGTGGTGTAGGTAACCTCCCCGATCCCGCCGATGGCGATGCGGTGGGAACTCACCAACTGCGCTCCCTCAAATCCGGCCACGTACTTCAGGAAGGAAGCCTTGTCGGCGTCCTTCTTGAGATCAAGCTGAGCCAGGCCGCGAGGCATATCGGTGATGAACGCCGCAGCCGTCTTCGCGTCCTTGGCCGCAACGGCCTCGCAGAACTTCTGGAAGCAGAAGCCGATGTCCGCGAGCTTCTCGTCGCCAAACTTGGCCAGCGGGTCGGCCTCTTCGTTCTTCTTGGCCTCGCCGGCCTCCGCCGCAAACGAGACCGCCAGCGCGACGACCAGCACACGCGCGGCAAGTGCAACCACAGTCTTCATGCGCTCGCTCCTCAAGCCTCAAGCCCAAGCCTTACTTCCCATACACCTTTTTCGGATCGAAAACCTTCCGGCCCACCTCTCGGACGCGCCACGCGCCGGTTCTGGCCTTGGCCACTCTGTAGGCGAAGCACGAACGGAAGCCGAGGTGGCAGTTGGCCTTGATCTGCCGAACCTTCGCCAAGAGCGCGTCGCCATCGCAATCCACGCGCAGCTCGACGAGCTTCTGGAAGTGGCCGGACTGCTCGCCTTTCAGCCAGAGCTTCTTGCGGGAGCGGGAGTAGTAGTGCATGAGGCCGGTTTCGAGCGATTTCTCGATCGCCACCCGGTCAGCATGAGCCACACCCAGCACTTCCTTATTCGTTGCGTCCTGCGCCACGACGGTGACGAGGCCGTCGCGGTCCCACTTCAGCGCATCCAGCATCACAGGTTTGCCTGGCCGATTCCCGACCCGCTCGAAGAACTCCATGTCACCGCCCATGCAATACCCCCAAAGCCCCGTTGTTGACGTTCACCCGCCATTGGAGCGCCGAACACACGGTACAACGACGAACCATGAACGCCGATAGGCAGATGATGGGCGAAGAAGGAGGGCGATTCAACCGCCGAAACAGACGCACGCGGCAGTGCATCGCTCATCTTCCCCACCCTCAGCCTTCGCCCTTCTTGGGCGGCGGCGGCGGCACCTTCGGCGGAGGACGCGGCGGTACAGGCGGGACAGGCGGGACAGGCGTGGCCGCCGTGCCCGCCCTGGCACTTACCGGAGGTTTGTCAGGCGGGATGCAGTACGCTTCCAGTTCGACCACGTTGAAGCCGTTGGGGGTGGAGTCGTACAGCCCCCTGATCTTTATGGTCTTCACGGGACGCAGCGGGAACTTGATCACCTGCCAACTGCGGCATTGGTCCTTGCTGTGGTCCGCCACCATGGCGTACTTCGTGCCGTCGTAGGAGACCTCGATCTGGTACTGGTAGTATCGCTCTGCGTCAATGTCCCACAACAACATGCGGATCTCACGCAGCAGGTAAACCTTGGGCAAAGCGACGACCCACTCACCCCCAGGATTCACGGTGGCGAAGCCGTTGCCGCCCGTGTACCTTGTGCTGTTGCCGTCAATCAGGAGTTCCGCGCCCTCCGGGCCCAACGCCTTCGCCCCGCTGCTGGCCAGCGCCACGTTGCCCGGCTGCGGAACTGCACCGGTCTCCGTCGCGAGCTTGGCGACCTCGAGCGTAGCGTCCACCTCGGCCTTGTGCGCTTTGAGCGCGTCGCTGTCGGCGTACTTGCTGCGCAACTGGGTGCCCTTGGCGAGCGCAACGGCGAACTTCCCGTCCGTCATCGCCTCGTTCATCTCGAACAGCAGTTTCTCGACGTAGGCGGTCTGCACGGCCTGCTTCTTGGCGATCACGACTTTGTCGCGCAGGTCAATCAGGTCCAGGATACGGCGTCCGGTCCCGGCTGCGGTGCCCGCCAGGGTCTTGCGCGCGAAGGCGTCCATGGGATCCGTGTTCTGATCGTATGCCATCACGCCCAGGCCCAGAGCCGCGTTGGGCGGCACGCTCCCCAACGCCAGAGTGCTGAGCGTCTGGAGTTCATCGAAGGACAGCTTCTCCCATTTCCAGGTAAAGCTCGCCTGCTTGTCCTTGATGGACAGTTCCTTCTCGTCGCCGCCGGCCAGCTTGCCCCCCGGCGCCCGCGCCAGGACTTTGCTGGCGTCCACCTTGTTGGGATCAGCCTTCAGGCGCTCGAGAATCTGCGTCTTCATCTCCGCCAGCCCCGTGTAGGCGTCCGCGTGCATCTTCGTCAGATCGCGGTCGAAGCTGTCGAACTTCTCGAGCTTCGCGGGGGGCAGCTTGAACACTTCCGCCGCCTCCCGGAACTTGCTCTCCGCGCTCAGCACCAGCGCCTTGGAGATAAGGTTCGCCAGTTCCGGTCCCGGCGCTGCCTTGCTCGGGTCGTCAACCGGGCCTGTCGGCTTCACCAGCGCAGGCTGCGGCGCCACGGGTTCAGTCCCGGCGGCTTTGGCCGTG
>JAPLOD010000585.1 GCA_026692735.1 Planctomycetota bacterium | reverse complement strand
TGCTCGCCGCGAATGGGGAAGGGGAGTTGCTGCCGGCATGAGCGAACCCGCATCCCCCGATCCTCGCGCCAGCCGCCTGCATGGGATTCTTAACGTGCTGGGCGTCTACGTGCTGGTGGGCATCTTCTTCGCGCTGGGCTGTCTGATGCCCGACCGCTTCCTGACGCGGGAAACGCTCCTGAACATCCTGCGCGAGATCATGCTGCTGGGCATCGTCTGTACCGGGGTGGCCTTCATCACCTACAGCAGGCACTATGTGGATTTGTCCATCCCCGGCATCATGGCGCTGTCTGGGATCGTCGCGGTGTCCATGCTGACCTACGGCTTCGTCGTCAGCCTCGCCGCGGGCCTTGCTGCCGGCATGGCGATCGGTGTGATCAACGGTCTTGTGATCGGCTATCTGCGGCTCAATCCCATCATCTGGACGCTGGCCATGATGTCCGTGCTCTCCGGTCTGATACGCCAGGCCTATGGCGGCAGGCAGGTGTACCCCGACGAGGCGACTCAGGCGGGCCGCATGTTCCTGGACCTGTACCACACCGAAGTCTTCGGCGTGGTTCCGTTGCCTGCGGCGCTGCTCGTTGTGCTGGTCATCGCGGGCGATGTGCTCATGCGCAGGACGGCCTTCGGCGCCCACCTCAAGCTCACCGGTTCATCCTACGAAGTCGCCCGCATGACCGGCGTGAACGTGCGGCGCGTCGTGGCGACGGCCTTCATCCTCTCCGCGCTGGCCTCCGCGCTGGCCGGCATCCTGCTGACCAGCTTCAACAAGGTCGGCGCCGCGTACATCGGCAGGGATTACGACTTCCAGGCCATCACCGCCGTCGTCCTCGGCGGCATGACGCTGGCCGGCGGGAGAGGCAGCATCGTGGGCGTCATGGGCGGCGTGATGGTCATCGCGCTGATGAACAAGGTCATGTCGCTGGTGCGCATCGGCGAATTCGTCATCGGCGATTTCCAGAAGAACATCATCCTTGGGGCGGTCTTCATCCTGGTCGTGGGCATCAGCTCGTTCTCCCGCAGGAAGTCAGGGCTTGACGATGCGTGAACGTGGCGGCGCTACGCTGGCTCACTCGGCCGTCACGGCCGGCGCACTTTCGTCGCTGGCCTACCGCTACCGTGTCTACGTCTTGCTGGCGGCGATCGTTGTAGTGATGGCCGCCATCGCGCCCAACTTCCTGACCTCCCACAATCTCCGGAACATCCTCAAGGCCACGGGCATCAACCTGCCGGCGGCGGCCGGGTTCACCATCGTCATGATCTGCGGCCAGCTCGACCTTTCCGTCGGCGCGTGCATGACGCTGGGCGGCATGATGGTCATCGGCTTGCAGCCGTCTTTGGGCTGGGCCGGCAGCTTCTGCGTGGCGTTGTGCTGCGGGACAGCGGTGGGCCTGGCCAATGGGCTGCTGGTGGCCAAGACGAAGATCAACTCGTTCATCGTCACGCTGGGCACGATGATCATCGTCCGGAACGTCATCTTCATCTATGCCAAGAGCGGCACGATCCCGGCGAAGACGCTGGACCTGGCGGACTGGTTCCAGCGGCCGGTGGTCCTCGGCCTGACGCCGCAGATCATTGTGCCGTTCGTGGTGATGGCCCTCCTGGCGGCGCTCCTTGCTCGGACGCCCGTCGGCAAAGGTTTCTACCTCCTGGGCGGTAATCAGCAGACGGCGTGGTATTCCGGCTTGAACGTTGACCGTTACGTCATCGGCGCGTTTGCCCTGTCCGGCGTGCTCTCCGCCCTCGGCGGCGCCATTGTTGCCATGGGTGAGGCCGGCGCCAATCCCTACCTGGGCGAGAACTCCCTCATGCTGATCGTTGCCGCCGTCATCATCGGCGGCACGTCCATGCAGGGCGGCAGAGGCAGCCTCGCGGGCAGCGGCGTGGCGCTGATGGCCCTGGCCGCACTGACCAAGGGGCTCGACTGTCGCGGCGCGGGACACGAGGTAAAATTGATGGCCAGCGGGCTGGTGCTGGCCTCCGTCATCCTTTACGATGCCTACACACTGTACCGCCGGGAGAAGAAGCGAGGCCAGAGACGGGATCTGCTGGCCGAAGTCCCGTCCCTTGTAGCGCGGTCCTCCGGCTCGTGTGACTGGCGGCCGGAAGAACGCCGCGAAACCGAAAAGGACACCGTGGGGCGATTCTCCGAACCGCCCTCCGCCGAAACCGAAGAGGATACCTCCATGGAGCGCAAGGATCACACGTTGGCACTTGCCTGCGTCGGCGTCGCCGGTTGCGTGGCGATCGTGGCTATCTTCGCCATGTTTCTCCACCACTCCCACCAGCATGTCATCCAGGTCGCGCCCGGGGCTGCCGTTGAGGTGCCCGGTGCCGCTGCCGGCTCGTCCCGCGGTTCAGCCGGGAGCCCCTCTGCCGACCCCGAGGCCATCGCTGCCGCGCTCAAGTCGGACGACGGCCAGCCGCTCATTATCATGGACCAGTCCCCGCTCAACCCCCCGCCGCGCCCCCCCAATCCGGAGGCGCTCCCGGAGGATGACGCCCTCCGCTGGTGCGATATGGAATATGCCGGCTGGAAGTGCGACAAGATCAACCTCCCCAAGTCGCCCAAGACGGGAGCGAAGGGCAAGAAAGTCGTGTGTCTCAGGCACATGGACCATCCGTACACGACCGCCTATTCGCGAGGCATGAAGAAGGTCGCCGATGCGTACGGCATTGACCTTGTGACGCTCACCGCCGGCAACGCCGACGTGAACATCCAGTCCCAGCAGGTGGACCAACTGATCAACGACAAGCCCGACCTCGTCATCATCTTCCCCGTGGATGCCAAGTCCGTGGTGCCCATGCTGCGCCGCCTCAACCAGGCCGGCGTCCCCACCATCGCCAGCAATCTCATCCCCGTGGACGCTGGCATGCCGTACATCCTCGCCTGGACCGGCCCGGACGACTGGGGCCAGTTCCGGATGCTCGCCCGCGATTTCGCCAAGCGCATGAACTACGAAGGCGGCTACTGCATCATCCAGCACATGCCCGGCGGCTCGCCGTTTTTTTCCAGGACCTTCAGCGTGATCTCCGAGCTCAAGAAGATCGCGCCGAAGATGAAGCTGTTGGAGAAACAGACGACGATGCTTGAGGCCGAGAAGTCCGCTCAGGTCGTGGCCGACTGGATCACCAAGTACGGCAAGGATCTCAACGGCATCGTCAGCGCCGACGATTCCGGCGCGCAGATCGGCATTAACGAAGCCATCAAGAACGCCAAGCGCGCGGACATCATCCGCGTGGCGGCCGGCAACAGCAAGGTCGGCATGGACTTCGTCAAGGCCGGCTCGCTCCACGCCATCACCTATCAGTCTGCCGAGGCCGACGGCGCGCTGCCCATGAAACTCGCCGCCGACTGGTTCAACGGCAAGGAGATCGCCAAGCCGGTGTACTACCTGCCGAAGCATGTCATCACCAAGGACGACGTGGACCAGTACATGCCGGCACAGTGGTAGTGGCGCGGTTCTCCGAATCGCGTCGAAGGCCTGTGGCATTCCTGGCGTCTTGGCGGTTTGTCTGTTGCGGGAGGGGGATCATGAAACGCTACGGCATGGTGCTCAAGCTGCGCCCGAAGAAGTACAAGGAGTACAAACGCCTGCACGCGGCTGTCTGGCCTGACGTGCTGAAGATGATCAGGAAATGCAGCATCAGGAACTACTCCATCTATCACAAGGATGGCTACCTCTTCAGCTACTTCGAATACACGGGCAGGAACTTCGCCGCCGACATGGCCAAGATGGCCGCCGATCCGACCACGCAGCAATGGTGGGCCCTGTGCAAGCCCTGCCAGAAGCCCCTCGCCACGCGCGCCAAAGGCGAATGGTGGGCCAACATGGAGGAGCTCTTCCACTGCGACTAAGAATCATCTTACGCTTTACGATTTCCGCTTTACGTGTGACGTATCCGGTTTTACGTTCTGGTCCTCTCTGAAAGGAGCCAGCGCCATGCCGATCCCGTCGAAGGACTCGCTTGCTTTCCTGGAAGCCCTCCTTACCACGCCGTCGCCTTCCGGTTTTGAGGCCCAGGCTCAGGCTGTCATTCGCAATTACATGGCGCCCTACGCCGACGACGTCCAGCGCGACGTGCACGGCAACCAGTGGTTCGTGCTCAACCCCAGGGGCGGCTTCCGTGTCATGCTGGCCGGCCACGTGGACGAAATCGGCCTGATGGCTCGCTACGTGGACGACCAGGGCTACATCTGGGTCACGCGCATCGGCGGCCCCGATCCGCTGCAGCACTGGGGCCAGCGCGTGCACATTCATACCAAGAACGGCCCCGTGCTGGGTGTCATCGGCAGAAGGCCCGTCCACACGACGCCGCCTGAGGATCGCACCAAGGGCGCCAAGCTGGAAGACCTCTACGTGGACATCGGCGCCAAGGACAAGAAGGAAGCGCTGAAGCGCGTGCGCATCGGCGACCCGATAACCATGGTGGACGGTGTTGACCGCATGGCCAACGACCTGCTCGTGGGGCGAGCCATGGACGATCGCATCGGCGCGTTCGTGGTGGTCGAGACGCTGCGCAAAGTCCATGCGTACCTGCACAAGAGGAAAGCGCGCCGCCTGCCCTGCGCGCTGTTCGCAGTCTGTTCGGTCCAGGAGGAAATCGGCCTGCGGGGCGCGATCACGTCATCGTACGCCATTGAGCCGCACGTCGGCATTGCCGTGGACGTGGGTTTTGCCACGGATTATCCCTCCGAGAACAAGAAGCAGGTGGGCGAGTTCAAGCTGGGTGAAGGGCCGATCCTGCATCGGGGCGCGAACAGCAACCCCGTGTTGGCCGATATCATTGAGTCCACCGCGGAACGGCACAACATCCCGTACCAGGTCTCCGGGGACGGCGGCGCCACCGGAACCGATGCCAACGCCATGCAGATCTCCCGCCGTGGCGTGGCCACGGGCCTCGTCTCGATCCCCGACCGCTACATGCACTCGCCGATTGAAGTCGTGAACCTGCAGGACGTCGAGAACGCCTCGGAGTTGCTGGCGCAGGTGGCGTTCCGCCTGAAGCCCGGCCAGTCCTTCATCCCCGAAGCGAACCTGCCGAAGGACGAATAGGGCGAGGAGCCACGAGGTGGCCGGAGTGCCTCGCCCCGGCCGCCTGCGCCACCGCACACGACCAGCGACCTTTACAAACCGCCGTTTTCCCCTAAAACCCCCCCATGGCGAAGAAGAAAGCCAAGCCGCGACCTGACGCTGTGCCACCTGAGCAGCAAGGGGCGCCTCCCCCGTTTGAGGGCGGTGCTGCACCCGCCGCGGCCGACGCAA
>JAPLOD010000584.1 GCA_026692735.1 Planctomycetota bacterium | reverse complement strand
GTATTCTGCCCGGCATCCCCGCCCGTGAAAAGGACCGAAACCTTGTGGCGCGAGGGAATGCCGGCGAGACGCCGGCGCTGCAGCCTACTTCTTCGGGCCTAAGGGCGGCACCTCCCATATCCAGCCCTTCTGGCCGACGGCGATTGTGTTCTGCTTCACTTCCCCGTTGGTGAAGAAGACCGAGAGCTTGTACTTCTCCGGCGGCACGTTGAACACCACCTCGTCGTGATCGCGCGAGTTGAAGTTGTTCACCAGCCCGACCTGTCGCACACCGAGCGGCTTATCCGCGAGGTCGTACAGACGGACGAGTGCGCCCGGGGCGGCGGCCCGCGGCAGCCGCACCCGCAGACTCACGGTGTTCACCTGTGGGCGCGGGCAGGCATTGACCAGGATGGCACAACCTTTCTCGTTGGCCACCAGGAGGTCAAGATCTCCGTCGTTATCGAAGTCGGCAAAGGCCAGACCGGTGGCATTGGCAGTGCACTCGAGACCGCTCTGCGGCACGCCCGCCGCGAACTTGCCCTTGCCCTCGCTGAGGAACACCTGGAGGGGGGCATCGGCAAAGCCAACGACCAGGTCGAGGAAGCCGTCGCCGTTGACATCGCCCCACGCGGCGCTCTGTGCGTTGCGCGGCATAGCCGCCAGTTCGCCGGCCTGCCCGAGGCAATCGGCGAAGGTGCCGTCGCTCTTGTTGAGGTACAGGCGGCACTTGGCGGACTGCGGCACGAAGAGGTCCAGGGCGCCGTCATTATTGTAGTCACCGAAGGCGAGGCCGAAGGGCCGCTCCGAGGAATACTCTATGCCCGACTTGGCGACCTGGCGAAAGGTCTTGCCTTCATCGTTGCGGGCGATGAGCGTGCGGCCATGGTTGTAGAGGAAGCCGGTGAAACCGGAGCCTTCGAAATCCACGGGGACGAGGTACTCGCCGTTGCCGACGCCGACGCCCTGCTTGCCGAGCCCCCATTCGGCGCTGACGTCTTTGAACCAGTCCGGCCCGTGCCCCTGGTTGAGGAACAGGTACAGCCCGTGCTCGCCGTCGGCGAACAGCAGGTCGGGCCGGCCGTCCCCGTTCGCGTCCAGCCACGCGACGCTCTTGGCCCTGGCGTCCGGCAACGGCGGCAGCAGCTTCGACTCGTCCCGGAACTTGCCGCCGTCATTGCGGAACAGCGCGGGCGGATCGGAGAAGACGACGTCCAGCGCGCCGTCGCCGTCGTAGTCAGCCCACGCGGCGGCACGGCTGGCGCCCTTGATTCCCACATCGGCCGTGACATCGGTGAACTCGCCGCCGTCATTGTGGTACAGGCGGTTCCCCTTGGCCGAACAGATGAAGACGTCGGGGGAGCCATCGCCGTCGTAATCCACCCAGGAGACGATGCCGGTCGCGCCGGCCGAATTGGGGAGCGGGATGGAGCGGACGAAGATGCTGTCACTGTCCAGACGAACGCGGTCAACAAGCAGCGTCCCGCTCTCAGGCGGTTCATCAACCACCAGACACAGCTTGGTGACGCGCTGGCGGTTGAGCAGGGCGGAAGTGTGTTTCCAGTTCGTGGCGGCGCACTTGAAGTCCTGGGCAGTCAGGTCAACGGCCAGGTCGAACTTGCGCTGGCCGGGCGCCAGTTCAACGGCGGGGCCCTCGAAGCACTGCCAGTCCATCGTGTAGATTTCCCACGACACCTTGATCCTCTTGTCGCTCCGATTGCCGGCTTCGAACAGCAGACGGCTGGCCTGTGAGAAGTCCGCCTCCAGCGTGCGGACGATGGCCACCTTGTCATGCTTGCCGCCGCCCTTGGCGGCTTCGGGGATGTATTTGCCGTCTTCCTTGCCGCCATACTTGAGGCAGATGACCTTGCCGCGGTTCTCCATAGCCACCAGCGACACTTCCGCAGGCTTCCCCCAGTGCTCGACACGCCAGCCCTCGCACACCTCGTAACCGTCAACCTTGTCAAGCGTGCTCTCGGAAGGCGGCTTGCCAGTCTTGGAGCCTTCCGCCACTTCCAGCAGGCCATCGTGCGTCATGGGGGGCAGTTTGTCATTGGGTGCGGGCGGCGCGGCTTTGCCGGCCTGCACATCGCGGACGATGGCGAGCAGGTCGGCGGTCTTGCCCGCGTAGGTGCGGTTCATCAGGAGTTCGATGTGGACGAAATGCCACCATTCCCTTTCGAGGTCGCCGTAAATCTGGAACCACAGGCCGCAACTGTAGGCCAGCCCCGGGAGGATGCTGCCGTCCACGTCGTAGAAGACGATGGCCGGTTCGCCGACTTTGAGATGCTTGAGGAGCGCCTCGGGATGCCACACTTGCCCCATCGCGACGTTGATCTTGACTTTCTCGAACGTGCATTTCCCTTTGATCGTGTTCTTGATGGCGATGACGGCGGTCCTCTCCTTGGGGTCCACGCTTTCGACTTCGCCCTCGGCGATGACCTTGGACGCCTCCATGACCTCCTTCAGGCTGTAGAGGCGCTCCACAAGAGCGCGCGCGGGAGACCACAGGAATGGCTGCAGACCCAAGAGGGCCAGGAGCAAGACTGCGTCACGGCAATGATGCCGTGGCACCCGGCCGCTTCTGCCACGCTCGAGCGATTGCATCGGTTGCGCGTCCCCTCAAGGCTTCGCCGGTGTTTCGCGAATCTCGAACTCCTCAAGCGCCTCGCCACTGTTCGTGTTCAGAGCGTTCACACTGTCCACTTTCGAACCGCGCGGCCCTTTCTTGATCTTGCCCTCAAGCTCCTGGACGGCAGCTTCCGGCCCTTCGGCCTCGAGTTCCACCTCGCCGGTGGGCAGGTTCCGGACCCAGCCACGGATGCCCAACTGCCGCGACGTGCGCAGCGTGAACTCCCGAAACCCCACGCCCTGCACCAGGCCCGTCACCATCAGATGGATA
>JAPLOD010000583.1 GCA_026692735.1 Planctomycetota bacterium | reverse complement strand
TCATTCTGGTTTGCTCCTATTCTGTATTGTTCCGTTGTCCAGCCTGAACAGTGGCGCCGTCAGCCAGCCCATGATCGTTCTGCATACCATGGGACGCGGGCGCGGAAAGAGCGGAATCCTGTCGTCTGGCCAAGTCGGTGTGCCACGGGCTTGCGGCTGTGTGCTTTCCCTGTGCCACCAATACTGCGGGCGCCTGGAGGGCTGTTCTGCTGCGGACTCCGTCATCGCCGCCTTGGCCACCGATGGCCGCCTGGGACTCCGCGATTTCGGCGTGTTCGAGGTGCGCGTCAAAGAGGCGCGGAAAGCCCGTAATCCCCAGGACCGGCGAGGAAGTCATGGTGCGGGAACGAAGGCGGGTGCGGTTCTGGGCGGGGAAGCTGATCGAGGACCGACAGTCCGGCGAAGACCTGCCCGCAAACAAGCGTACAATTTCAAACACGCGGCTCTTTCGCTTCAAGGGTGTCAGAACGCCTTCTTGAGGTTCCAGATTCGCACAGGGCGAGCAGGCAACCGGGATGCCGAGGGCGGGATCACCGCCCTGGTGACGAAGTAAATCGTCATGTCCAGGCCGGTGACCGGCGGGTTGATGATGGTGCCGCCGGAACAGACCGGCGGCGGTCGAACTGTGCGCCTTCTGGCTCTTCAATGCCCGGAACGCAAATGTGCGCTCCGGGTTGGTAGGAATATGACAGGTCTGGGGCTGCGGCTGCTGCATTCCGAAGAGAAGGCAAGGCTACAGAGCACGGAGAGGACAGCGATGCTCGGAAATGTCGTGAACGGTTTTGCCTTGACCCGAAGCACAGTGCTCATGGTTTCGCCCTGAATTCCGTGTGATGCTTCTGCCACCAGCTCTTCCACGCGTCCTTCCCCAGGATCTCCTTCTGGCCCGTCAACGAAGCGAGGGCCTCATCCAGGGCTCTAGAGATCCAGTAGACCACGACGGTACTGTATCCAACGTCCCAGTGCTTGACGAGGGGCTCAATGGCGCTGGGGTCTCCAATCCGGCCCAGCGCGACCACGGCGTTGCCGCGCAGCGGTTCGTTGTCCCGCACCCGGTCCTCAAGCTGCTGGATGAGTATCGGCACGGCCTTCTTGAGCCGAAGCAGGCCTGCCGCCTCGATCACCGCCGGCCGGTGCTCCGCTTTCTTGTCAGGCTTGCTGGCCTGCAGGTAGCCGACCAGGACTTCCTCGGCCTTGGGGCTGGTGGTGCCGGTCTTCCCGAGCGCGCGAATGGCGTAAGGCCAAGGGCCCGGCCAGACACCGGGCTTGTCCTGCTGAAGGAGGTCCAGCAGCGCGGGAACCGCCGCCTCTCCACCCTTGGCCAGGGCATCGGCGGCAAACGCCCGCAGGACATTGTTGAGCTGGTCCTTCCCGCCCTTGATCCACTCGGCCAGTTTGCCCAACACCGCCGCTTCCTCGATCTTGGGCGCCTGGCTGAGCGAGATCAGTACGCGCTTGCGGACGATCGGACTCTCGTCCGCAAGCATGGCGGCAAGCGCCGGCAGCGCGCCTGGATCCTCGCACGCGCCAAGCGCAGCCGCAGCGCGGAAACGGACCTCCTCCGACGGGTCGCTGGCCTGCTTCTGGAGCGCCTCCAGCCGATTCTTGCCGAGGGAATCCAGCAACCCCTTGTTGCGGTAGGCCGCCTCCCGGTAGATCAGTCGGACCACCTCGTTCTCCTGCGCGCCATACCAGGACTCGAACAGGAGCACGTCGCCCTTTTGTACGCCGCCCAGATACGCCTCCCAGTTCGCCTCGAGCGCACCCATCCGGATGGAGACAACCCGGAACGCCTTGGGCCATATCCGTCGCGTCTCCTCGTCGGTGCCCAACTGCCCCAGATTCACCGAACTGTACGGTGCGCTGCATGTGTAGTAGAGCTGGTAGGACCATTCCGGGACGATCAGGCAATCCGGGTGCAGCTTCTGCAGCTTCGCGATCACGGTGTGCGGAATGGTCCAGGGGACGGACTTCATCTGCTCCCCCTCGTCTTTGGAGAGGAAGTCCTTATTGAAGACGTTCGAGTCCATGTAGAAGATCGTGCTTCCCCACCGCTTCTGGGCATACTTGATCTTGTCCGACATCGCAGCCACGGGATCCTTCACCTCCCGGTGATACCACGCCGGCTTGTCTTTCTGCTGCGGCTGGTAGACCTCCGTGGGACGGATCGTGAGGCCGGTTTTGAAGCCGGCGTCGCGGAACTTCTTCATGAACGCGTCGGCAAAGCGGTCCATCTCCGGGCTGATCCGCGGCAGGACACGCGGGTCGCCGATATAACTGATCATGTGGGGCATCTCCTGGCCCTCGATGTCCCAGATGATGATCCCCTGCGCGTCCAGGGCCTTCATCTGGACGATGCAACTGTCCGCGTACTTCATCAACCGCTCGCCAAAGGCCTTCACCCCTTCTTCAGTGGTGACGTCCACGTCCTTCGCGGCCTGGAACCAGCCGCGCGGATTCGTCTTCAGGCCGCAGGCGGGATTGCAGAGAAACGCCGTACCGATGGGCCTGCGATCCGGCCAGTTCAGGGTCATGGGGTTGGCTTGGGCGTACTCCGTGTAGGCTTCGGGGCACAGGCTCGCAACCGTGGCGCCCGGCGGTCCAAGGGTCAGGGAGACGCTCCAGGTGTCGCTCTTGCCCGGTGCGACAAACCGGTCGGGCGTGCGGAAGTAGGCGTCGTCCACGATCGGATGATGGCCTCGCTGGCCCACGCCCGCGCCGCCGATATAGAGCGGCCGGGAATTGTTCTTGCCCTCGCGTATCCCGTAGATCCACGCAAGGGAGGCGGTGGTCGATCGAATGATCACGGTCCCCTTCTCGTGCCGGTACACGTCGCCGAGAGAAGCATTCCCGAGATGGTCCCACCAGCGCGCGTTCGGCGACGTGTTGGGAAGGCAGATGTTGAGCGGGTAGAAGACGCACGAGGTGATCGGATCGCCGGCGTTGTTCTTGAGGGTGATCGTCATGTCCAGCCGGTCCTTTTTCGTCGCATAGGCGCACTCCACGTGGACCCCGTCGTACTCCTGCGTGAGGATCTTCTTCTGCGCGTCAAAGGCCTGGCTCAGCAACTTGGGTGCAAACACCTGGCGTTGTCCGTCCAGGGACCCCGGTTTGACGGTCGTGGCATCCACCAGAAAGAGCACCGCCTGCATCCGGAAGCGCGGGTCGTCTGGCTTCACCAGTTCCACCCCGTTGTGCACGATGCTGGATAGGCCCTTCTCATCGAATCGGATCTCGCAGTCGTCGCCCGCCGGGCAGCCGCAGCAACGCAGCAGGAATGCCAAAACAGGAATGAGAATAGACAGACCTTTGCACATGATGGCTCCTTGGACCGATCAGTCAGCTCTTCTTTCCCCTGCAATTCGGGCACAGGCGTCTGTGCCGCTTGTCCGGGGACCGGAACACCCGGCCGCAGCGCAGGCAGGACACTTTCTCGCGCTTCTCTGCCTCCCTGGGCTTCTTCTCGGACACGGCGCCAGTATAGCCGGTCGGCCCTGGGCCGCCTACGTCATCCGCCCCGCCCTGTTCCATGAGAGTGGGTAGCCCTATTGGGACGGGGAAAGGGCGGAGAAAAGAAAAAGGCCTCACACAAAACTGCCGATGCCTTGGGTGGTGAAGTTCTGCCCAACTCGACAGTGGAGGCCCACTCAATGGATTCGGCAGCGGCGATTGCGGACTTGATGTCCTTTTTCGTG
>JAPLOD010000582.1 GCA_026692735.1 Planctomycetota bacterium | reverse complement strand
AGGGCGACCTGGTCATCGCCGCGGA
The DNA here is from genome assembly GCA_026692735.1 of Planctomycetota bacterium. Lineage (GTDB taxonomy): Bacteria > Planctomycetota > SZUA-567 > H5-PLA8 > H5-PLA8 > JAPLOD01. The sequence goes on along the minus strand of JAPLOD010000582.1, from coordinate 2,520 downwards.
GAAGGTCACGCCGGTGGCGGTCAACTTCATGAGCAAGCACGCGCGCGGCCTAGTCTGCCTGGCGCTGACTGAAGAGCGCTGCGACGAACTGCAGTTGCCGCTGCAGGCCAGTGCGAACACCAGCCGTTTTGGCACGAATTTCACTGTTTCCATCGAGGCCGCGGAAGGCGTCACCACCGGCATCAGTGCCGCCGACCGCGCCCGCACCGTCCTGACGGCCATCAACCCCAAGTCCGGCCCGCAGGATCTCGTCCGTCCCGGCCACATGTTCCCCTTGCGCGCGCGCAGTGGCGGCGTGCTGGTCCGCGCCGGGCAGACCGAAGGCAGCGTGGACCTCTGCCGCCTGGCCGGGATGGTCCCCGCGGCGGTCATCTGCGAGATCATGAACGACGACGGCAGTATGGCCCGCCTGTCGCAGCTCGAGCTCTTCGGCGCCGAACACAAGCTCAAGATCATCTCCATCCGCGATCTGATCGAATACCGCCGTGCCACGGAGAAGCTGGTGCAGCGTGTCGCCGAGGTTTCGCTCCCGACGCGTTTCGGCGAGTTCAAGCTGCATGCCTACCAGTCCTGCATCGGCGATTCCGGAGAGCATCACCTGGCGCTGACCATGGGCAACGTCCGGCCGGGCGTCGTGCAGACTGACCCGGTTCTCGTGCGCGTTCATAGCGAATGCCTCACCGGCGACGCGCTCGGCAGCCTCCGCTGCGACTGCGGCCAGCAGCTTGCCGCGGCGCAGGCCGCCGTGGCCAAGGCCGGCAAGGGCGTGATCCTGTATATGCGCCAGGAGGGCCGCGGCATCGGTCTGGTGAACAAGCTGAAAGCCTACGCGCTCCAGGAAAAAGGCGCGGACACCGTGCAGGCCAACGTGGCGCTCGGTTTCAAGCCGGACCTGCGGCGCTACGGCCTGGGCGCGCAGATCCTTGTGGATCTCGGCATCCGCAAGATCAGGCTGCTGACGAACAACCCGCGGAAGATCGTCGGGTTGGCGGGCTACGGCCTGGACGTGGTGGAGCGCGTCCCCATCGAGATCGCGCCGGTGCGCCAGAACGCGCGTTACCTGCGGACGAAAAAGCAGAAACTCGGGCACCTACTGGAGGATATCTGAGCCGGGGTAGGCTCTTGGCTATTGGCTCTTGGCTGTTGGCTATTGGCTCATGGCCGTGTTTTCTCTATTGAGCCGCCGCCGCGTTGCGGTATCGTTATGGCGCTGGCTCTGGAGGGTCGCCCGATGGTCCGCTCCTGGAAACTCACCCTCGTCCTCGCCATGTTCCTTCTTGCCGAAGCGGCTCACGCCGAATCCTGGGCGGAGCGCATGTGGCGCCAGGTGAACAAGAAGGTCTCGGCGGAGCTCGTTGACGCGAAGCTCTCTGAAGCCTGCGACCTGCTGACCTCGCTCACCGGCCTCACCATCATCCTTGCGCCGGAAGTCCGGCAGAAGGACCCGGTGCTCACACTGCGCGTCAAAGACATGGACGCGGGCACGGCGCTGAAGTGGTTCACGCAGCTCACGGAAACGTACGCGGACGTGGTGGACCAGGCGATCTACATCACGGACAAGCCATCGGCCAAGGTCGTGGAAGAAGAGAAACAACAACTGCAGGAGATCGGCGCCAAGCACGGCGTCGTCGTGGAAGTGCCGCCCGGAGGCATGCCCTTGACCAAGCAGGACATCGTCAAGGCCGCGCTGCAGATCATGGAGAAGGAGCAGGTCAAGGTGCAGGACTTCCCGGCCCCCGAGGTCGGCTTGGGAATGGGCGAGACGGGCGCGGGTCCCGCGCTCGACAAGCGCTGAGGTCCATAAGGTAAGAACTTATCAATGCAGCGTATTCCAACTCTTGTGGGCATCGCAGGGCATTTTGCGGGCGAAGTCTACCCTCTGCGTTACGGCAAGACCCTGACCGTCGGCCGCAGCCGCGACGCGGATTTCTCTCTGAAGCGCACCGAGAAATACCGCACGCAGACGCCCGAGGAGCGCGAACGCGACGAGTCCGCGCAGACGGTGAGCGCCAAGCACTTTCAGATCACCATGTACAACCTGCGTTCCATTGAGGTCAAGAACCTCAGCCCCAACGGCCTGCAGGTGGATGGCAAGCCCGTTGAGCAGGCCGTCCTGAATGACGTGGCCAACAAGCCCCACGAACTCCGCTTCGGCCTCGAAGAAGCCCTGCGCCTCGAAATGCGGATGCACGAAGACCAGGAATAAAGACCAAAATCCCAAGCACCAAATCCCAAGTCCCAAGCCCAAACACAGCCGCGCTACTCTGCCCCGTACACCGTGATCGTGGAATCCGCGTTGCCGACGAAGAGCAGCGTGCCGTCCGGGCTGAAGGCCAGGGCCTGAGGGTGGCGGCCGTCAGCTCCGAAGCGGCGTACGACTGTCAGTCCCTGCTCCGCCGCCACGCCCAGCACCAGCTCGCCGCCAACTTCGACACTGACCACCGCGGCCCACTGCCGGCCGTCGGGGTGCGCCGCCAGGGTCTTCACCGCGCCACCGAGATCGAGGGGATCGCCCGCGAG
>JAPLOD010000581.1 GCA_026692735.1 Planctomycetota bacterium | reverse complement strand
GCGCCCGCCACGCAAGCGGCCTTTCAGGGAACGCTCGATCCATAACGCCGCGGCGCCGCCATCGGCCGCGGGTGCTGCGGAGACCATTCCAACGCGCGCGACCGCCACGGCCTCGCTCAGTACCGCCAACTCCTTCACTGTCAGTTGCGGGCGAGTTGCAGTGTCGTCCGCGAAAAGGTGAAGGCCCAGCACAACCGCACAGATGCAGAAAAGACGCGCAGCAAACCTGCTCATGCTGTCATCGCTCTCCCCACTGTGGACCTTCTCCCCCCGGTTGGCTCGCAGTCCTTCTCAGGAATGACGCGTAGCATACCCTATATCGGCCGGAAAGCCAGCATAACCCAGCGCATTGCCGGTTGTCGGGTCGCCCAGCCGCTTCGGCAATCGCGTACAAGATGTTGCGCACTGGTAGCTGGCGCTTTCCGAGAGGTTTGCTATAGTGCTTGCGGCTTAGGTATCCGTTTCCGCATGGAGGCGAGTATTGTCGGGAGGCAGGGCGCATGCCCGCGTGGCTCAAGTCGCTGTCCAGAGTCTTCAAAGGCAAGCGGCCGCTCGCAGAGCTACTTCCGCAGTTGCTCGACCCCGGCGATCCTCGCATCGTGATCCGGCCGCTCGGCGGCGACTGGCTGTGCCCGTACACTGCCCGGCGCGTCCTGGTGCCCGACTGGGACGGCTCCAGCCTGACGGTGCTGCAGTGCCCGGAAGTCATGCAACACCTGCTGAGCCTGCCCCAACTCGAGGAGAAGGGGCTGAAGGCGCAGATGAGGTCATGGGAAGAGCTCGTGCAGCTCACCGCGCTGATGCGGATCAAAGAAGCGCCGAGCTACAATGTCACGTCCGAGAAAGGCGAGTGGGTCTGCCCGCACTGCATGCACAACACGGGCGTCATCCGGCAGCAATGGGACGGCACGGATGCCCCGCTGTCGTGGTTCGTCCCGGAAGTGCTCAAACACCTGCAAGCGTGCCAAGTCTATCTCGACGACCCGCTGGCGGTCAAGTCGGTGACGGAGCTGATGGCTCTGCAGGGCGAAGGCGCAATTCGCGTCGAACTGGCGAAGCGCGTCGCCACCGACCCTGTGTTCCGCGTGTGCGACGACACCGGCGCCTGGATCTGCCCCTTCAGCGAACGGGCGATCCCGGCGATCAACCTCTACCGCGTCCCATGGGGTTCCGCGATCCAGGAGCGGATCATCGAGTACCTGCTCAGCCCCGAATGTCCGGGGCGCTATTCGCGATGGCAGACGGATCGCACGCCGCAGGACCTGAAAAGCATTGTGGAGCGGCTCGCTGCCGAACGGGCCCATAGTTACGCGAAACAGGCGGCGGAACGCGAAGTGCATTTTCTCCGCCAGCGCCTCGACAGCCTGAAGCAAACCGCCGCTTCCATGCAGGAACTGAAGAGGGACCTCGAAGCCGCCCGCGCCGCTCAGATGAAAATGCTGCCGGACCGTGTGCCCGAAATCCCCGGCTACGAGATGGCTGCATACTACGAGCCGAGCATCCAGTTGGGCGGCGATCTCTACCATTTCTTCAACCCCGGCCAGGGGTCCACCGGCTTCCTGATCGGCGATGTCTCCGGCCATGGCGTCGAGGCCGCCGTGATAATGTCCATGGCGCTCAAGAGCTTCTCCGTGCGCAGCGCGGCGCTCCATTCGCCCGCCGCGGTCATGCTCCGCGTCAACACCGATCTGAACCGCGATCTGGAGCGCGGCAAGTTCGTCAGCGCGTTCTACGCTGTGCTCGAGCACGCCACCGGCAAGCTGCGCTGCGCGCGCGCGGGGCACCCGCCGGCGCTTCTGGCCAACGCGGCCGACGGTTCGTTGATGGCGCTGGAAGGCAGCGGCCTGGTGCTGGGCATCGGCGACAATGAGTCGTTCGCCAAGCAGCTCAAGGAATACCAGGTCGTTCTGCCCCCCGGCGGCCTCCTCCTTCTGTATACCGATGGCGTGACCGAAGCCATGAGCCCCAGCAGGGATGAGTTCACGGAACAACGCCTGCAGGAGGCGCTGCTGTATTGTGCGGCATTCTCACCCAAGGAGATCGTTGACTACCTGGTATCAACGATACGCGAGCATACTGGCCCCGGGCCTCTGGCCGACGACATGACGCTGGTCGCCCTCAAGCGGCTGGGGTCCAGCTAACAGACTGTTCCAGAATTCATCATCGGGCGTTCCGGAGTTCCTGGCTGACGAAGGCCACCGCGCGCGCAGTTGCCCCTTGCTTGCTCAGGAACGCGGCGCGCGCGCGACCGGCCATCTGTTTCGCCTCCGCCGCACTGGCGAACAGGCGCTCCAGTTCCGCCGTCAGGCTTTCGCGCGTAACTTCCACCGACCCTTTGCAGGCGCGCAGGATCTCCATGGCCTCGTTGAAATTATGCATGTGCGGGCCGTGGAGGACGGGCACGCCCAGCCCGCACGGCTCCATCACGTTCTGTCCGCCGTGCGGGATCAGCGATCCGCCGACGAAGGCCACGTCCGCCGCCTTGTACATCCCTCTCAGCTCGCCCACAGTGTCCACGAGGAGGACGGACAAGGCTTGAGGCTTGGGGCTTGAGGCTTGAGGGCCGTTGGCTCTTGGCTGCTGGCTATTGGCTGTTGGCTCTTGGCTCTTGGCGGCGTTCGCGCGGAGAGTGGAGAGGCGGAGGCAGGAGAATCCCGCGGCGGTGACTTCGCGTTCCACATCCCCGGAACGTTCCGGGTGCCGAGGGACGAGGATCAGCCGCAGGTTCGGGTGCGGCCCGTTGCGCAGTTGGGTGTACGCCGCCCGCAGCGCCGTCTCCTCCGTCGGGTGCGTGCTACCGCCGACGAGCACCGGCGCATCGCCCGGAAGGCCCAGCCGGGCACGCAACTGCTGACGCTCGGCGTCGCTCGGCAGCGCCACGTCAATGGCGTCGTACTTCAGGTTGCCGGACACTTCGACAGCAGCGGGATCCACGCCCAGGTCCCTCAGCCGCGTTGCGTATTCGTCGCTCTGCGCCAGCCAGCGCTTCACGCGCCGGAAGGAGGGCCCGACCACACACCAGAAACGTTTGTACCGCCACGCGGCGCGTTCAGAGACCCGGGCGTTCACTACGACAACCGGGATGCCGCGCCGCACGGCCTCGGCGGTCATGGTGGGCCACACTTCGAGCTCCATTAGCACGAGCATCGAGGGCTTCACGCGATCGAGCGTGCGCTTGACCACCCATGAGAAGTCGTGCGGGTAATAGAACACCTTGTCCGCGCCGTAACGCTTCGCCGCCACTTCCTGGCCGGTTGTCGTCGTGGTGGAGACGACGACATCGAGATCCGGCAGCGCCTGCCGGAGCGCTTTGACGAGCGTCTCGGCGGCGGCGGCCTCGCCAACCGACACGGCGTGGATCCACACGCGCGTGACGCCCGCCGGGCGTTCCGGCGCGTAGCCCATGCGCGCGCGCCATCCGCCGCTGCGCTTGCGCTTCACGACGCGGCGATAAATGAAGTACGGCGTCAGGAGGACGGCGGCCGTCAGGTAGAGGAGGTTGAGGAGCATCGAGGACAGAAGATAACGCGAAGGCGTGTGCGGGAAAGCGAAACTGCGAAGGTTGGCGTTCAGGAGCAGGCCCGCGGCGGCACACGCATCATGGATCGCGGCGGAGTAACGGCTCAAAGCCGCCTTGCGCAAAGTGCTGGTCGTATGCCAGCGCGCGCGTTATCCCTCGTTCCTGCATGACAACGAAGGACACGCAGTCGGTCAACGACCACGCTTTGTCCATTCGGCTGGCGTGCAGCCTCAAGCCAGCGTCCAGCAGCTCGGGGGAAGCCGCGACGAAAACACACTCGTTTCCCAATCTGACCCGTTGCGCAAGCGCTTTCGCCTTCTCTCGGTCTTCCGGCAGTGAAAGGTGGTTCACGCACTCCCACAAGACGTACTCGGTGACAAGCAAGGGCTCGTCCACGGCTTCCGCCCAGGCGCAGGCACGCTGGTGCAGCGCATCGCTCGGCGTCAGGAGGGCGATGAAGTAGCCGGTATCAACCAGGATCATGCCTT
>JAPLOD010000580.1 GCA_026692735.1 Planctomycetota bacterium | reverse complement strand
GACCGGAAGCGCGGCGGCGAGCTGGCACGGCAGGCCCTCAGCACCGCACTCGTGGTAGCGCTCGAAGCCAGGAAGAAGGATGAATGGCAGCAGGTCGTCGCCGCGCTCGAGCCCCCCTTGCGCGCCCTGGGAACGCAGCCGCACGCCGACCGCAAGGTGGCGGAGGAACTGCTCGCCCAGGCCCGCGATGAACTCCGCAAGCGCGCTCCGGCGCCGGGCACTGCCGAGCCGCCCGTAAAGCCGGAGGCAACGGCGGACCGGAAGGAACAGCCCCCTGCGATCGCCAAGGTGGACACGCCGAGCGCTCCGGCATTGCCCGCGACACCGGAAGAGCGAGCCGCCAAGGCGCTGGCGCTTGTGGGTAAGATCCGCGCGGCCGCAGACGTCCTGCGCCAGGCAAAGAGCGCGGAGGACGATGTGCGGCGACTCGAGGCCGCGGTGAAGCTCAACGAGCGCGCGGCCGATGCCGCGCGATCCGACCGCTCGAGAACAGCGGCAGACCGGCAGGCGATGGCCAACGCCGCCGCGGAGGCCGCGGCCCAGGCACAGGAGAAGCTTGGCCAGGCCCAACAGCGGCTCGGGGGCGCGCAGCGCGATGCGGCCAACGCGCGCCAAAGCATCGCCGACGCGAAGAAGGAGTTCGATTCGCTTACGCGAGGACTGGCCGACCTGCCCCTGAAGGAGTGTCAGGCCGCCTTCGTTCTCGCCCTGCGGGAGATCCCGGCGCCGGAGGCCGACAAGCTGTACCAGTTGGCGCAGAACTGCCTCGCCAACCAGGAGCGCGACAAGGCGAGGACGATGCTGGAGAAGCTGATCGCCGATTACCCCGACAGCCGCGCCGCCGACAAGGCTCGCAAGGCTCTGGAGGAGATGAAGCGCTGACCGCGCACTCTGTGGCGGCGCAATCTCTTCTTGCGCGGATTCGCAGCACCAGCGATAAACCACGGCGAGACTCGTGGCATGACCGCTAAGGAATGGCTCCGGAAGAGCGTCGCGGCTGACATCCGCATCACCACGCTCAGCGCGGCGGGCGCGGCGGTCGGCGCACTCGTCGTCCTCTTCATCACGTTCGTGCTCGTCTATGCGATCCTGGGGCTGGTCTTCGGGATACTCCTGCCCTCGGCGGACACTCTCCGCGTGCTGACGGCGCTTGTCGTGGTCGGCCTGCTCTTTGTCGGCAACGCCCGGGCCGGGCCCGACTACCTTGCAAGCCTCTCGGGAAACACAAGCGCGTCCGCCGCCGATACGGTCGGAGGAAAGATCCCCGGCGGAGCGCGCATACCGCACCCTCCGCCTGACAGCGCGCGCTCGTTCCTGCGGCTGCTGGCCTCGATCGTCTATAGCGGCCCGCGCGCCGCCAATCTCAGCTTCCGCCTGTTCGCCAAGGCGCGACGTTTGAAGAGCATGGACTTCGACGGTTGCGCCGCGGTCATCGCACTGCTGTATTCGCGCAACAGCCGCTGGACCTACCAGGAGTTGGAGCGCAAGATCCCGCAGCTTCCGTGGAACCTGATCCTGTACCAGCTCAAGGACGTGGACGGCATCATCTTCTTCACGTCGGATCCGCCCGGCCTCACCCTCGCCGACCGGCTCCGCGAGGAGCTGCGGCTGATGTCCATCTGAGCATCGAGCGGGTGCAGTGGGCGGAGCGCACCGTTCCGCCGGACGTGATCGGCCCGCGACGGAGCGTGACGCTTCACCTACCTGGTTTGACGCCGCGATTGTCGTTCCTGCCGCGCCAGCGCCGCCATGATGCCGGCCGCCGGACGCTCCGCACGCAGCAGCGCGGCCATCTTCTCCATGTACGGCGCGACATGGTGGAAGAAACGCTTGTAGCCGGCGCAGAAGTAGTTCACGCCCCGTTCGCCGGCGCGCGCGGCACCGAAGCGATGCTTGGGGCATTCGCCGCGGCAGGCCCAGAGCACGTCGCACGCCAGACACTGTTTGGGCAGCGTGTCGCGCTTGGCCGCGCCGAAGGCCGCTTGCCGAGGCAGGTTCGCCAGCTCCGCCAGCGGGCGTGTCCGGACATTCCCCAGCAGGTACTCGGGATACACGTAGTGGTCGCAGGCGTACAGGTCGCCGTTGTGTTCCAGGACCAGGCCCTTGCCGCAGGTCTCGGCGAAGACGCACAGCGAGGCGGGCAGTCCCATGTGCAGCGCAAGTTGCACCTCGAAGATCTGCACATAGACCTCGCCCACGTCGTGCCGCAGCCACTCGTCGAACACCGCGCACAGGAACTCGCCGAACGCGGCCGGCTCCACGCTCCACGGCGTCACCGGCGCGTCGCCGCCCTTCCCGTCAGGTTCCGGCGGGCCCGCCAGCGTCTTCTTCTCCGCGCCGACGCGCTCGACCAGCGGGATGAACTGCATGAAGCGGCTGCCGATCTGTCTGAGGAACCTGTAGACCTCAAGCGGCCGGCGGGCATTCTGGCGATGCAGGACGGTGAGCGTGTTGAACTCGACGCCGTACTGCCTGAGCAGTTCCAGGCCGCGCAGCGTCCTGTCGAAGGTGGGCTGACCGCCCTTGTCCACGCGATACGGGTCGTGCAGGCGCCGCGGGCCGTCAATGCTGATCCCGACCAGGAACCTGTTGTCGCGCAGAAACTCGCACCACTCGGCGGTCAGCAGCGTGCCGTTGGTCTGGAGCGCGTTGCTGATGCGCTGCGTGGGCGGGCAGTGCTTCTTCTGCAGTTCAACGGCGCGGCGGAAGAACTCCACGCCCAGCAGCAGCGGCTCGCCGCCCTGCCACGCGAAGGGAATCTCGGGCGCGCTCTGCGACGCAATATATTGGCGGACGAAGCTCTCGAGCACCTCATCCGACATGCGGAAGCTGGTGGTGCCCGGGTACAGTTCCGTCTTGGACAGGTAATAGCAGTACCTGCAGCCGAGATTGCACGTCGGCCCGGCCGGCTTGACCAGCACCTGGAAACCGGCCGCTTGTGCGTCGCTCATTTCGGAAAGAACCGCGCAATGTCGTTGTACGTCGCCAGTATCAGCAAGGCGGCGATGATGAACAGGCCGACGTATTGGAAGGCTTCCTGGACCCGCATCGGTACGGGGCTGCCCTTCACTTTCTCAATGAGCACCATCAACAGGTGCCATCCGTCCAGGAGCGGGATAGGCACGAACTGCAGCACACCGAGGTTCAGGGAGATGAAACCCAGAAACCAGAGATAGTTCAGGAAAGTCTGGCTGGCCGCAATGTGCAGAATGCCCCCCCCGATGCCCAGAGGGCCTGACAAAGCCTTGAAACTGACATCGCCGGTAAAGAGCCCGCGCAGCACGATGAACACACTTCCTGAGAAGCGCACCGTGTCGTCCCACGCCATGCCCATGGCCGTGCCCAGGTTGTCGGCCTTGAGCCGCTCCACAGCCTGCCGTGTCTGGGTGAACACCAGCCGGCCGCTGGTTGGCACGGTCAGCCGCGTCTCGATCTTCCTGCCCCCCGCTTCCTTCTTCCACACCAGCCGCCCCGACTTCCATTCCTTCCAATTCTCGACATTGGGATCATCAGGAATAAAGCCAAGCACAAAACAGCCATCCCGCAGCCCTTTGCCATACGCCTCGGAATCCTTGTCAATGTCCACCACGTAACGTCTCATGTCGGGACGCACGCCGATCTGGTACGCCTCCGCGTCGGCAGGCTTGACGGGCGTCACCCGCGCCGTCTTCCTCTCGCCATTACGCAGGTAGGTCAGCGTCAGCGTCCGGCCGCCGGAGCCGCGAACCGCGTTGACGAAGTCATAGATATCCTTGACCTCCGTCACGACAGGCCCGTCGGGCGCGTCAGGATCCGCGACCTCACGCACCTCATCGTCCTTCGCCAGCCCCGCCTGCGCCGCGGGCATCGCCAGCATCTTCTTGTCCACGGTGGGATCAATGACCACGCGGTCCTCAGTCGTGAAGCCGAGCGGCAACGGAACCTCCTCGTAGTAGTTGTCCAGCCCGATACTGGATGCGCCAAACTTCTTGTCGTGACGCGCCTTGACGACGACAAGGTCCACAAGACGGTCAATCTTCAGGTACAGATCCTGGCCCTTCCGCGCGCCCGAGACCTGCAGAAGGACCTCCACGTACGTCTTCACGGGGACGCCGTTGACCTCGAGGATCCGGTCGCCAGGCTGGAGCTTCGCGGGCTTGTTCTCGCTCATGGGGTGCAACACGGCGGCAGCCAGGGGCGTGCCTGGAGCAACGTTGCCGATGCGTGGCGGTCCCACGGGCATGCCCTGCCAGTAACAGAGCGCGAACGCGAACACCGTGAACAAGAGGTTGAAGATCGCCCCCGCCGCCAGAATCGCCGCCTTCTGGCCCGGCCGCTTGTTGCGGTAGTCGTCCTTGTCGCGGCTGGGCGGCGCGTTGGGGTTCAGGTCGTCCTGGCCCATCAGTTTCACGTAGCCGCCGATGGGTATGAGCGACAGCGCGTACACCGTCCCGCGCCACGTGTAGGTCGCCAGGTACGGCCCCATGCCGAGCGAGAAGACATACACTCGCACGCTATGCCACTTCGCCAGCACGAAATGGCCGAACTCATGCACAAAGATGAGTCCCGAGAAGCCGAGTATCAGTCCGAGAGCGCCGTGGAGCCAGTCAAACATAGTCGCAGTTCAAAACGCGGAGTACAAAATGAACGGCTCAGACGTCACCATGCGTTCATCTCTGCATTCGCCCTTTTGAAACTCCTCCTCTCCTGCTTTCCATTGTCCGCCGCGCGCGGGGTGCCACGGCATCCTTGCCGTGCCGTCGTCATGTGTGCTTCCTGGTCTTCGCCATCTCGCGTACCCGTTCCCTGGCCCAGCGGTCGGCCTCCAAGACGGTTTCCAGACTGCCGATCTCGCGCACGTTGTGCCCGGCTAACGTCTCCCCCACCAGGTCGAATATACCACCAAAACGAATCCTGCCGTCGAGAAACAGAGCCACCGCCTGTTCGTTCGCCGCATTCAGCACCGCCGGCGCCGTTCCTCCGCGCTTCCCGGAATCGTATGCGAAATCAAGGCTGGGGAACCGCTTCCGGTCCGGCGCCTCGAAGACCAGCGCCTGCATGCGGTCCAAGGACAGCGCCGGCAGCCCGCCATCCAGCCGCTCGGGGTACGTCAGCGCGTATTGAATCGGCAGGCGCATGTCCGGCAGCCCCAACTGCGCCACGACCGAGCTGTCCGCAAACTCCACCAGCGCATGCACGATTGACTGCGGGTGCACCCACACTTCGATCGCCTCGTACGGCACGCCGAACAGGAAATGCGCTTCGATGATCTCGAGCGCTTTGTTCATCAGCGTCGCGGAGTCTATCGTGATCTTGGCGCCCATGTTCCACGTGGGGTGCTGCAGCGCCGCCTCTTTCGTCGCCCGCTGCATGAACTCCTTTGTCGCCGTGCGGAACGGACCGCCGGAAGCGGTGAGGATCACTTTGCGGATTTCCTTCGGCCCGCCCGCCCGCGCGGACTGGAAGACCGCGCTGTGCTCGCTGTCAATCGGCAGGATTGTTGCGCCGGATTCCCTGGCCGCCGCCAGCATGAGTGGCCCGGCCATCACCAAAGGTTCCTTGTTGGCGATCCCGACCTGCTTGCCCTTCTTCAGGGCAGCCAGCGTCGGCAGCAGGCCCGCGGCGCCGACGATGG
>JAPLOD010000579.1 GCA_026692735.1 Planctomycetota bacterium | reverse complement strand
CGCTGCCGCAGTAGATGCGGATGATCTCGCCGAACGCCTTCTCCTGCAGCATCGGCCAGAAACGCTGCCAGTGCGGCATCCACTGGCACTGCGTGTTCACGGCGATGAGTCTGTCGCGGCCCAGTTCCACGAGCCGCCGGGCCTCGGACGGCTTCAGCGCGATGGGCTTTTCGATGAGCAGGTGCGGCGCGCCGGCCGCAAGCGCCGGCTCCACGATACTCGTGCGGATCGTCGGCGGCGTGCAGATGTCCACCAGTTCCGGCTGCTCCTTCCTGATCGCCTCCGCCATGTCCGTGTAGAGCGTGCCGACCTTGAACTTGGCGCCCGTGTCCTTGAGCTTTTTCGCGTCGAGGTCGCAGAGCGCCAGCAGTTCCACCGCGCCGCAATCCAGCATGTACGCGATGTGTTCCTGCGCCCGCCCCCCGCAGCCGACCATCACCACCCGAAGCCTTTGTCCCGCCATGTCCTCTTCCTCCTCACGCGCGATGGTGGGCGGCGCCACCACTGGCACACGGATTAGAAATTGCCCGGATCTTTTTCGGGCGGGGCTTTGGGGGGCGGGGCGGGCTGGTTGTCGGCGCCCAGGATGCGGATCTGCATCCTTCCGCCAGGGAATTGGATCCTGCGCTCGTTCGGCGCGCCGGGCTGGTTGGGCTGCTGGCCGGCGGCATTTCCGGCGCCGACATCAACGCCGTTGACAATGACTCTCACATTTCCATTCTGAGGCTGGCCGTTCACGGGGGGTGCGATCTGGTTGAGCGCCTGGTCCAGGGCGATCCTGACGTCCGGCCCGAAGGCTTCGAGGAAGGCGCCGATATCGCCGTTGGGGTCCAGGTTGGGAAGGGGAAGCTGCACGCCGGGAAGGGGGATGTCAACGGGCGCGGCGAGGAGGCGCTGCTTCGACTGGCGTTCGAGGTCGGCGACCTTGTTCTGCAGGGCGGCGATCTCATCGCGCCGCGAGGTGAGTTGGGCCTGCAGAGCGACGGCTTCCTTGCGGCTTGCGACAAGCTGCGTCTCGAGCGCTTCAGCTCTGCCAGTCGCGGCTGCCGCGGCAGCGCGGGCTTCCTGGATAGAGTTGCGCAGAGCGCGCGTCTGGAGGAAGTCAACGGCGAGGAATGCGAGGAGGAGCAGCGCAACAATAACGAAAGCGGCTTTTTTCGCCATGAGAGTCAAGCCTCCAGAGCAGCACAACGTTCAAGACCCGAACTGCAGCACGCAAGAGTGACGACGGAGACGATACATCCTTCATCGGTCGTTGTTCGTCAAACGCAGATTCCAGGCGTCTTTGCCGACGGACGCGCGCTGCCGCAGTGGGTGTCTGTCCGTCGCTGGGGCATTGTGCGCGAAAAAAGGCTGTACCGGAGCGCGTCACGGTCGTATTCTGCTCCCAACGGAGCTGAACCGAGATGACGACGTTCACAGTGCAGCTTGAAGACACCAAGGCTGACGCCTTACGCGAGAAGGCTCTGCGCTACGGTTTGCGCCCGGAGCAGTTTCTGACGGCATCCGTCGAGGAACTCATCGGGCAGCCGGAACCCGATTTCGAACAGGCCGCGCGCCGTGTGCTCTCCAAGAATCAGGAACTGTACCGGCGGCTGGCCTGATGCGCTATCTGTCTCTTCCCGAAGTTCTCGATCTGCACGAGAAGCTTATGGAGTCCACAGGCGGCACGCGCGGCCTCCGGGACTTGGCGGCGCTGGAATCCGCGCTGGCCCAGCCGCACGTTACCTTCGGCGGCACGGATCTGTATCCCAACCTGATGGCGAAGGCGGCCGCGCTGTGCTTCTCGCTCGTCATGAACCATCCGTTTGTTGATGGGAACAAGCGGACCGGCCACGCCGCAATGGAAACCTTCCTGGTTCTTAACGGCCATGAACTCGACGCTCCCGTGGACGAGCAGGAAAGGACGATTCTGGCTCTCGCGGCGGGAACCTTGCGCCGTGATGAGTTCACGGCATGGGTGCAGCAGCACACCACAACGGCCTGAACGCGACATGCGCTTCCGCCGACGGGAGCGTGTTGCCGCAGTGGGTGTCTGTCCGTCGCCGTTGAAACGCCTGCGGCGCCCCGATACGCGCTCTCTGCGTGTATCGCGGTTACCCGCGGCCACGGCAATGATGCCGTAGCGCCCGGCTGGTCAGGCGATATCTTCACGTTCCATGTCACGCGCATACATCGCCGCGTCGCAATAGTGGTAGAAGCGCGGAAGGATTGCCGCGAGCTCAAACCCATGAGCCTCGTAGAAGCGCCGACCCTGTTCGTTGATCGAGTCGCAGAAGATGTAGATGCGGCGCAGCTTGTAGGGCTTGCCGAGGAAGAACTCGCGCATGCTTGCGAGGCCGGCCTCCAGCAGTTGCGTTCCCCAGCCCTGGCGCCGATCCGCCTCGTCGTAGATGCCGAACTCGGTGATCTCAACGGTCTGGCCCGTCGCGAGCCGCCACACCAACTCGCCCCGTGTCCGGCCGCGATCGTCTATCAACCGGATGGCCTTATAGCCCGCCAACACGTCGGCGTAGTAGTCGGGCCGATGGTGTCTGACGTCCACGACCTCAAACCGCAAGCGCGCTCCTTGTGCTGTCGTGATGTCGGCGGGTGGCCTGGGCTTCGTCATGCAACGCTCCTTCGCAGCTTGGACTCACTGTCAGGTGCTATTGGTCTGCGTTGTTGGTGTTTGCGGGCCGCTGGCACCCACGGAAGGAACAACGCGCAATCAGCGGTCACGTGGCTGGCCGCGGCCAGCCGCCTAGCCTCTTGGTCCGCCCGCCGCCGGAATCCCGAATGCCTGGCAGTCGGCCCTCAGATCCTTCAGGGCCCTTTCGACGAGGCGCTGAATCTCCGCCTCGACGTTATCTATGTTCTTCTTCTCATCCGGCAGCATCATCCAGCAGAGGTTGATAGCGCTGCGGACCGCGTGGTCCACGGCCTGCGGACCCATGAACGCCATCATCTGCTCCCGCCCCTTCTTCGGGTCCCCGTCGGCCACGCAGTCCTTTGCAGTGTCCAGGAAGCTGTTCATCGCCATGGTGCGACTCCTTAGCCGTCGCCGTCATCTTGCAGTTCCACGCCCAGCAAGGGCGGCCACGCGGTCTACTTTTTCAGTTGTTTCTCCAGGTGCATGATCTGTTCTTTGAGCGCCGACGCCGGGGCGTTGGGGCTGAAGCCGTAATCCACCTGGGGGACCTTGGACTGCTCGGCCTGTTCGGCGGCGCGCTGGGGGAGGTCGGTTGGGTATTCGAGGGTGTACTCGATACGGAATTCGCGGGACTGCTTGGGGGCCAGAGTCAGCTCCCACTTGATGAGGCCCTTGTCGTCGGGGCGCGTTTCGGGCGTGACTCTGACGTTGCGCACTCGGACTTCCTCAGTCTCCGCCACGGGCACGCGGTCGGCGAGCTGCAGGGACATGGGCTGGTCGGCGAGGTTTTCAGCGGTGACGAGGTACGCGACCTGCATGCGCGTGCGCTTGCCGTCGCTCAAGAAGGAACTGTGCTTGGAGTCCAGCGAGCGGGCGAGCTTCACGCGGTCGGCGACGCCCAGAAACATGGAGAAGGATTCGCCTGGGGAGACGAATTCAGTGGCGGTGGCGCCGAGGAACGCGCCTTCAAGGAAGAGCGCAACCTTGCCGGGAAGAAGCGGCTGGCTGCCGGTGTTGACGAGGTCCACGGTGCGGGCGGCGTTGAGCGAGACTTCGGGCGCGGCGACGATGCGGTTCTGGGCGTCGAGCGTGGCGGCGCCGATGGGCACGCGCACGGGGCGGCCATCGGAGCGGATGTTCTGGGCGCTGGCGGCGAAGTGGGCCGTGGTGCCGCGCTGCTGCAGCGCCTGGAAGACCTGCTGGACCTTGCGCTGCACGGCCTGCTGGCGCTTCGCATTGCCCTCGTACTCCTGCTGTTGGGCCGGCGAGTACCAGACCTGAAGAAGGCCGGCGGGAGCCAGGACCATCTGGCCGTCGTAAATCTTGTTGGCGCGCTCAAAGGAATCGTTATTGTCGTCGGCGGTGACGACACGCGCGACGGAACGGCCGCTGCCAACCAGAAGGGCCTGCAACTCCGGAAGGCGCATGGTGGCGCTGGTTTGCTGAGTGGACAGGGCGAGCATGGCGCCGGGCCAGTCTTCGCCGGTGGTCTGCGTGACGACGGCGTAGGAGGCCAGCGTCACAGTCTTGGCGTTGGGGAGCGCGCGCAGCTCGTGCACCGGTTCCCACGTGGCGCCGGGCACCATGTAGGTGAGGCTGAGCGTGGCGTTGCGGGCGGCGGCGCCTTTCAGGTCCACCAGGACGGTGCGCTGTTCGAGCTGCGATTTCTGATGGAGATCGTTGAGGGTGCGCTGGCGGGCGGCGAGTTCCGGCTGGATGTCGCGCTTCTGATTTTCGATATCGCGGCGGGCCTTGGCGATCTTGCGGAGCTGTTCGCCGACGAAATCCACGACCAGCCCGAATTCGGCGGTCTTGACTTCGCGCACGGCGGCGTCCTTGGGCAGCCGGTCCAGCGAGAAGGCGCGGATGGCGTCAATCTGCCTGGCCTGCGCGTCGAGGACTTTGCTTTCGTCATCGAGCGCGGCGACCTTGTCGGTGGTCTCGCGCACGGCAAGTTCGGCTTTGCGGAAGTCTTCATCGGAAGGGCGGGCGAGGAAGGTCTTCTTGACTTCGACATCGAGGACCTGGCCGGCGTCAGCGGGCATGATGGCGACGCGGACGGAGCCGTCGTCCACCCAGCCGGGGAGCTTGCGGAAGGCGACGCGCTGCGCCTGACCCGTGAGATCGGCGGCGGCCGTGCGCGTCACGCGGGCGCGGTCGGCGTAGACCGTGACTTCGGTGATGGCGGAGGCGACGGTCGCGGCCTTGTCGTCCGGCTCGGGGGCTTCACCCGGATAAAGGACAGCAGTGAACAACGCGGGGACGAGCACGAGGGGAAGCAGGCGCGACATGGGGTTCTCCTTGTATGAGGTCCGTTGTATAGACGCTAAAAAGGCAGGAAGGTTGCCCGGAAAGTTGTAAGAACGGTGTAAGAACTCTGTAGGAGTTTGGCGCCACTACAAGCCCGCAGTGGCACAACGCCCGGTGGCTAAGGAGCAGCTCCATGAAGATTTCCATAGCGTCGTACGCGTTCCACGGGTTGCTCGCCGAGGGCCGGATGGATGTCTTCGGCTACCTCGAGAGCGTGAAGTACCGGTACCGGCTCGACACTGCCGACCTGTGGAGCGGCACCGTGGGCACCACGGACGCCGCTTACATCCGCAAGGTCCGGCAGGCTCTGGACGAGAAGGAAATGACCGTCGCCAACTACCACATTGACGGCGCACAGCCGTGGCACCCCGATCCCGCGACTCGCGAAAAGAACCACCAGGTGCTGCTCGTCCACCTCGGGGTCGCGGAAGCGCTGAAGGCCCAGACCGTGCGGATTGACTTCGGCGGGAAGGATGCGGCGATGAGCGAGGAGCAGTGCGACGTGCTGGTGCGGCGCTTCAAGGAGTACGCCAAGCGCGCCGGCGACAACGGGTACCGCGTCGGCCCCGAGACGCACTTCGGACCGGCTCTGGTGCCCGAGAACATGGCCCGCGTGTACAAGGCCGTGAACCATCCGGCCTATGGGATTCTGCTCCATATCGGCCACTGGGTGGATGGCCGCGAAGACGAGGGCGACAAGCTCGCCGCGCCGTGGGTGATGCACACGCACGTGGACGCGCACGTCGCGGCGACGTGCCTCGAAGCCAAGATGCGCCTGCTGCTCGACGCGGGCTACAAGGGCTACTGGGGCGTGGAACACCATTCGGCCAAGAACGAGTACTCGGAAGTGGCCTGGCAACTGGCCGAAGTGCAGCGCGTGCTTGCGCGGTTGCGAAACCCGTAACCGGGGCGCCGTGCCGCGGCCGTCCGAGCGGCGGGCAGGCCAGAGGCCTGCACCACAACGCGGCACTACCGCCGGCCGAAGCACAACCTTCTTTTGACCCTTGTCATTTCGCGATTCTCAATATGCCGGTCTCTGGTACACTGCGTCGTATGAATGTGCGTTTCTGCGTGCTCGGTTCGGGGTCCAAAGGCAACGCCACGCTGGTGCTGGCGCCGGAGGCGCACGTGCTGCTTGACGCCGGCTTCGCTCCCGACGAACTGGCGGCGCGCATGGAAGGGACCGGCGCGAGCTGGGAAACGCTGGCCGCCGTGGTCCTCACCCACACGCATGCCGACCATCTCAAGAAGAAATGCCTGGCCTTGTGCGCGGAACACGAGGTCGAGTTCATCTGCCATGAGCAGCATGCGCGCCACCTGGCAGGCGGCCGGTACTACAACCGGCTGCACGACAAAGGGCTGCTGCGCACGTTCAACTCGGAGCCGTTCGAGATTCGGGCGCGCCGCGCGCGGATTCAGCACTCACGACACAAAGCGCAGAGCACTCAGCCGCAGGCCACTGGCAGCCAGGAGCAAGGGCTGAGCGTGCCACAAGCGGACGAGGCGGTCATGCGGTTCCATCCGCTTCGCGTGCCGCACGACAGTCCGCCCACGTTCGGGTTCCGCATCGAGGCGCGGTGCGCGGAGACACAGAGCGTGCGGTGGGTCAAACTCGCGTACCTGTCGGACCTGGGGCGGCTCGATGACGGCCTGGTGCGGGCGCTTGCGGACGTGGAGCTGCTGGCGCTGGAGTTCAACCACGACGAGGAGATGGAGCGCAACAGCGGCCGCCATCCGCTGCTCATCGAACGAGTGCTCGGCGATGAGGGGCACCTGTCGAACGCTCAGGCGGCGGAAGCCTTCCGCCGCGTGCTGGAGCATGCATCCAACGGCGGGCCGCGATACCTGGTGCAGTTGCACTTGAGCCAGGAATGCAACGATCCGGAAGTGGCGTTCAAGGCGGCGCGAGAGATCGCATTCCTGATGGGCGCGCACACGCAGGTGTTCTCGACGCGGCAGGACAAGCGGGGGACTATTCTCAAGCTGGACTGAGCGCGCGCCGCACCTCGGGGCTCAAGCCCCAGGATGTTTTGTTGAAGCGGGCCACGGCGCGCGCCGTCTGTTGAACGAAGAACTGACGGAAAAGAGGCTTGGGTAGCGGCGTACGGCCGCGCTGCCTCAGGATCAAGGACCAACGATGAAGCCACAGGGGGGGACGAGTCCCGATCTCGCATACGCGCGCCAGGTGGTCCGGAGCGAAGCGCGCGCTGTCGCGTCGCTGGAGGAGCGGATTGGCGCGCCGTTCGAGCAGGCGGCGGCGCTGGTGCTGGGGCTCAACGGCGCGGGGCGGCTGGTGGTGACCGGGATGGGCAAGGCGGGCATCATCGGGCAGAAGATCGCGGCCACCTTTGCGTCCACAGGCACGCCCGCGCTGTTCATGCACCCGGCGGAAGCCGTGCACGGCGACCTGGGCATGGTCACGGCTCAGGACGTGGTCCTGGGCATCTCGAATTCCGGCGAGACGGAAGAGCTGCTGCGCCTGCTGCCGACGCTCAAGCATATCCGCTGCACGCTCATCGCGCTGACCGCCACGAAGAATTCGGCGCTCGGGCGGCAGGCGGACATCGTGCTCGAGATCGGGAACCTCGACGAACCGTGCCCGCTGCGGATGGCGCCGAGCGCTTCGACGGTCGCGATGCTGGCCATGGGCGACGCGCTGGCC
>JAPLOD010000578.1 GCA_026692735.1 Planctomycetota bacterium | reverse complement strand
CTGGAGGACGCCGGGCTTGACGAACTGGCGGCGGATGAGCTGGAGCTGGAGCCGCCCGGATCGGGGAGCGAGCTACCGCCGGTATCCTCAAAGCCCCCGGCGCCCGTGATTGACGAGCGCCAGGCGTGGATCAAGGGCATGGGGGCGACGGTGGTCCGCAAGGACCTCGTCAAAGGCTACAAGATCATGATGGTGAAGGGCGAGGGCTCGATGGGCACAGTGTACAAGGCCCACCAGCTTTCGATGGACCGCACCGTCGCGCTGAAGGTTCTCCCGGCGGAGAAGACCAAGGACCAGCATTTCGTGCAGGAGTTCCTGGCGGAGGCGCGCAATACCGGCCGTCTGAACCACCCGAATCTCATCCACGTGCACGAGGTTGGCACGAGCGGCGACGTGTACTACTACTCGATGGAATATGTCGAGGGCCAGCGGCTGGATGAGATCATGGACGAGTGCGAGGGCGGGCGCATTGAACCCAAGCTCGCGGTCCAGGTTTTCGTTCAGGCCGCCAGCGCGCTCGACTACGGTTACAGGGCCGGCGTGATCCATCGCGAGATCCGGCCGAACACCATCATGGTCAACGACGACGGCCAGACCAAGCTGGCTGACCTGGGACTGACGAAAGGCGAACAGGCCCGCTTCCTTGACGGCGAGAACGCCTACTACGTCGCGCCCGAACAGGTCTTGAACGAAGCGGTTGACACGCGGGCCGACATCTACTCGCTGGGCTGCTGCTTGTTCCATTGCCTGACCGGCGAGCGGCCCTTCGAAGGCGGATCGCCCAAGGAGGTGTTGCATCGCCGCGTGAGTGCGCCGACGCCTGATCCGCGCGAGTACAACCCGAAGATCGCGCCGGACCTCGCCAAAGTCGCCATGAAGATGATGGCGCGGAATCCGGCCGACCGCTACCAGGCGCCGGCTGAAATCGCCGAGGCGCTCAAGAATGTGAACCTGGCCGCGCCGGCCGCGCAAAAGAGGATGCTGCCTGGCCGCATGGGGATGAGGAAGCCTGGACTCGGGGCACGGCCGGGACCGGGCCACAAGCCCGGACTGCACGGGAGAGAGGCCCCCGACAGGAATCACGGCCCGGCGTCCCCCAAGGACCTGCAGCGCAAGAAGCGGTTCGGGCACTAAACGCGGACTGACAACTCTCCCCGGCAACGTATAATGCCTTTCATGATACTCGCTGTGCGGCGCAAGACTGTTCAGGTGATGGTCGGGAACGTTGCGGTGGGCGGCGGCGCGCCCATCGTCGTGCAGTCCATGACCAACACGGATACGGCCGACGCCCAGGCGACGGCGCAGCAGGTCATCGGCCTGGCCAACGCCGGGTCGGAGCTCGTCCGGTTCACCGTCAACGTGCCGCCTGCGGCTGCCGCCGTCGTGGAAATCAGGAAGCGGCTGCTGGACGCGGGCGTGAACGTGCCGCTCATCGGCGATTTCCATTACAACGGCCACACACTGCTTGCCGACTGCCCTGGCTGCGCCCGCACGCTGGATAAGTACCGTATCAACCCGGGGAACGTGGGCCGGGGGAAGGCGCGCGACACTCAGTTCGCCGCCATCTGCCGGATTGCGCGCGACAACGGCAAGCCCGTCCGCATCGGCGTCAACGCCGGCTCGCTGGACCAGGAACTCGTGGCGGCTCGGATGCGGGAGAACACGGAAAAGGGCTTGGGCAAGACTCCGGAGGAAATCCTCAACGAATGCATGGTCATCTCCGCCCTGCAATCCGCGCAAGCAGCGCTGGACTGCGGCCTGCGAGCGGACCAGATCGTCATCTCGTGCAAGAGCTCGCATCCGCTCCACCTTATTGCGCTGTATCGCGACCTGGCGGCGAAGACGCAGCAGCCTCTGCACCTGGGCCTCACCGAAGCGGGCCTGGGCATGAAAGGGCACATCTGGTCGGCCGCTTCCATGGCGGTCTTGCTGGCGGAAGGGATCGGCGACACGATTCGCGTCTCGCTGACGCCCACGCCCGGCGGCGATCGCAGGCAGGAAGTGTATGCCGCCTGCGAGCTGCTCCAGGCGCTGAGCCTGCGCTCATTCGCGCCGTCCGTGACCGCCTGCCCGGGTTGCGGACGCACGACGAGCACGACATTTCAGGAGCTGGCCGAGCAAGTGCAGGCGTACGTCCGCGAGACAATGCCGCGGTGGAAGAAGCAGTATGAAGGCGTTGAGAACATGACCTTGGCGGTGATGGGCTGCGTGGTCAACGGTCCGGGGGAATCGAAGGCCGCGAACATCGGGATCAGCCTGCCCGGCAGCGGCGAAGCGCCGCACTGTCCGGTCTACGTTGATGGCAAGAACGCTGCGACGCTGCACGGCACGCCGCAGGAGCTGAGCGCGCAGTTCTGCAGGATTGTGGAGGACTACGTCTGCATGAAGTACCCGCGCAAGGGCGAGGGCAGGTGATGCGAACAACCTTGGACGAGTGCAATGAGGCACTGGACTGGCTTGAGGAGAGCTTCGAGTTCGGAAGAGAACTCAGGATCAGAGTTCGGCGCGACAGCGGGCTGTACTACCTGGGGCTTACGTGGTATGGTACTGAACAGCCGAGAGGGTCATTCGTGTATCCGCCCATAGGTTGGGCGATGATGGCCTGGAGGCGCGCTGAACACGGGGTTTGGGAGTCGGAGATATTCAGGGTGTGAGCATGCAGAACCATAAGATTCGACAACGGCGGATCCCTCGTGAGGTTGATACCTCGCCGGCCAGTGGCGAGCGTAAGAGGGTCGTTGCGGAGATTCTTGACTATTACCGCCGAAAGGCGGAAGCCGTGGAGAAAGGCTTGCCGTTGCCGGAACCGCCAGGCGTGCGATCGCCGTTAGACACGGAGAAGAAGTAGCCTTCTCCAGCAAGGGTTTGGTGTCGGCGTGGCGTTCAGCGGAACCGGCGCACTTCGTGTCCTTATCATCCACAACCGCTATCGGCAGCCCGGCGGCGAGGACGTTGTCGCCGCCGCGCAGGCGCAACTGCTGCGTGAAAAGGGGCACGAAGTCCAGGTCTTCGAGAAGGACAATCGCGAGATTGACGGCTACGGGTTGCTGCGCAAAGCCGCGCTGTTCTTCAAGACGGCCGACAACCTGGCGGCGGCCGAGGAGATCGCGCGGGTTGCTCGCAGCTTCAAGCCGCATGTGGCCCATGTCCACAACACGCTGCCGCTGCTCAGTCCCGCCATCTACGCGCCGTTGGCCGCGTCCGGGGTCAAGGTCGTTCAGTTTCTCCACAACTACCGCCTCGTCTGTGCCGCGGGGACGCTCTACCGCGATGGCGCCCGCTGCGCGCTCTGCCTTGACGACGGTCTGAAGCACGCGGTGCGGTGCCGCTGCTGGACAGGCTCCATGTTCGCGAGTCTCGCGTACACGCGCATGGTCGAGCGGCACCGCCGCTTGCGCACCTGGCACACCAAGGTTGATCTGTTTGTCGCCCTCAATTCGTACATGCGCGACCTGCTGGTGAATGCCGGCGTCGTGCCGAAGGAGAGGATCGTCGTTCAGCCCAATCTCCTGTACGTGGCGCCTGCCGCCGGTTCCGCCGCCGGCGAGGGCTTTGTGTTTGCCGCACGTCTGGTGGCGGAGAAAGGTGTCGCGACGCTGCTCAAGGCGCAGGCGTTGGTGAGCGACGTGCCGCTGGCCGTGATCGGCGACGGCCCGCTGCTGCCGCAGCCGGTCCGGGCGCCGTTTGCGGGCTATCTGCCGCACGCCGAGGTGCTCAAGCGCATCGCCGCCGCGCGGGCGCTTGTCTTCCCGTCGGAATGGCCCGAGGGCTGCCCGTCAACGATCATCGAGGCGATGGCGCTGGGCAAGCCGGTTATCGCCTCGCGGGTGGCCGGGGCGGCAGAGTTGGTGCAAGATGGCGTCACGGGCCTGTTGTTCGAGCCGGGCGATGCTGCCGCCCTGGCGGCGTGCATGAAGCGCTTGCATGAGGACCCCGAGCTGGCGGCGCAGTTGGGCCGGGCCGGGCGCGAACGGTACGTGAGCGAGTACTCGCCGGAAGCGGGGTATCGGCGGCTGCTGGAGAACTACCGGCGGCTGGGTTATGGCTCGTGATTGGGGCTTGCCCACAACGCGAGTTTGTGCGCGCCTCCACATGCGTTTCCGGCGTTCGGCGCTACAATAGCCACGCTGGCTCGACACTGTTTCCTGTGGGAGGTTATGCATGAGTGCGCCGGAGAGGAACCTCGACGTCCCCCCGTGGGCTCAGGAGATGATCCGCACCTACAAGGGAGGCGTGGTCAACACGTTTCTGCTGCACGGGAACGTGCATGATCTCGCGCCCGTGCGGGAGCCGGGCGGTCTGAACTTCGTCGGGCTCAAGGAGTTCCTGATCAAGACGATGTTCCCGCAACGCGAGATGATCGTGTGCTACGATCAGGCCGCCGGGATATGGTTTCCCCAGAGCACGATGCGGGAGGATTTCGCCAAAGTGGTCAAGGCCGTGGACACCGTCCAGGGCACGGCCTACTCCGAACGGCTGCCCCGCGAGCCGGCCCGCGCCTTGCCGCTGATTGAGCGCTTCCTGCGCACGCGGCTGCTCGATAATCCCAACTACCGCGGCGCCGTGCTGCTGGACTACGCGCATTTCGTCGCCCCCGCGAGCCTGGGCTACAACTTCACGCAGGACGAAGCGGCCAGCCTGATCACGCTGCATAAATGGTCGAACGATCCGGCGTTCACGCGCGCGGACATCACGATCGTGCTGATTGTCGAGAACCTCGCCGATCTGCACCCCCTGCTGGTGCGGTCGCCGTACACGACGAAGGCCCACATCCCGCTGCCGGACCAGGAGGAGCGGCTCGAGTATCTGCGGACCGTCGTCTCCGAGAACGAACTGGCGCGCATCAGCGCGCTGACGGCGGACGAGATCGCCATCCACACGGCGGGGCTGTCGCGTGTGAACCTGCGGCACCTGCTGGCGAACGCGCGCTGGGCGGCCTCGGGGGACGGCGGCGGCCAGGCGCCGCAGTCGCAGAGGCGCATGCTGGACCTGGACATGCTGTTCGAGGAGAAGAAGGCGATCATC
>JAPLOD010000577.1 GCA_026692735.1 Planctomycetota bacterium | reverse complement strand
GGCGTTCAACATCTTCGTCCTGCGCAGCTTCGTCGAGCAGATCCCGAACGACCTGTTCGAGGCGGCGGAGATTGACGGGGCGTCGCATTTCCAGCAGTTCCGCAATATCGTCGTGCCGCTGAGCGGCCCGATCACCGGCACCATCGCCGTGACCAGCTTCCTGGCCGCGTGGAACGACTTCATCCTGCCGCTGATCGTGATCCGCGACACCGAGCTCTACACCGTCAGCGTCTGCCTGCTGCGCCTGGATGGCGAGTACCTCAAGTATTGGGGGCCGCTCATGGCCGGCTTCGCCATCTCCAGCATCCCTGTCATCATCCTGTTCGTCTTCACCATGCGCCTGTTCATCCGCGGGATGACGGAAGGCGCGGTGAAGGGCTGACGGGAAGCGGAACCGCCAAGACGCCAAGGTCGCCAAGAACAGAAGCGAGAGAGACTTCTGCATTCTTGGCGCCTTTGCGGTTGGCAAGGAGGGGCGTATGGCTCGTCCACTCAAGATCGGCATCGTCGGCGCGGGAAGCATTGGAATCCGCGGGGCGCTGGACCATCTCGTGCTGCCGGATGTGCAGGAGCGCGTCGTCATGACCGCGGTCTGCGATCCGGCGCCGGGGCGCGCGAAAGCGGCGGCGGCGAAGTACCACATCCCGCAGGCCTTTGAAGACCTCGACGATATGCTGGCCAAGGGCGACATCGAGGCCGTGACGCTCGGCACGCCCATCGGCATCCACTTCGAGCAGGGCTTGAAGTGCATCCGCGCCGGCAAGCACGTCCACTTCAACAAGACCATGACCACCACCACGGCCGATGCCGACACGCTGATCGCCGAGGCGAAAGCGCGCAACGTCAAGCTCGTGGCGTGTCCCGGCGAAATGCTGCGCCCGCACAACCGCTGCATCCGCGACCTGATCCGCGACGGCGTTCTGGGGCGGCTGGCATGGGCGGTCATCGGCTGCGCGTTCGGCACGTACCACGAGAAGGAAGGCTGCCGGCAGGGCAACGACGCGCTCAGCAACATCAACCCCGCGTGGTACTGGCAGAGGGCCGCCGGCGGCGGGCCGTTGTACGACATGGTCGTCTACGGCTTGCACGCACTGACGGGGATTCTCGGCCCCGCGAAGCGCGTGACGGCGTTCTCGGGCGTCGCGATCAGGGAACGCGAGTTCCGCGGGCGGAAGTTCGTCAGCGACTGCGACGACAACACGGTCATGATCCTGGATTTCGGGAACACGGTGTTCGCGTTCGTGCACGGCACGTTTGCGGGAACGATCACGCGCTTCGCGAACCCGAACTTCTACGGCTCGAAAGGCGCGGTCGTGGGCCTCGACATGAACGGCAAGCCGATCCCGTATCCAGGGAAAGAAGAAGCCGACAAGGCCAAACAGGGCTATCAGGTACTGCTGCCGCACGTCAGGAACACGCCGCACCGCGAGATGGAAGAGGCGCACGTCTTCGAGGACATTATGCAGCTCGTGGACCTGGTGCGCGACGGCACGCCGACGGCTTCCACACCCGAACACGCGCGGCACGTGATCGAGATCATCGAAGCCGCCTACCGTGCCGCTCAGACCGGCCAGACGCAGACTCTGGGCACGACGTTCGAGCAAGTGTAGGCGCACTGGTCTCTGCGGGAGCATCTGCGAGGTGCAACATGAAGAGAGCGCTCCTTGCGGCGTGCCTTGTCATCATTGTCGTAGCAGGCGCCTACCTCTTGGTAACAGTCACTCCCTTGGGGATGTGGTCCACACGGAATGCGGGGCCTTTCGACCGGGAACGGTTGGCGGCGGTCGTGGCGCAAGTGCGACTCATGGGCATCGCGCCGAACGAAGAGAAGGAACTGCGGCTGGCAGACTTGTCGAGACCGGGGTCTCTCCGCGCGGTACAGCCGAACGAGACGTTCGCCCGCGGGCAAGGAGCGGGCTGCGTATGGGCCAAAGTCTCAGCGGACGGCAAGCTGACAGTGGTGATCGAGACGAGGGATCTCGGCCACGCGGGGGAGTATGGTTTTGCCTACTCGGATGCCCCGTTGTTACCGAAGCCGTTCGGGAAGGACTGGTTCACTATTGACGTTCCCGGACACCTGAACATCGTCCTGCCGGAGATGCGGATTGACGAGCATTGGTGGCGGGTCCTGTACAACCTGGGCTGACGATCAGACGCTGCGGACCGTCTTTGAGCGGGTGTAGCGCAGTCTACTGCAACCGGATGCGGGCGTAGCTTATCGCCTGCGGCGCGCCGGCTCGTTGGCCGAGTATCTCCAACGTGCTCGATGGCGGCGAACCGCTCCGCACAGTGGTGGTGAAGCACTCGCTGAACGGACGCTTCAGAGGAACGCGGACGTGCGGGCCGCTGGAGCCGTCGGGCAACAGTTCCGTCAGCCGGTTCTCGGAGACGTTCTTGCCGCCCGCGTCCGTGCCGCTGACATAGTAGAAGACGAACAGCCGGCCTTCCGGCGTGACGTGAAAGCGGCCCCGCCCTGGAACCTCGTTTGCGCCACCCTCCTCCGCCAGCACGAGCGTTCGCCGCGCGGCCACCTTGCCGTCGCGGAGGACGGCATAGTTGAGCGCGTGCGATTGCTTCTCGCCCGGGAAGAACTCCTTCCGCATCCGTTCGTCAAGGGCCCGCTCCGTCCAGAGCACGTGCACCGCGCCATCGTTTCCAAGCCACAGGTCGCCGGGAGAGATCCAGCCCGCGGTCTTGTCGCGGCTGGCGATCTCGACCCACGGGCCGAACTTCGCCGCCGTGATGTCGGGCGACCACGTGTAGAACAAGCGGCGGAAATCATAGTCCCACTCCTGGCCGGTCACGCGCCGCTTGTACTCACGCCACTTCTGATACGGCTCAACGATGTCGCTCACGCCGCAGAAATGGACGGCCCGGCCCTTCAGCGCCACGTTGGGATAGCACACGCGGATGGGTCCGGGCTTGTCGTACTCGGCGCCCATTGGCCAAGGGAGCTTGCCCCGCGCGGTCCAGCGCCCATCCTGATCGCGGAAGGCCCATTCGGCGTGCGTGTAGCCGATGTTCTGAAGAAGAATCAGCGTGCCGGCAGCGCCGTCGGCCGCGAAACTGCGGTACGAGTGCTCCGTGAACTGGAGCGTCCCGTCCCACGCAGGCAGGATCGTCTCGAACGGCGCCTTGGGATCGGCCGCTGAAAACTGCAGGATCTCGGGCCGCGCAGGACCGGCCCTCTGGTCAGGCACCAGCGTCGGGTTCACCGACAGCAGCAGCTTGCCACCTGCCAACGCTGCCAGCGGACACGGTTCGCGCGTGCGCCCGGCCTTGTCCGCCTGCTGGAGTTCCCAGCCATTGGCGCCGCGCTTGTACAACGTCCAGCGGCAGTTGTTCAGGGGCTTGGCGTCCGTCAGCGTCTCAAGGCCGCTGGCGAACACGTCCTGACCGACGCGCGCCAGACACGTTGAGCCGCTGCACCACATCGGCCCGGCGCCGTTGTTGGCCGGCGTGCAGGAATAGACGTCTTCCTCCGCCTCGACCACAGGCTGGATGGGTCCCGCAGCGCCAGGCGCCCGGTCCGCGGCGCGCCCCGCTTGCAGGCCCATCGCCATCCCCAGCAGAACGATCATGCTACGCATCGCCTTACCTCCACACAGCGAAAGCCCACGCCGCTTACCCAGTGCGTGACGTTCCCGTGGCCCGCGGCGTCATGCCCCGGAGCGACAAAACGCGTACACGTCCTGATGGTTGTCCCAGCCACGCTCCGCCATGAACGTCTCGTTCCAGCCGCCGATGCCGCCGGCAAGGGCCCTCATGCGTTCGGGCGTAACCATCGAAATGCCGTACCCGCGCTGGTCGGGATAGGCCGCGAAGCCGTATCCCGTCCGTTCGAAACCGGCGAGCAGGGACTGCTGCGCTTGCGGGGTGAGGCCGAAGCCGGCTTCCCCCTTGCGCAACGCCGCCGCCGAATACGCGCCGTGAGCAGTGAACACACACGTCCCGCCAGCTTCCAGATGCCGCTGGAAGAAACGCAGCAGACTCGTGGCCGCCGCTTCATCCAGGTGAGTGACCAGTGAGCCGCACCAGATGAGGTCGAAGCGTCCCTGCAGCGACAGCGTGTCGAAGTCGGGGCTGGACGGCGCGGTCTGTACGGCGAACGCCCGCCCACAGAACTCCAGCCCCGAACGGTCCAGGTCAACCGCCGTGATCGCCGCATCGGGAAAGCGCTCTCGCAAGAACCGCAACACGCGCCCGTGGCCGCAGGGCAGATCGAGGATCGTCCGCACCGAGCCGGCCTGGGCGCAGCGGCTCAGCGCACTCTCAATGTTGCGCAGCGCCGACAGCCCGACGCCCAGGTAATGCGCGGCCCTGAAGGGCACGTACATTTCATCCTGCCGATGGACCAGGAGAGACACTCGCTCCAGAAGCGCCTTCTCAGCGGGTGACAGCG
>JAPLOD010000576.1 GCA_026692735.1 Planctomycetota bacterium | reverse complement strand
AGGATCACGCCGATGGGCACGCGCACGCGGCGCAGCAGCAGGCCGTTCGGGCGCACTGAGCGGCTGAGCTCCCGGCCGACCGGATCGGGCAGCGCGATCACCTGCTGGAGGCCTTCGGCGAGCCGGGCGACGACGCGGGCATCGAGCTTGAGGCGGTCGAGCATCGGCGCGGGCACGCCATCCTGCCTGCCGCGAGCCAGGTCTTCGGCGTTGGCGGCTTCAAGGGCCGCGCGCTCCTTGACCAGTGCTTCGGCCGCGAACCGCAGAGCGGTGTTCTTCTGCTCGGTGCCGATGCCAGCCATGGTGCGAGCGGCGGCGCGGGCGTCGCGGGCGAGGGCGAGCATGTCGGCGGCAACGTCGGTCATCGGTCCTTCCCCTTCCACACATAGATTGGGGCCTGGCGCGCATGGCGCAAGTTACGATTCGGGAGCGGTGTACCGCGCTGGAGTTAAGCCCTTGCGCACGTCACAAAACCACCGTGAACGGTGGTACCTGTTCATCTCTGCCCTTGCCACCCCCGACTAAAGTTGGGGGTTAGTGGGGCGGTCCACGGAGGGTCACGTACTTCCGCGGCAGTGTACCAAGGAACGGCGTCCCCGAATCCCCGCAAGCGGCTTGCGCCCGTCTCGCAGCCGCCGAAAATGGCCCCATGGACCCCGTTCCGGCGCGAGCTTTGCAAGCGGCGCGCGACGCCTTGCTCATCCAGGGCCTCGCCATCCTCTGCGCGGCGGCCACGGCGTCTCTCGCGGCCTTTTCCGGCATTCGCGGTCAACTCCCGGTTTTTCTTGGCGTCGGCCTTGCAGCAATGGTGACTCTCGGCTGCTGGTCAGCCGTCCTGGCGGTGCGCGCTGTGCGCGGGCCAGGCGCGCCAGTGTGGCCCGCGCTCATCGTTCTCTTGGTGCTGGCGGAAGCGAGCGGCGCGGCGATCATGTTCTTCACCCGCGCAGCAGAGGCTATCGGTGGGGGGTACTTTTGGGAATGGGCGGCGACGACCGGATTGCTGCTCTTTGCGGCGGTGTTCCTGCTCGCCGGCCTCCTGGCCGTCCCCGTGGCGTGGTGGCGCGTGCGGCGCGCGGCGAAGCGCGACGCGGCTTCGGGCGCCGCCGCCAGGGGCTGCTCTCGCCGCCTGCGGCGCGCCGTCCTCTGGTACGTTGGCGCCGCTGTTTTCCTTGTTGCCATCCTGCTCCCTTGCCCGTTGTTCGTCTTCTGCGCCTATTCTCCTGACCGTTACAGCGAGGGAGAAAGAGAACGATTGGAGCGTATCTGGCATTGGCGCTGGCGCACGTGGGTGGTGAAGCACACTCCAGTTGCCATTGGCGAAGTGTCCGCTTGGCTGCTGTCTTGTTCCAGCAAGCCTATTGTCGTCGAATGCTACGAGCGTGTGCTCATGACGGGCCGTGTTTCCAAGGCCAGGCTTATCGGAGAGATTACCGGTCCCAAGCCGCGCCTGAACGCACTGTACGGCCTGAACGAAGCTGATCGCGCGGCCGCTACGGACATGGCCGTGCGCATTGGCAAGGGCGAGGTCGCACGGGGCGCGTTCGACTGGCACGCGGGGTACCTGCTGGGCGACTACGGCACGCCGGAGCAGATACGGCTCTTTCTCAGTCCCGAGCTCTCGGCCCGCAACCCGCGATTCTTTGACGCGCTCGCCGTGAGGGCCGCGTTACGGGGCTTGGAGTTCGTGCCCGACCTGGTGCGACTCGCCGAGGTCAAGCCCATCTCCCCGCGAATTAGGACTGGGCTCCTGTACGCCTTAGCACGCGCCGCCTCCAAGGAGGACACGTGGCGCCTGTGGGCCGGCTTCTTTGCGGACCCCGATTATGGCCTCCGGCAAGAGGCGATGAAGACCGCCGCGAACATTCGCCCGGTCAACCGGCGTGCGCGAGTCATCCTTCCCGTACTTGAAAGCGACAGTGACCGGCTCCACTTCAATGTCTACACCTATGGTACCGTCCAATCGGTGGCCGACGAGGCGTCCGCTCTCAAGCCCGAACTGCGCATCCGCATGGTGAAAAGTCTGCTGCGGTTGCTCGACCAGCGGCTTGACGGCACACGCGACCTCGACTCTCGGCGGGAGGCCGCGTGGTCCCTGGCGCGCTTCACAGACGCTCCGCCCGACCTGGAGCGGACCAGCCATTCCCTTACCGAGGTTACCGAGAGGACCAACGGCCCCATCCGCGCGACCCCGGACGACGCGCGCGTGGTCAAGGAACTCAAAGAACACGCCGAACGCTGGCTGCAAGAGAAGCGGTAGGCGCCCGCAGCTTGCGGCTGGCCGCGATGCCTCGGCAGTGGCGCGCCGTGCGGTCGCACGCTAACCTTGGCAGCATGAGCGAGACGGGTGACGTGCCAACGGCGCCGGCATCGCTGGACCTGTCTGGCGTGCGCGCGCCGCGTTCGCGGCGCTGGTGGCGCATCCGCTTCTCGCTCGCCACGCTCGTCCTGGCCGTTCTGTTTGCTGGCGCATCTCTCGGCGTGTGGTTCCGCCGCTGCCCGTGGGCGCACGAACTCACACTCTCCGGCCGTAACCACTTGATTAGGGACGCGTCGTTCTCACCCGATGGCCGGTGGATCGTCACGGCCAGCGAAGATGGCCAGGCGCGGGTCTGGGATGCCGAGACGGGCGCAGTGCGGACTGTCCTGAAGGTATACGATGTAACTTGGTCGGCAGTTAACTCCGCTTCCTTCTCCCCGGATGGGCGTCGGATCGTCACGGTGAGCGAGGACGGCACCGCGCGCGTCTGGGATGCCGAGACAGGCGCCAAACGCACTGTCCTGAAGGGAGACGCCGGCGTCTCGCCTTTCGCCGCATTCTCTCCTGACGGCCGTCGGATCGTCACGGCAGGCGAAGATGACAGCGCGTGCGTCTGGGATGCCGAGACAGGCGTCAAGCGCACTGTCCTGAAGGGACACTCCGACGTCGTAACTTCCGCCGCCTTCTCGCCCGACGGCCGTCGGATCGTCACGGCAAGCTACGACGAAACCGCGCGCGTGTGGGACGCCGAGACAGGCGCGGAATGCGCCGTCCTGAAGGGGCATTCCGGTCTCCTGTGGCGCGCCGCCTTCTCGCCCGACAGCCGTCGCATCGTCACCGCAAGCCACGATTCTACCGCGCGCGTCTGGGACGCCGAGACAGGCGCCGAACGCATCGTCCTGACGCGACACTCCAACCCCGTGTTATCCGCCGCCTTCTCGGCCGACGGCAGCCGCATTGTCACAGGCAGTTGGGACGGCACTGCGCGCGTCTGGGATGCCGAGAGCGGCGTAGAACGCGCTGTCTTGAGGCCCTGCTACTGGCGTGCCGCCTTTTCACCCGACGGCAGCCGCATCGTCATCGTCGCGGCGGACGACGACGCTTGGGTCTGGCGACTGGTGCGACCCGAACCGCTCTGGGGTCTCGTCGCCGTCCCCGTATTCTGGCTGGCGCTTGTCTTCGCCGTGGCCCTGTTCGTCAGCCTCCGCCGCGACAGGCGCATTGGAAGGCCGAAGGTTGCAAACGGCGGACCGGGGGCTGCGTGATCGGCGCCGCTACATGGAGCGAAGACCGACGGTGTGCATGGTCAGCATCCCTCTTCGCCCCTATTGCTCCCGCCAGCGCAGCAAAGGACTTGCGCCGCCCGGGTTGCTTGGCACCATAGCAGCATGGACGCAGCCCGACCAGGCGCCTCGCAGGCCGCTCGCGACGCCCTGCTCATCCAGGTCGCCGCCGTGGCCCTGGCGCGCCACCCGGAGATGAACGCCACGTTCAGCGACGCGAAAATCCATCGGCATAGCGTGATCAGCATCGCCGTGGCGGTCGCAACGGAGGACGGCTTGTACACGCCAGTCCTGCGCAACGCCGACCGGCTGGGGCTGGAGGCCATTTCGGCGGGCGTGCGGGAACTCACGAAGAAGACGCGCGAGAAGAGGCTTAAAGCCGAGGACCTCGGCGGATCGAGCTTCACCATCAGCAATCTCGGCATGTATGGAGTAGACCATTTCTTCGCCATCATCAACCCGCCCGAGGCGGCGATACTGGCCGTGGGCGCCGTGCAGGCCAGGCCGGTGGTGAACGGCGCCAAACAGGTGGTGGCCGGCAAGGTCATGAACCTCACGTTGTCATGCGACCACCGCGTCGTTGACGGCGTGGTGGGGGCGAAGTTCATGGCCGCGGTGAAGCAACTGCTTGAGCAGCCTGCGAAACTGCTGCTGTGACGTTCCTTTCATCTGGCGCGAGGGGGCACTGGACAACCGCCCGCGGGGCTGTACAGTAACAATGGTAATGGGCTGCGCCAGACGCGCCCAGCGTCCGATAATCAACCATTAGGGAGAACTCGTGGCGGACAAACGAAAGCGCAGGATGCAGATTCGCATCAAACGCAAGAAGTACGCGAAGCGCAAACTCGCGGCAGGATACAAACTCGTTGTTGGGCACCAACGTGGGCGCCGGGAAGTCCGGTTTGTGAAACCTGCTGAGTGATACGAGGCAGCCGGGTCAACATGGATCTACGCGCCGGCACTAACAACAACGGCTCCGGTCGCTTCCGCCTCCGCGCGATCATCAGCGACGTGCACGGCAACACGGAAGCGCTGGCCGCGGTCCTGAAAGACATCAAGGAACAGGGCGCGGACGAAATCGTGTGCCTGGGCGACGTGGTCGGGTACGGCCCCCAGCCGATTCCCTGCCTGCGCATCATCCGCAGACTGTGCCGGTGGTGTCTCTGCGGCAACCACGACGCGGCGCTCTTCATGTCCCACGCGGTCGGCTTCAACGAGGGCGCGGCCAAGGCCGTCGCCTGGCAGCGTGGCCAGATGCGGCCGAAGTTCTACAGCCTTCCCGGCAAAGTGGCGCGCTGGCGCTGGCTGGAGAACCTGGCGGCGTCGCGCGTGGACGGCAACGTGCTGTACGTCCACGCCTCGCCGCGCGACCCGATCATGGAATATGTGCTGGAAGAGGACTTCCAGGACATGGGCTTCGGCCCGTCCCAGAAGGCCATTGATATCTTCGAGCAGTTCGAGTGGCTGTGTTTCGTGGGACATTCGCACCGTCCCGGCGTGGCCACGCACGACTTCAAATGGATCAAGCCCGCCGCGCTCGACGACATGACGTATGTGCTGCCCAAGGGCAAGAAGACGCTGGTGAACATCGGCGCTGTGGGCCAGCCGCGCGACAAGATCAAGGATTCGTGCTACGTGCTCTTCGACGGGGAGAAGATCCGCTATCGCCGCGTGCCGTACAATGTCGAGGCCACCATGAAGAAGATCCTCGCCATCCCGCAGCTTGAGAAACGCCTCGCCGAACGGCTCATGAAGGGCCTTTGACACCAGGGACCGTTCTCGTGCGCCGCCTCACATTCGCGCGGCTTTCCACCACGAATGACACGAAGAATACGATGAACGGATTGTAGTTGTGGTTCCTTTCTGTCCTTCGTGATCTTCGTGGTTCAGGTTAAAACTCGCACGTCAGCTTCAACGCCGCTTCCAGTCGCCGCATGTACTCCGTATGCGGGATCTCGATGACGCCGAATTGCGCCAGGTGCGGCGTGAGGAACTGCACTTCCAGGAGCGCGAAGCCCCGCGCACTCAGGCGTTCGGCCAGCTTCGCCAGGGCCACCTTCGAGGCGTCGGTGACCGTATGAAACTTCGATTCGGCGAAGAACGCGCCGCCGAGGTGCACGCCGTAGGTGCCGCCCACCAGCCGGCTCCCTTGCCAGACCTCGACCGAGTGCGCTTTGCCCAGCCGGTGCAGAGCCGTGTAGGCGCGGATGAACTCGGGCGTGATCCACGTCGGCTTGCGATTCGCGCACCCGCGCATCACGCCGGCAAAGTCGTGGTCGTAGGAGACCTCGAACAAAGCCGGCGCCTGTAGCGCCGGCGTCCCGCCGGCTGGCCGGGCGGCGTCTCGCCGCCCGCCCGCGGCCTGCGGCCTGTCTACTGTCTTCCTCAGTTTGCGGCGCAGCGACCGCGACACGTGGAACGCGTCGAGCGGCAGGATGGCGCGCGGGTCGGGCTGGTACCAGCGGATAATGCCGAAGCGGTCGGGCATGGGGAACATGCCCGCGCTGTACGCCCTCTCCAGAAGTGCCGGCGTGAGTTCCATGCCGAAAATGTAGACGCGCGGCGGGCATTTCAAACCCCAAAACCGGCAACAGTGGTATAATCATTGGCGAACCGGCCGCTTGGACAACGATACACAGTAGACCAGCGTTCAGGAGAACCCCATGCGCAGCCTCGTCTTTCTCTTTGCGGCGTTCGTCTGCCTGAATGTGGCTGCCGAGGAGTTGCCGCCCGCGCCGCCGAAGCCCGACTACCCTCTGCTCGAGCCCGCCACGTACCCGAATGACGCCGCGGCCCAGGCGGCGTGGAAGCCGATGTCCGGATCGGCGCCTGTGGCGGTCGTGTCCCTCGGCGAGGGCAGGCAGGCACTGAAGATGCCGTGCAGCTTCAAGGGCACGAAGATTGAGCGCGCGTCGTGGGACCTCATGACCAACCTCGACATGGCCGCCTGCCAGGGCATCCAGTTCAAGCTCTTCTGCCGCGACGCAGCGCCGGTGTCGCATTTCAGCATCTACTTCCAGAGCGGCGCCGGCTGGTATGGCGGCAGCTTTGCGCAGAAGGACCCGACGGGCTGGAGCGCCATCACCGCCGAGAAGAGCGCCACGCGCACCGAAGGCACGCCCGCGGGCTGGGGGAAGATTCAGGCCATCCGCATCTCGGCCTGGCGCGGCGCCGATACGGACACGGAGTTCTACATCGCCGACCTCGGGCTCGTCGGCGCCGACGCTCCCATCGCCATCATCCGCGGCGAATCCGTGGCGAAGGACCGGCCCGAGGAGGCTCAATCGGTTGGCACCTACACCGAAGCCGTGGCGCAGGTTCTGAAGGACCTCGACCTGCCGTTCGCCGTGGTCAGCGACCTCGACATCACCGCCGAGCGCCTCAAAGGGAAGAAGCTCCTCATCCTGCCCCACAACCCCGGCATGCCCGACGACGTCGCCGACAAGCTCCTCGCCTTCCTCAACGGCGGCGGCAAGCTCATCGGCTTCTACGGCCTGCCCGGCAAGCTCCGCGCGGCCGTGGGGATCGAGGGCGGCCGCCACGTCGCACAGGGACGTCCCGGCCATTTCGCGGCCATGCACTTCAGTCCCGACGCGATCAAGGGCACGCCCGAGAAGGTCGGGCAGCGCTCGTGGAACATCAGCGAAGCGCGAACGGTCGAGGGCAAGAGCCGCGTCGTTGCGGAATGGCTCGACGACGCCGGCAACTTCACCGGCAACGCGGCCATCGTCGCCTCCGACAACTGCATCTGGATGACGCACGTGCTCCTCGCCGACGATCCCGCCAACAAGCGCCGTATGATGCTGGCGCTCGTCGGCCACTTCCTGCCGGAGTGCTGGAGCGCGCGGCGCGCGCGGCCATAGACCGCGCCGGGTGCTTTGGCCCGTTCAAGACCTTCACCCAGGCGGCCCAGACGCTCGAGGAAGGCGAAGCTCGCGCCAGCGCGCGGCGCGCCGATGCTCTGGCGGCCCTCGGCGGAAAGCGGTACCCGGAAGCAATGGCCGCGGCCGCCGATGCCGACGCCTTCCTGCTCAACGCCTACTGTGCGTCTGTCACGCCGCAACCCGGCGAACACCGCGCGCTCTGGTGCCACAACGCGTTCGGCGTGCAGGGCATGGACTGGGATGCCGCCATCAAGCTCCTCGCAGACAACGGCTTCACGGCGATCCTGCCCAACATGCTCTGGGGCGGCTCGGCCTACTACGAAAGCACCGTGCTGCCCGTCGCGGCGGAAGTCCGCGAGAAGGGCGACCAGATCGCCCAGTGCCTCGCGGCCTGCAAAAAGTACGGCCTCCAGTGCCACGTCTGGAAGGTCAACTGGAACATGGGCTGGAGTGCGCCGAAGGATTTTGTCGAGAAGATGAAAGCCGCTGGCCGCACGCAGGTGCACTTTGACGGCAAGCCCGAAGGAACGTGGCTGTGTCCGTCGCATCCCGACAACCAAAAGCTCGAGGTTGACGCGATGGTGGAGGTTGCCACGAAGTACGATGTGGACGGCATTCACTTCGACTACATCCGCTATCCGGGACCTGACGAATGCTTCTGCCAGGGCTGCCGCGAACGCTTCGAGACGGCCATCGGCGCGAAGGTGATGAACTGGCCGGCGGACACGCGCCGCGACGACCAGGTCAGACAGAAGTGGCTCGACTTCCGCCGCGCCAACATCACGAAGGTCGTTGCGGCCGTGAGCGAGCTCGCGCGCAAGGCCAAGCCCAAGGTCAGGATTTCCGCGGCTGTCTTCCGCAACTGGCCCGTGGACCGCGACGGCGTCGGCCAGGACTGGAAGCTGTGGTGCGAACAAGGCTGGCTCGACTTCGTCTGCCCTATGGACTACACGCCGGAGAACGCGCAGTTCGAGAACTGGGTGAAGGGGCAGCTCGGTTGGGTGGGCAAGGTCCCGTGCTATCCTGGCATTGGCCTAAGCTGCTGGACGCAGACGAACGACATCTGCAAGCTGATTGACCAGATCCAGATCACCCGCCGCCTCAAGACCGGCGGCTTCACCATTTTCAACTACGATGTGTCCTCCGCCCGCGACATCGTGCCCCTCTGCGGGAAAGGCATCACGAAGAAACCGTAGCATGGGCGTCTCGCCCATGCCCCTCTCCCCCTCGATGGAGAGGGTGGCGCTTCAACGCCGGGTGAGGGGGTGCCGCTGGCCCCTCGCCCATGTCTCATCCGTACTACTAACCGTCCGTGTCTTCTCCTGGCGCGAGGATTCCACCAGGCGTGCCCGTTGCTGTTCCGAAACCCGAAACCCTGAGCCCTGAACCCTGAACCCTTTGCCTCCCTTTGGCTGCGGCGCCGCCACGCTCGGTTCATCTGCGTTCATCCGCGTGAATCTGTGGTTTCAGTGTCCGTCTGTCCCGCCACACGCTCCACACGAACGCGCCCCCCAGCACCGCCGTCAGCCAGAACTCCGGGAGCCAGGCGAGGCCCCACCAGTATTCCGGGCGGCGGCGGGACCAAAGGAGGGGTTCCTTGTCTGGGCCGTCCGAGACAAACCGCTGCCCATCAGGTGTGAACACGACAAACTCGGCGCACCAGGGCTCCATCATATCCGGCGGTCGCACACGGAACAGCTTCTCGCCCGTGTGTGCGTCCAGCAGCCACGCTTCCTCCACGAACGTCACGCACCGGCTGCCGTCGGGCGACAGAGCGCGGACCTCGTACTCTCCTGTGGCGACTTTATGCGGCTGCCAGCTACGGCTGTTCCATAACGTGTGGTAGTAATCCTCTGCCGACGAAGTGCTGACACGGCGGCGCCACATGAACCAATTGCCATCGGCGGAGAAACCGTCATCTTCGGCCAGTTCTTCTTCGTGCTGCAGCGCGGCGACGACCTGGCCCGTGCCCGTGTCCCAGACGTGCGCACCTGCCTCCTTGTACGCGCGGATCACCACGCGGCGGCCGTCAGGCGAGAACAGTGCCTGGGTGATGCTTGTCACGTGGTCCGGCAGCTTCAGCGTTCGCAGTTTCTCCTGCGTCGCCGCGTCCCACAGTTGCACGTCCGAGGTTCCGCCGACGCATGTGAGGATCATTCGGCAATCGGGTGAAACGAAGGCCTCCAGGCCCAGGCAGCCTTCCGCCTCATTCTTGCTGAGAACACCCAGGCTCTGCGCGGCCAAGGCTTGGCGCTTCGCGCGCTTTTGCTGTTCGTCAACATCCGGGCCATCAATCATGGCAAAATGGGAGCACACGTCGAAGGTCTTCGCGCCATCTTTGAGCCTCCAGCAGTAGACGCTTCGGTGCCCTATCCCGAACACACACTGGCCGTCGGCGGAGACAACCGCCTTGTTCGGACTCGTGAACTGGGGCTCCGCACTGATGTCAATCCGAACGAGCCGAGTATCCGTCGTGAGGTCCCATACATCAATGGCCCACTCGGCGTATGTCGCCGCCAGATACCGGCCGTCCGGCGAGAACGCGCAATCGAAACTATGCCCTTTCACCCCTTCAAGGACCTTCACCGTCCTACGCGCAGCAACGTCCCAGACCCGTACCTTTTCGTCCAAGCACAGCGCGGCCAGAAGTCTCCCATCGGGCGACATCGCTGGTGTACCCGAGATGATGGAGTCAGCCTGCATCGGTACCGGAAACCAGGAGTCCCATTTCCGATACAGCCCCATCCCGCTGCCGATGAGCAGCACGAACAGCACCAGCGTGCGAAGAGAGAACCGCAGCCAGCCGAACCAGCGGCGTCCTTGTTTGTCGCTCATATCTGGCCGTTCATCATTCATCCTTCATCATTCATCGTTCATTGCGTATACGTGTACACATTCGCCTCCCACGGCGTAAACTCGTCCTCGAACTCCTTTCCGTCGCCGAGGTCCTTGCCGGTGCGCTCGTTCTTCAGCGCCTTCACAGGCTTGGCGAATAAGAGCTTCAGCTTCACGTTGCCTTCACCCATGCCTTCCTTCGCCGTGCCGAAGCCGCTGATCGAAGCCTTCCGGTCGAGGTTGCGCACCACGCACAGCGTCATGCGCTCGCCGTTCTTCCAGAACAACGGCTCGGTCGCGTGAGCGGGCTGGCCGCGGACCTCCAGCTTGAGCCGCGGTTCAACGCCGGCCTGTTTCAGCAGCCCCGCGACGAACGGCAGCCACTCCTTTGCCTCGTTGGCGGGCCGCTTGAGCAGGTAACCGATTGGCGAGAGGTTGAGATAGACTGCGGTGCCGTTGCGCACCACAACCGCGCCGCCGGGCTCGGCTTCGGCCTTGCCTTTGTCCGCCCGCAGGCCGGGCTCAAAGACTGCCACGTCCTTGTACGTCGCGGCGCCGGCGGCGTCCCAGCTCTTCGTGGTCACCCCGCTGTAGTCCTTCTCCCCGTTGATCTCCGTCAGCGTCTTGCCGCCGAGGATGCCCTTGCTCAGGTCGTGTTTCACGCCAAAGAGATCGTCGAGCGCGCCGGTTGCGCGCGCCTTGCCGTGTTCGTCGTAGATGCCGCACAGGTGGTCGGCGATGACCGTGCCGCCCTTGGCCGCAAAGGACTTGATCGCGTCGGCCTCGGCGTCAGAGAGGCACAGCGCGCGGTTCAGGAACAGCACCTTGCAGCCGGACTTGTCCAGCTCGCCGGCAAGCAGATGGTCTCGGTGGATTACCTTGGCCTGGATGCCTATGTCTTCCAGTGTCTTCAGCCAGCCGATGCGCGAGTTGGCGCTCGTTGAACAACTGTTGTCCATGGACGAGCTGCGGTTCGGCCACGTGCCGCCGTGGCAGGCCGCATCCATGGCCCAGGTCACCTGGATGCTTGGGTGCGAATAGTAGATCGCCACTGGATCGGCGATGAACTCGCCGTCAATGATGGCCTTTGACACGGGGCCTTGGACTTCCTTGAACGTGGCTGCCAGCGCTTTGATGTGTGCCGCCACCTGCCCGTTGACGAACCAGCCCTCCGGCCAACTGATGACACCGCGGTTGCCGTGGACGAGGTAGTACCACAGGAACCACGCGTCCTTCTTCGGGTCCTTGCTTGAGAAGAACGTCTGCACGTGCGGCCGATGAGCCGTCCAGAAGCTGCGCAGGACTTCGTTGCTGCCGCCGATGTCGTAGGCTTCCATCCATTGCGCCGCCTTGCATAGCTTGCGGTAATCGTAGCCGCCATACGCCGCGGGGCTCTGGCCGCCGACGAACCCCGCCGGCGTGTTCGGGTCCAGGCTGTTGGCGAAGCGTACCATGGCCGCGACGCAGTCGGCAAACTGCGTGTCCATGTACCCGCGCCAGTCGCACCACTGGCTCAGGTTGATCGTGCCGATCGCGTCCGGCTTGAGCTGCGCGCGGAACGCCTCATAGGACTTGGGCGCGATCTCGTCGAAGCTCTTGTACGCCGTCCCGTATTCCGCGTTCAGCGTTTCGATGGTCTTGTATGTCTCCGCGAGGCACTTCCGGTAGCCCGCGACGGACTCCGGATGCCCGTCCACCTCGCAGGGCGAACAGAACGCGCCGAGGCTGATCTCGTCGTCCAGCGCGTAGGCGACGACCGACGAGCCCTTCGCGCTGGTGACGTTTTCGGTGATCAGCTTCTTCATGGCCTCGATCGTCTTCGGGTCCACGAGGCTGTTGGGCCTGACCGTGATGTCCTTCTTTCTCTTCACCTGGTCCATGAACCTACCGAGGTGCAGATAGCCCTTGCCGGCCGTGTGGTCCACGTAGAAGGGCCAGTTGGTCTCCTTGGCAAAGGCCTGCAGCCTGTCGTCCCTGCGGTCAATGTGGAAGCCGTGCAGGTTCACGGATTCGTAGAGCGCCTTGTCCTTGACGGCGTCGGTCTGGAACTGCCATTGCAGGATGACGAAGCTGTCCCATGACTTCGGCGGCGGGATTTCAGGCACGCTGTCGGTGGCCTCGCCGGCTCGGGACCGGCCGGCAAGCGCACCCGCGATAAGAACCAGAGCAGCACACACAACGGCCGCGCGCCGTGACACGCTCTTTCCGTAGCACATGGTCCGCCTCCTCCGTGTATCTCGCCAAGAGCCAATAGCCAAGAGCTAATAGCCAAGAGCCAATAGCCAAGAGCCAATAGCCAACAGCTAGAACGCCTGGTCTTTCTTCCACACGTGGCCTGCCTTGTCCGTGTAGTCCGCGTCGGCTCCGCAGTTGATCCGCAGCTCGAAGTCGTTCTTACCGCGCACCTCGATCCCGTTGATCATTGCGTTCTGTACCTTCGGCTGGAACTCAATGGTGAGTTCGCCGTCCTTGACCTCCACCTTCTTGAACTCCTTCACGACCGCGGCGAACTGCTGCTTGCA
Source organism: Planctomycetota bacterium (assembly GCA_026692735.1). Classification (GTDB taxonomy): domain Bacteria; phylum Planctomycetota; class SZUA-567; order H5-PLA8; family H5-PLA8; genus JAPLOD01. The sequence continues at coordinate 22,785 of JAPLOD010000576.1, read as the reverse complement.
TGCCTCGGTGAAGGGGTCGAAGTCCACCAGCACTGGCTTCCCTTCGATGCTCACCGTGAAGACGCGCTGCCCGGGCTCGGTGATCTTCTCGTACGTCTCGGCGAAATGCAGTTTCACCGTGCACTTGCCGTTCGGCACGGCGATGCGGTACTTTGTGAGCTCGTACCGCTCGTGCAGGTAGATGGCCTTGTCCTTCGTGTTCTTCACTTCGTGGTCGGGCCGCGTGGTTACCTCGCCGTCCACGTAGCCCCACTTCATGGGATTCGTGAGCGTCATCTCGACGGATTCCTCTTTCGGGCCGCAGCCCGACAGGCCCACAATCGCAACGAGCGCCACGATTACCGGCAATGCTCTCTTCATCGGAATCCCCCTTCCATTGCTCGCCTGCCGCTGTCACAGAACGCACATTGTTGTCTAAACCTCAGCGGCTCGGTGTCCCAGAGGTTTTTGGGAATTTCCGCCGTTCCACCTTCTCGGGTCTGTGGTAATCTGTGTTCATCCGTGGCTCATCGGGAGTTTGCCATGCGCCGTATCCGCTTCGATCTCCGCGGCGGCCTGACCGACGCCGACCTCCGCATGCTGCACGCCGAAGTTTTGCGCGTGCTCGACCGTCTCGGCATCGAATGCCAGCACCCGCGCACGCTCGCAGCCGCCGCTGCCACGCCGGGCGTTCGCGTTGATCACGGCCGCGTCTGCTTCAAACCCGATTTCGTTGACGAGCTCGTGGCCATCGCGCGTCGCGAAAACGCCGGCGAACCCCTCGGTGACGAGATCACCATCACCGGCCCGTGGAATTGCCTGAACATCGCCGATATGGACACTGGCGCCGTCAGGCCTTCCACCGGTGCCGACGTGCGCCAGATGTTCAAGCTGGTCCACGCCGCGCGCGCCGGCCATATCTGCCCCGTGTACCCGCACGACGTGCCGCCGCCGCTGCAGATTCTGTCTCTCGAAAAAGCCGGCCTGGAGCTGACTGAGACCGACGGCTCGCAGATGGAATTCGCCGACGCCGAAACGCTCGAATACGCCGTCCGCATGTTCCAGGCTGCGGGCCGGCGCTATCACCTCGAAGTCCAGTTCCTCATTTCGCCGTTGCGCGCTAACCCGCTGGGCCTGGAACAGCTCTGGACGTACAAGGACCGCGCCGATATGCGCCTCACGGCCGCCGCCGCGCCGATTCCGCAGGCCGGCCTGACCGCGCCGCTGTTCATGCCCGGCGGCCTGGTGCAGGCGGCGGCGGAAGCGCTCGGCGCGTATGCGTTGACGCGCATCATCGGCCAGGGGAAAATCCCCTGCCATCCGCAGTTCCGCCTCGATCTCTTTGACATGCGCGACCTCACCACGGTCTACTCGTCGCCGGACCACATCTTGGTTCAATTGCTTCTCAAGGACGTCTACGCGTTTTACTACGGCCGGCCCAAGCCGGGCCACTTCCTGCAGTGCAATGCCAGGTCCTGTGACGCGCAGGCGATCCTCGAACGCACCGCCTACCTGTTGACGCTGGCGTTTGCCGGCGAACGACGCTTCTGTCTGGGCGCGGGGCAGCTCTGCATGGACGAAATCTTCAGCCCGGCCCTCTTCGTGATTGACCAGGAGATCGCGCGGTTCCTGACGCACATCGTCCGCGGCATCGGGTGGGACGAGCGGGAGGGGCTGTCGTTCGATACCATCGCGGAAGTGGGGCGGGGCGGCGAATTCCTCTCGCACCCGACCACGCTCGAAACCTTCCGCGGCCTGTTCAGCTCCGGCCTGTTCCGCCGCATGGGCGTCAGCAAGTGGCGCGCGGCCGGCGAGCCGTCGGTGGAGAAGCTCGCGATCGCGCGAGCTAAGGAGCTCATCGCCTCGCACAACTTCGCCCTGCCGCCGAAAGTGCAGGCCGAAGTAAACCGCATCTACGCCCAAGCCGAACGGCGCGCGGCGAGAAAGCGTTAACGGAGGAGCTATGGCTAAGAAGATCGTCTTGATCGGCGCGGGCAGCAGCATGTTCACGGCGTCGCTCGTCCGCGGCATCCTCGATTGCCGCGAACTGGATGGCGGCGTGCTGGGCCTCGTGGACATCAACCCCGAAACCCTGGACTTCGTCACGCGGCTGTGCCGGAAGCTCATCGAGTCCCGCGGACAGGGGCCCAAAGTCGAAGCGTCCACTGACCGCAAGGACGTTCTGCCCGGCGCCGACTACGTGACCGCGACCATCTCCGTCGGCGGCGATGACGCCTGGGAGAACGATCTCCAGATCCCGCTGCGGCACGGCGTGCTGCAGCCCACGGGCGATACCGTCGGCGCCGGCGGCTTCTCGCGGGCGCTCCGCCACGTTCCTGTCCTCGTCGAGATCGCGCAGGACATGGAACGCCTCTGCCCCAACGCCATCCTCTTCAACTACAGCAACCCCATGTCCACGCTCTGCCGCGCCGTCAACCGCGAGACGCGCATCCAGTGCTTCGGCCTCTGCGTCGGCGCCGATCTGATCCGCCGCTACCTGGCCGCGCTCTGCGCGTTGCCGCTGGCCGAAACCGCGGTCTACGCGTCCGGCATCAACCACTGCATGTGGGCGTTGGGTTTCCAGTGGAAAGGCCGCGACGCCTGCCCGTTGGTGCGCGCCAAGGTCGCCGAGGTCGCCGGCCGCGACGCCGGCGCCTTCGAACGCGAGCTGCGCAAGTATGGCGGTCTCGAGAAGAAGCCCGACCAGCCGTTCCACGGCGTGCAACCGTTCTCGCATCGGCTCTTTGAACAGTTCGGCCTCTTCCCCGGGCCGGGGGACACGCACGTGGCCGAATTCTTCCCGCATCTCTTCCGCCGGCCCGAAGACTACGCAGCCTTCGGCCTCAAGCTCTTCAACATGGACTGGAAACGCAAGGCCACGGCGAAGTTCATGGAACTGGCCCGCGCCGTCGCCGACGGCAAGCTCTCTCCTCGCGAAGCCGACCTGGCCGACGCGTCGCGCGAGGAGCAGCAGGTCGTTGGGATCATCCGCGCGTTGCAGGCCGGCGCGCCCTACACCTTCCACGTCAACGTCACCAACCGCGGTTATATCCCGAATCTGCCCGACTACGCCTGCGTCGAAGTGCCGACGTACTTCGACAGCTTCGGGGCGCACCCGTGCGCCGTCGGCCCGCTGCCTTCGTGCATCGCGGCGGTCGTCAGCCATTGGGTCCACACTCAGGAACTCTATGTGGACGCCGCGCTCTCCGGCGACCGCAAGACGGCGCTCACCGCGTACCTTTCCGATCTCTCCTGCCCGTCGGTCGCGGCAGGCGAGAAGATTTGCGACGAGCTCCTTGCCGCCAATCGCCATTGCCTCCCGCGCTTTCAGTCATAGATCACTTGGGAGGAACGCCGTATGATTGCAGCTTGTGCCATTAAGGTTGTGCCACTCATGTGCGAAGCTCATCCGTGCCGCCCGCTGTCCCTGCCGCATCTCACCGTCCGCACTGTGTTGCTCCTCGCCCTCGGCCTGCTCGCCCCTGCGTCATGCTGTTCCCAGGACACGGACACCTCCCCCATGCGCGCCAAGACTGCCTTCCGCCAGGTTGAACCCGACCTCTTTGCGTGGACGGACACCTGCAACGTCTACGTTCTGAAGGATGGCGACGCCGCGCTGCTGATTGACCTCGGCGACGGCAGCGTGCTTGAACATCTCGGCGACATCGGCGTGTCGCGCATCGAATGGGTCCTCTTCACGCATCATCACCGGGAGCAGTGTCAGGGCTTCCCGAAGCTGAAATCATGGAACGCGAAGATCGCCGCGCCCGAAGTGGAACGCGCGCTCTTTGAAAAGCCCGCCTCCTTCCGCAAGATGAAGCCCTCGCTGGGCGATGCCTTCACCGTGCACGGCGCCAGCTACGTGCGCCCGCCGCTCCAGCCGGTCCCGCTCGACCGCGCTTTCAAGACCATGGACGACTTCGCGTGGCGCGGCCACGAATTCCGCTGCCTGGACACGCGCGGCAACAGCCCCGGCTCGATGTCGTATTTTCTGAAGCGTGGCGAGCGCTGGCTTGCGTTCAGCGGCGACGTGATGCTCGACGGCGCCGTCATGCACAACTGGTTCGACACCGAATGGGATTATGGCTTTGCCGCGGGGATCTACGCTCTGCACAACAGCGCCAGCGTGCTCGAATGCCACGACCCCGCGCTCCTCCTGCCCGCGCACGGCCCGGTCATCCGCGATCCGCGCAAGCAGCTCAAGACATACCAGAAGAAGCTGCGCGAACTCGCCGCGCTGCTGGTGCGCGGCTACGAGGTCAGCACGTTTGGCGCCGCCACGCAAGACGTGGTCTCGAAGCCGACCGCTGTGCCCAACCTCTGGCAGACCACGCCGCATCTCTTCAAGTTCAAAGGGCCTGAGTTCTGGCCCAACTTCACGCTGCTGCTCGCCGACAGCGGCCACGCGCTGGTCGTTGACTGCGGCCTGCTCGACAAAGCCTTCCTCGACAAGACGCTCTCCCTGATGAAGGAACGTCTCGGCCTCAAGCAGATTGACGCCGCCATCGTCACGCACTGCCATGGCGACCACGCCCTCGAGGCCCCGCACCTGCGCGACAAGTGGGGCGCCAGGCTCTGGACGCTCGACACCATCGCCGACAAGTTCCAGTTCCCGCTGCGCTACGACTACTGCGCGCTCATCGAGAGCTACGGCGCCGGGATTGACTCCGTTGCCTTCGATCGCACCTTCCGCGCCGGCGAGAAGCTCTCCTGGGAAGGCTACGACCTCACCGTGGACTGGCTGCCGGGGCAGACTGAGTTCGGCCTGTGCGTGCAGGGCGTGATTGACGGCCGCCGCGTGGCGTTCACCGGCGACAACGTCTTCGGCGATCCGTCGAATCCCGCGCAGACCGGCCACGAAGCCGTCGTCGCGCGCAACAGCGGCATTCTCGAAGAAGGCTACATCTACGCCGCCGATTATCTGCACCGCCTCAAGCCCGACCTGCTGATCGGCGGGCATTCCTTCGTGATGGACCGCCCCGCGGACATGATCAAGCGCCTGCGCGATTGGGCTCCGAAGTTGCGCGACGCCTTCCGCGGCTTGAGTACGTTCGACGACTACCGCTACATGTACGATCCCTTCTGGGTGCGCGCTGAACCCTACCGCCTGACCGTCGCGCCGGGCCAGTCCGCGGACTTCACGCTGCACGTCCGCAACTTCCGCAAACGGCAGCAGCAGCACCGCATCGTGATCCACGCGCCCGACGGTCTCAGCGCCGAGCCTGCGCTCCTTGAGGGCACGGTTGAGCGCGAAGCCACGCTGAAGGTTCCGCTGCGTCTGAAGGCCGCGGACTCAGCCCCTGCGGGCGTGCATATCGTCGCCTTTGACGTAACGCTTGACGGCCAGCGTTACGGCGAATGGTTTGACGTTATCGTGAACGTTTCCGGCGCCAAACGGTGAGGCGCGGTGCGGAGCTAGCCGACGCGCGTATCACTTTGGCGTTCCGAGGCAGTAGAAACGATGCAGGGTCCGCAGGTAGATGCGTCCGCCGCAGGACACCGGCGTCGCGAAGCCGCCGTCGGCCAGATCGCTCTCGGCGACCAGCTCGAACGTCCGGCCAGGCTTGAAGACGAACATCACGCCGGCTTCGTTGACGACGTAAATGTGCCCGCCTGCCAGCACGGGCGATGAACTGAACGCGCCGCGCAACTTGCCTTCCCACACAACCTGGCCCGTCTTTGCCTCAAAGCACGTGACCTTGCCCTCGTCCGCAACCATGTACAGCAGCCCATCCGCCAGCAGCAGCGACGGCACGTAGGTCATGTTGTTCTCTTTCTTCCAGACGATGTGCGTCTTGGTCACGTCGCCGTTGCCGTCGCCGCGGATGCAGAGCAGGTTTCGCTTCGGGAAACCGGCCGCGGCCCACACGAGTTCGCTGTCGAAGCTCACCGTCGCCGAGGCCGACTCGCTCGGACCGTCGCACGTCCACAGCAGGTTGCCGGTGCCGGGATCGTAGCTGAACACCTTGTTCGGCCCTTGGATGAGCAGTTGATCGCGGCCGGCCACGCGCCCCACCACCGGACTCGCGTACGTGCCGAGGTTGTAGTCGGGGCGGTTGATCCGCCACACGACCTCTCCCGTCCGGCGATGCAGCGCCACGATGTAACTGTCCTTCAAGTGGTCGGCCACCACGATCGCCAGCGACCGGTACAACACCGGCGACGCGGCGAAGCCGTGCATGGATTGGAAGGCGCCGAGCTTCTTCTGCCACGCGATCTTGCCCTCGAGGTCCAGCGCTGTCAGCCAGATGCCGCCCTGCACGATGAACGGCACAAACACGCGCTCGCCATCGCAGGCCGGCGTGGAGGACGCGTGGGAGTTCTTCGGGTTCAAGCGCATGAAGCCGCCGCTGTGGACCTGCGTCTGCCACAGCTTCTCCCCGTTCTTGGCGTCGTAGCACAGAACGTATTGCGCCTGGGCTTTGTCGTCGGCGGTCGGAAGGAAGATACGGCCGCCCCAGATGCACGGCGTGCTGTGCCCGCGCCCTGGCACGTCCGCCTTCCAGATCACGTTCTCCGTCGCGTTCCAGCGCAGCGGCGGACGCTGTGGCGCGGCCGCGATGCTGTCGAAGTTTGGCCCGCGCCACCAGGGCCAGTCTCCCGCGCCCGGCCGAACGGGCGGCAGATCGTCCCACGTCGCGGCAGCCTTCGGGGCCGTCTCGTCTGCTGCCCCGACGTTCCGCGGAATGCCGCCGTTCAGGGCCAGCACGCCAAGCACCGCTCCGCTCAGAACCAATCGCCACCGCATTGCGCCAGCCTCCGCCGTCATCTATGTGCGACACCACTCCTCGCCAACACCGCTGCCGGAGCCGTGGCCCCTATCTGTTAGCCGGCCCCGTCACGTCGAGGCGGTGGATTCCATGGCCCAGGGGAATGCTGGAGGCGCCGGTGTTGCTCTGCCAGGCGATCCGCTTTTCCCTCGTGATCTCCAGAAACGGCACCTTGCCGCCTGCGTTGCAGATGAAGATGTTGCCCTTGGGCAGGACCTGGATGCCCGCGAACCAGCGCACGCCGATCTGAGGGATCTCGCTGCCTTCCAGGGACCACGACGCCGTCCCGTCGGGTGTCACCTCGACCATGGACTGCTGGCCGCAGATCAGCGTGTTCCCGTTCTCCAGGCGCACCGCGGAGAACGGCGCGAACTTCACCGTGATCTCGCGCACCAGCTTGCCGTCGGGGCCGTATTCCCGAGCCGCACGCGCGGATTCCTCGGCGACCAGGAAGTTTCCATTCGCGAGCTGCCGCGCGTTCCTCATGCAACTGTGGCCGGGACTGTTGTTGACCTTGATCTCTTTGACGGTCTCGCCCTTCGGACTGACGATCAGCAGCTTGCCCTGACTGGCCGCGCCGACCAGCGTGTTGCCGTCCGCAAGGCGCTGGCACGACCACACCTGCCCCGTCGTTGAACACTGGAAGGCAATCTTCTTCTCCGGCGTGACTTCCATCACGCCGCTGGGGTTGTCGTTCTTCCCGGGGTCGTACTTGTTGTTGTAGCAAAAGAGCACATTGCCGTTCGGCAACTGCCACACGTCGCGCGGCATTTCCGCCGGATACTCCCACGCAATGCTCCCGTCCGGCGCGTACCGGATGATCTTCCTCGCGCCTTCTGCCGCGTAGAGGAACGGCGGAAATGGCGCGCCTGCCGGCGCGGCGTCCGCTTCGCCCGCCCGCGGCGTCATGCATAGCAACGCGGAAACGCTGGCGAGCGCGCCCAGCGCCATCCTCCCACCGAGGCACCATCTCCGGTGCGTCATCTGCCCTTCCTCGTCGCGCGACCGCGGATGTTCTCGCCCGAACGCGGCCGGTACGCTTGGGTGCGCGCGGTAGTATAGGTGCTGGCGCGAGCAGGGGAAGCCTGTTTTCCGGCGCGCGAGCGATCCGCTGCGCGGGGCCGCAACAGACGCACAAGCCGAGTGTCGCGGTGTAGACCAACGGAGAAGGAGATTGCGCGATGCTCAAGTCTCAAACCTCAAGCCTCAAGTTGTGGGCTTTGTTGATCGGCGTCATTGCGGCGGTGCAGGTTCCGGCCGCGGAAGGTGACGCCAAGGCCGCCCGCGACGATTCGGCCGCGGAGAAACTCGGGTGGCGTGTCAGCATGGCTTCGTACACGCTGCGCGCCATGACGTTCATGGAGGAAATGGATGCGCTTGTGTCGCTGGGCATCAAGTACGTGGACATTCATCCCAGCATGGCGTTGAGCAAAGACAACAATGCGAAGACGGACCACAATCTGTCCGCTGACCTTCAGGAAGTGCTGAAGAAGAAGCTCAAGGACGCCGGCATCAAGGCGGTCTCGTACGGCAATGTGAACATCGGCAACACGGAGGAATCGGCCCGGAAGGTCTTCGCCTTCGCCAAGGCCATGGGCATCGAGAACATCGTCTGCGAGGCGAGCCCGGCGCTTATGCCCATGCTCGACAAGCTCACCGAGGAATACGGCGTCAACATCGCCTTGCACAACCATCCCGGGCCCAAGTCAACGTATTGGGACCCCGAGATCGTCGTCAAGACTACGGAAGGGCGCGGCAAGCGCATCGGCGCCTGCGCCGACACGGGCCACTGGCAGCGCTCCGGTTTCGTGCCGGTTGAAGGCCTGAAGAAACTCAAAGGCCGCATCATCAGCCTGCACTTCAAGGACGTCGTTCCGGCGGGCAAGGCCTGGACCGATACGCCCTGGGGCGCCGGGCAATCCGACGTCAAGGCCATGCTTGCCGAGCTGAAGGCCCAGGGCTTCAAGGGTGTCTTCTCCATCGAATACGAACACGGCACTGGCAAGGCGTTGCTGGATGACATCGCCAAGTGCGTTAAGTTCTTCGACAAGACCGCCGCGGAATTGCTCGCCGGGAAGTAGGCGGGACACTCTTGTCCCGCCGGCTTCAACGTCGCGGTCCAGGTTCCCAATGACCCAATGACCCGCCGCCGGCCTTCTTCTGTTGCGGCTCAGCCGCGCGGAATTATAGTGACGCCGTATTCCGATGCTGTTCGGCCAACTGGGGCGGCGTTGGGGGGGCGGCCGATGGATCCGAACGATGGATCGAAAGAACCGTTGTCGGCGACGGTCCCGACGGCGCCTTCGCCCGGACGGGCCGATCCCATTCCCCAGTCGCCCGTCCCCGCCGCCGGACCACCACGGCAGAAGGCCCCGAGCCCGCAGTACCTCGGTGTCGTGTTCGAGGATCTCTCCGGCGACAGGCTCCTTGCAGCGGCGCCACAGGTCGCGCACGAAGGCACACCCGTGCCGACGCTCGGTGGCATCCCGCTGCTATCGAAGTTGGGTCAGGGCGGGATGGGCGCCGTGTACCTCGGCATACATCCGCGGCTCAAGAAGCAGGTCGCGGTCAAGGTGCTGCCGTTTCCTCTGCTGATGAACCAGCCGCAGTTGGTGGAGCGTTTCTTCCGCGAAGCCCAGGTTGCCGCGCGCGTTCATTCCGATCACCTGGTGGGCGTGCTCGACGTCAATGAGGAATGCGGCCTGGTCTACCTCGTGATGGAACTCGTCAGCGGCATGTCCGCCGGCGCGTATCTGCGGCGGATCAGGGAATCCGGCCGCAGGGGCCTGGAAGAACCCACCGCGCTGGACATCTGCATCGCCACTGCCGAAGGCCTGGCCGCCGCGCACCGGGAAGGCATCATCCACCGCGACGTCAAACCCGACAATATCCTGCTTCCCAGAGCGCGTGAGGGTTCCTGGGACTTCAGGGGCGCCAAGCTGGCCGACCTCGGCCTGGCCCGCAGCGAGGGACTGAGCCACTCGCTGACCGGTTCCCAGTTTACCGTGGGCACGCCAGGCTATATGGCCCCCGAACAGGCCAAGGATGCGCGCAAGGCGGGCAAGCCGGCAGACGTGTACAGCATGGGCGCCACGCTCTACGCCCTGCTGTGCGGGCACGCGCCTTTCAGCGGTGGCACGCCGATGGAGGTGATGCTTGCGGCGATCCAGCAGGACCATCCGCCCATAACTCAGATCTGCCCAACGGTGACGTCCGCCACCGCGGCGCTGATTGAGCACTGCCTTGCCAAGGACCCGGCCGCGCGCTATGTGGATGCTTCGGCCCTGCTCGAAGGCCTGCGCGTCTGCCGCAACGCCATTGCCGAGCCGGCGGCGACTGTGCTGTCTGTGCAGAGCCTCTCGAAGCTGAGGCAGGCGAAGGAAGTCGGACAGCCCGTGCCGCCTCCGGAAGACGCCGAGGGTGAGACCCAGCCGCCCCGGCCACGCCAAAGGGAAGAACCGTTAACTGAGCCGCCCGTGGCACGCCGGCGGGCCGAATCCGAGACTGAACCGCCGGTGGCGCGCCGTGTCGGTGGGCGGGACACTCCTGTCCCGCCTGCAGCCGCGCTGGAGGTCGGCAGCAGCGACCTGCTCCCGGCCACGCGGCCGGCGTCGAAGCCTGCGGGCAGCGCCGCCGTCGAAGCCACGCCCGTTGGTGAAGCGGCCATGCCGACAGCGCCGCTGGTCGGCAGGCCGGACACTCATGCCCCGCCGGCCCGGCCGCTCAAGCCGCCTCCGCCATCGCCGCCGAAGCCGCTACGAGCCGTTGCGCTCGCAGCAGTCTTGCTTGTGGCGGCAGGCATCGGGCTTGGCTCCTGGCAGTGGAGCCAGCACGCAGCGAAACCCCTGGCTGACCGCGCCGCGGAGGTCGGTCCGCCGCCGCAGCCGGCTGAACCTGTGACTCCTCCCAAGGCCGTTGAGACGAAGCGACTTGAACCGGAGCCGCAACCCGCCGCCAAGCCCGACGAACCCAAGAAGGTCGAGCCAAAGAGAGAAGAGGCCGCGCCTGTCGCAGCTCCGCCGCCTGTGGCCCCAAAGAACGAGCCGCCGAAGGTCAGCCTGGAACGGCTGGCGGACGGCGCAACCTTCACACAAGGCCAGCCGGTGTCCCTGGCCGCCTCTGCCAGCGATCCCGATGGCAAGGTGAAGAGCGTGCGCTTCTACGTGGACGGCGCACCGCTCCCCGGCGGCGAAAGGAACGCTCCGCCATTCGAGGCAGTCTGGGATACCGCCGCTGCCAAACCTGGCGAACACAAGCTCAGTGCGAAAGCCACCGACGACGGCGGCGCCGAGGCGGAGGCGGCGGTGGTCACAGTGGTCCTGCGAGATCCGCGTGTGGTCGCCGTGGAGAAGAGGTCTGAGGAGCTTGGCAGGCAAGCGTCCCCTACTGCCGAACAGTGGGAGGAACTCGCCAGGCTGGCACGGGAGTGTGGCGAGGGTGCGATAGCTCAGAAGGCAGAGCGAGAGGCCGCGCGCCTCAAGCGGGCGGCTGCTTACCGGAGCGCGCGCGATGAAGAGAAGGCCACGGAGCAGGAATACAGTCGGAAGGAGTCTCTGCTCCCTGACGAAGCGCTGAACGCCGCGCTGAGCGGTCTGAAACTGGCGCAGAAGGCGCAAGCTGCGGCCCCGGAAGACCGGCAGGCAGACAAGGATGAAGGCGCGCGCCGGGCTGGGCCTCCTGGAGAAGGTGCTGCCCGCCGGCAAGGATGTGGCCGTCTTGGACGAGAACGGGGAGCGCCAGTGCCTCCTGGCTTTGTCGCTTCTGCGGCGCGGCGAAGCGGGCTGGGCCGGTGAGGAACAGAAGGCTATCGCGGCTGCGCTGCGGCACATGCGCGACCGGTACGAGATCCCCTCGCCCCGCAACGCCGTTCTGTCCATCGAATTCCCCAGCCTCGCCCGGGCATTGACGAATCTGGAGGCGTACCTGCGCGCCGCCCGCCGCGACAACCTCTACGCCGTCTACCAGGATTCGGCCCTGCGCAGGAAGCTCAAAGAAGCGGCCGGGTGGTACAGCGACAATGTTACGATCCACTCCACGGTGCTGCCTGTCGGCGAACTCAACCAGCAACTCACCGAAGAGAATATCGCCTATGTGCCCGATCCCAGGCACGCCAAGGTCTTCGGCACAGGCCCGGCCTTGACGCACCGTTCCATGGTCATCGTCGAAGGCGCCGCTCTCGACCGGCCCCGCGACGCCCGCCGCAAGGACACCGAAGTCACCCTCTTCTTCCGCGTCTACGAAGCCTACAGGAAGGCGGGCCAGACGGAGCGCTATAGCGCCCGCGGCGAGGACGCCGATCTGTTGCAGCAGGTGGAGGATGTTGGCGTGCGAGCGCAGATCGGTGCCGAGCGTCTCAGGATCCTGGGCCGCCTCTGGGCGCGCGAGAAGAACGACAAAGGCGCAGAGACCGAACTGTTCAGGGAACTTCGCAAGCCCAGCCGGGTCCACACGACTGCGACGCTTGAGCCGTTCTCGAAGCGCGTCCTGATCCTGGCCACGACGGACCCGCGCAACGTTGTCGTGGACTACATCATACGCGTGTTCATCCGTGGCTCGCTGGACAGCGCGGGGGAGGGCATTGCGCAGGCGGACAAGGATGAGCAGGTAACGTTCACCAACGCTGTCCACACCGTGCTCAAGCGTTCGAGCCCCCAGTGCAGCGCGGGCATTGAACGCGACGCCGCGGGCGAGGAGGTTGTCCTGTTCGCTTCCGAGGACATGCCCGGCTTGCGTTCGCTCTTCAAAATCACCGATGCCGGCGCGGCCGGCGGCCTTGCAGCGGCGCGGGAGTTGGGCCTTGACAAGCTGTCGCAGATGACGGAGTTGCCCTCCCTGAAGCATGGGGAGTTCGCCGTCAACGGGTTCAGTTTCATCTACAAGAAACGGCCGTTCCAGATACTCTACGCGGACGGGCGGGGCAGGTTCCTGATTGCGCTGGGGCGGAAGCCGCAGGCGACCATGCTGGAGAGTCTGGATCGCCTGTGCCGGAAGCGGGTGGAACACGACGGCCTGCTGGAGAACAGGATCATCGAGAACGCCCGCGTCCCCGAGAACGCGGGGTCCTACGTCCTGCTGGACGCGTCGCTCCTGGCAAGGCCTGACGGCGAGAAGATCGTGTTCTACGGCAACCAGTTCGAGGGGCTCTCGACGTTCTGCCTGGATGTCAGTGCCTCGGCGCTCGCCAGCCTGTGCGATGCGCTCGGCATGTACGACCAGGGAAAGGAGCGAGGGGAGAGCTGCTTTGCGCGGGAGGTGCAGAAGCTCAACGAGATGTTCAAGCCGGGCTGGCACCAGCAACTGCGCACGAAGGGGAAGCCCGCCGCAGGCGTTGCCGTGGCCGCGCCGGAAGACCAGCCCAGCGTGGTCGAGGACGCGCTGCCGGTCCTGGTGGCCTTCGCCTTTGCCCCGACGAACAGCAGCCTCCAGACCGAAGCGGCCAGGCTTTATGAAACGCGTTTTGCGCAGCACAAGGCCAGGCTGCAGCCCAGCGACCCTGATCTCGTCTTTTCACAGGCCGTTATGGACCTCGCCACAGACCGCGGGAAGGCCGCCGCCAGGATCGAGGAGGCCCTCCGGCCGCAGCGCGTCGCCTTTGCCAAGGACCCCCGCGCATCGGCCTGGCGGGAAGCGGCGCTCGACCTTGTCATCTCCGAGGCCCGCTTCCTGGACTCCACCGCGGAATGGGCCCTGCCGTACTCCAACGGCGCCTGTTCCATCTTGCAGGAAGCGTATGGTTCCCCGAGCACGGCGCGCAGGCATGTCGCCGACAAACTCGCCGCAGTCGCGTGGGCCTGGAAAGCACAGATGCTCTTCTTCAAGGGACGCGCGCGCGAGCCCGACGAACTGGATGTGCAGTCCCGCGCGGTGCGCTTGTTGCAGGATAAGGCGTTTAGAGACAGTATCGGGGACAAAGCCGACAAGCTGTACAACGAGGTCAGGAAGCTGGAGTGAGATAGCCGCGCGGACTTCATCCCCTCTCGCACGCTGCCACCTGTCGCCCAGGCAAATGCTGGCGGAACCGTGTAGAATTGAGTAAGAGAGTGCTTACTTGTTCTGACGGTGAGCGTCCTCGACGATGGCGCTCTTTACCCGGAATTAGGATGCACGCATGGAGCCCGCCAACGCAGCATTTCGTCAGGAGCTTGAAACCGAGATTCAGTCCTTCGGCCTCGATCTCTGGAAGCGCATCTCCGGTGAGGTACCCGGTCTCTTCAACAAAGACTACTGGCAGGGCCTGGTGCTCGAATGGGCCATGCGCGACGTCTCGTTCAAGACGGATATGTTCCGGCTGGTGGATGTCCTGCCGTCGCTGAGTTCTTCCGACCAGGTTGCCGAACATGTGCGCGGCTTCCTCCTGCGCGAAGGACGTGAGCTGCCTGCGGTGCTGGGAGCCGCCGTCAAGATGGCGTCAGCCGGGATTACCGCGGGCCTCGCGGCGCGGGCAATCCGCGGCAATGTCGCGGGGATGGCGGAGCGCTTCATCATCGGCACGGACGCCGGCGAGGCCATTCCGCTGTTGCGCAGGTTCCGCAAGGAAGGACTCGCGTTCACGGTGGACCTGCTGGGCGAAACCACGGTCAGCGACGTGGAAGCCGCGGTCTACGAGAAGCGCTACGAGGACCTGATTGACCGTCTGAGCGACGAGGTCAAAGGCTGGCCCCCCAACGAGCTGCTTGACCGCGACCACACCGCGCCGCTGCCGCGCGCCAACGTGTCGCTCAAGATCTCCGCGCTGTGCCCGTTCCTGGATGCCGTGGACCCCGCCGGCAGCGTCGAACGCCTGCGCCGCAGGATCCTGCCTCTGCTGCAGCGCGCCCGGGAAAAGGGCGTCTTCGTGAACCTCGATCTCGAACACAGGGCGCTCCACAGGATAACCTTCGACCTCTTCGAATCGCTCGCGCTCGATCCTGCCCTGCGCGACTGGCCGCACTTCGGCGCGGCGGTGCAGGCCTACCTGAAGGACAGCCGCCAGGACATTGAGCGCGTCATCAGCCTGGCCAGACGGCGCGGCGCGCCGCTCACCGTTCGCCTCGTCAAAGGGGCGTACTGGGAGTATGAAGTCGCGCAGGCGCAGCAGCTCGGCTATCCGTGCCCGGTGTTCACCGACAAGGCCGCGACCGACGCCAACTACGAAGCCCTGACCGCGCTGCTCCTGGAGAATGTTGAGCACGTCCGCACCGCCGTCGCCAGCCACAATCTCCGGTCGCTGGCGTACGCGCTCGTTCTCGCGCGCAAGCTGAAGCTGCCGCCGGGGGCGCTCGAACTGCAGATGCTCAACGGCATGGCTGAACCCGAACGCAAAGCGTTTTGCTCGCTGGGCCAGCGGGTGCGCGTCTACTGCCCGGTCGGCGAGCTGTTGCCGGGCGTCGCGTACCTGGTGCGCCGCCTGCTGGAGAACACCTCGAACAGCGGCTTCCTGCGCCTTAGCCACCACGACAACGTGGACATCCGCGCGCTGCTCAAGGCGCCGGAACCCGCCGGTGGGCGGGACACCCCAGCCCCGTTGCGGACGGGCGCCAAGCGCATGGTCAGCGGCGACCCATCCTCGCCCTACGACTGCTGCCCGCTGACGGACTTCAACGTTGCCGCGGTGCAGGCCGCGTTCGCCGGTGCTGTCGCCAACGTGCGCGCCGCCTTGCCGGTGTCCGTGCCTGTGGTCATTGACGGTAAGGACCGCAGCGGCGGCACAACGCAGGAGCGCCTCTGCCCCAACGACGGTGAGACGCTCGTCGCGCGCGTGGCGATGGCGACGCCCGAGGAGGCCGAGCGTGCGGCGGAAGCCGCGTGGGCGGGCTGGCCCGCCTGGCGCGACCGGCCTTTACGCGAGCGTGCTGTGCTCCTGGATCGCCTGGCCGATGAGCTGGAACGGGATCGCTATGAGCTGGCGGCCATGCAAGTGTGGGAAGTCGGCAAGCCGTGGCGCGAAGCCGACGCCGATGTGGCTGAAGCCATAGACTTCTGCCACTACTACGCGCGCCAGGCGCTGCTCGAGCTTAGTGCGCGCAAGTGCCTTTGTCTCGCCGGCGAGGACAACACGCTGCTGTATGAAGGGCGCGGGCCCGCAGTGATCATCTCGCCGTGGAACTTCCCGCTCGCGATCCTGACCGGCATGAGCACGGCCGCGCTGGTCGCCGGCAACACGGTCATCCTGAAGCCGTCGGGTCTCTCCAGCACTGTCGCGTACGGCCTGTACCAGCGCATGATCCGGGCCGGGATCCCGCCGCAGGTCGTGCAGTTCGTGCCGGGCTCCGGCGAGAAGATCGGCACGCGGCTGGTGGAGCACCCGCTGGTGGCCCAGATCGCGTTCACCGGCGGGAAGGACGTCGGCCTTGGAATCCTGGAGCGCGCCGCCAGGGTCAAGCCCGGCCAGCGGCAGGTCAAGCGCGTGGTGTGCGAGATGGGCGGCAAGAACGCCATCATCGTTGACGACGACGCCGACCTGGACGAGGCCGTCACCGGCGTGCTCAAGAGCGCCTTCGGTTTCGCCGGCCAGAAATGCTCCGCCTGTTCGCGCGTGCTGGTCGTGGGGTCGGCGTACGAGGCCTTTGTGCGGCGCCTGGTTGAGGCGTGCCGAAGTCTGACTATGGCGTCGGCCGCTGAGCCTGGCTGCCAGGTGCCGCCGGTGATTGACAGCAAGGCCCAGCAGCGGCTGCTCGGCGTGATCGAAGCGCCGGGGCCGGGCGCGAAGCTGCTCTTCAAGGCTCAGGCGCCCCCGAAGGGCTGTTTCGTGCCGCCCACGGTGTTCGAGGTCGAGAACGACCGGCACCGCTTGATGCAGGAAGAGCTGTTCGGCCCGGTTGTGGCTCTGATGAAGGCGGATTCGTTCAGCAAAGCGCTTGATGTGGCGATGGGCACCGAGTTCTTCCTCACCGGCGGCGTGTTCTCCCGTCTGCCCAGCCATCTGGAAGAGGCGCGGGCGCGCTTCCGCGTCGGCAACCTCTACCTGAACCGCGGATGCACGGGGGCTGTCGTGGGCCGCCAGCCCTTCGGAGGCTCGGGGATGAGCGGCCTCGGCACCAAAGCCGGCGGGCCGGGCTACCTGCTCCTCTTCGCCGACCCCCGCGTCGTCTGCGAGAACACCATGCGCCGCGGCATGGCGCCCGAGTTGGAAGCGTGAGCCGGTTGCCGTGCTGTTGAGGGAACGATGGCTTTCTCCGGTTCCGGATTGTGATGGAGTCAGGCTTGGGGGAGCCTTGCCATCAACTCCCTGCCGCCTCTGGCCAGGATCGTCCGCGCCACCCTCCGCCCCAGTTGCCGCGCCTTGGGCACCGGCATTGAGTCTTCCGCGCGCACCATGACAGAGCCGTCCGGCAACCCCAGCGCGGCCCGCAGGTGAAGAACGCGGCGCCTCGAAATCCGAAACCCGATACCCGAAACCAGCAGCCCCAGCCGCTTCAAGCCGGCCCGCGCGAGGATTGTGCCCGCGTACTGTCCTTCTTGAACCTTGCGCAGACGTGTCTCGACGTTGCCGCGGATCTCCGCGAACTCAAGATGCGGGTACTTCGCCTTGAGCTGCGCGCGCCGCCGCGGGCTGCCTGTGCCGATCACGCTGCCCGGCGGCAGGTCTTCCAGCTTCCTGCCTGAGCCTGCCACAGCGACGTCGCGCGTGTCCTCGCGGCCTGAGATTGCGCCCAGGACGAGTCCGCGCGGCTGGCGCGTAGGCAGGTCCTTCAGACTGTGCACTGCCACATCAACGCGCCCTTGCAGCAACGCGTTCTCCAGTTCCTTCACGAACACGCCTCGCCCGCCGAAGCTCTGCAGCGGCCTGTCCCGCACGGTGTCGCCGGTGGTCGTGATCTCGACGTGTTCCACCTTCAGGCCGCGATGGGCCTTCTCCAACAGCGCGGCCACCAGGCGCGATTGCGTCAGAGCGAGATTGCTGGCGCGAGTGCCGAGCCGGAGCTTGGTGTCATCCTTCATCGTTCATCCTTCTCTGTCGCTCTGTGTCCTCTGTGGCTTGGCGTGCTCCTTCCCACGCCGCCAGAACTCGTTCCGCGATTCTGTCAGGTATCTCGTCTGGAGCAACATCAACAAACGCGAGCTTGGGCAGGCGCCTGAACCAGCCAAGCTGGCGGCGCGCGAAATGGTGCGTATCGAAGCAGATCCGTTCCCTGGCCGCCTCGAAGCTCATCTCGCCCCGCAGATGCTTGAACAGCGTGCTGTAGCCCAGCGCCTGCAGCGCCTCGCGCGAGAGAGGGTGGGGGAGGGCCAGCAAGCGCCGGCATTCGTCAAGCCACCCGGCGGCCAGCATGGCGTCAACGCGCCGGTCAATGCGCTCGTAGAGCACGGCTCGCGGCAGCCGCAGGCAGGCCAGTCGCACGTCGAGATCGCTGCGCGGCATGCCCCACTGTGACTGCCAGCGGCTGATGGGCACGCCTGTGAGCACGTGGACTTCGAGCGCGCGCACCGTGCGGCGCAGGTCGCTGGGGAGGATTTTCCTCGCGGCATCAGGGTCAATCTTCGCGAGCCGCTCATGCAGCTTCGGCACGCCGCTCTCCGCCGCCTCGGCCTCCAGAGCGGCGCGCAGCTTCATGTCGCGGCCGGGGCCGGCGAACAGGCCCTCGCTCAGCGCCTTCAGGTACAGAGCGGTGCCGCCGTCGCCGATGAGCGGCACGCGCCGCGCGGCACAGTCGGCGATGACGGCTTCTGCCGCGCGGAGAAACTCCGCCACGGAGAAGCTTTCCCATGGCTCACGGATGCTGATGAGGTGATGGGCCGTGCGAGCCAGAACACCGGGCGCGGGTTTCGCCGTGCCGATGTCCAGACCGCGGTAGATCTTCATGCTGTCAATGGACAGCACTTCGGCGCCCAGCTTCTGTGCCAGATACAGGACTACCGCGGACTTGCCGCAGGCCGTCGGGCCGCAAAGAATGCGAACAACGTTCATGAGTGCGAGATTCAAGGGCAAAAGCCGCAGATTGACAGCGGAAAAACGCGTGGCAGGCGCTTGGGCGCGCTATCCTGCCGCACCCCTGCGCGGGGAGTTTTCTTTTCGCGGAGATTGTGCGGGGGCCGCGGTGTACTCAATCCCACTGTGCCGTCATTGTGCCGTACCGACCCGCGGAGATTCCACGATAAGGAGGACACATGACCTTTGGACAATTCCTGATCATCCCACTCTTCATTGCCTTCCAGGCTTTCACGTTGATGGTGATCGCGCCGTATATTCCCGGCAATCTGGAGTCCGTCGGCGGGAAGGGGCTGATGGGCTGGGTCACATTCCAGGCTTGGGCGATGTACTTCCTGGCAGGCTGCACGGTCAAGATGGGGTTCAAGACTCTGGCCGGCTATCTCGGGGGCATCGTCGCCTCGGTCGCCATCTTCGAGCTTGCCGGCATGTTGAGCGGGCTGGACTGCGGCGACACGAAGTGGGGGCTGTACCTGGCCGTGTTCGTCGTCGTCGTCGGGGTTATCTCCGCCGAGAAGGTTCCGGGGTTCAACTTCGTGCCGTCCTGGTTCCTGGGCGCGGGCGTCTTCTTTGCGCTCGCGACCTTCGGCAAGAAGCCGGACGACGTGTCGGTGTACGCCTGGTACGTCGAGCTCGGGGTGCCGGAGTTGATCGCGTGCGCCCTCGGGTTGGTCTACGGCTATTGCACCGTCATATTCCGCAAGTCGTATGAAGCGAAGTTCGCGGTGAAAGCAGCCGTCGCGGCCCCGGAAACCGCGGCCAACGGCTGAGCGGTACACTTGCCCGGCGTGCTCAACAGCCGAGCCGTGAACTTGCCGGCCGCGGTAATCACTGAGCGTCCTCGTCGAAGAACTGGGCCACGGTCACGGTGAAGCCCGGCAGAATGTCCCCGCCGCCGAGTTCGCCGGTGGCGGGGATGACTGCCGGCTCCGCGCCTCGAGGGCATTGCTTGACTGTTCTGGTATCGGGGTCCGCGATCCAGACCATATCCACGCCCATCTCGTGGTATTCGCGGACCTTCCGCTCCACGCTGGCCCACGTGGAGTCTTCGCCGAGGACTTCCACGACCAGTTCAGGGGGCCGCCTGAAGAAGCCTTTGGGGAGTCTGCCGCGCGGCAGGCGCCGGTAGGAGAAATAGGCGACGTCCATGCCGCGAGTGCAGGGCGGCTCGAATCGGGTGTGGATGCCCGCTTCATTGCCGAACACGCGGCCAAGTCTGTGACGGCTCACATAATTGCCGATGATCCGCCCAACGTTATTGCTGACGAAGCTGTGCTCCGGCCCGCCTGGCACCAAGTGGATCACCTCCCCATCAACCAGTTCGCAATGCCCCAGCTCTTGAGCCAGGCACATGCGCTCGAATTCCTCGCAACCGACAAGCGTCTTTGGCGCCATGCGCAATCACCTCGACACCAAGTATACCACGCCGCGTGGGTGTGTAAACCCTGGTCATCTTACGCCGGTGTCCGCCTGCACGCCCCGCACCCGGAACAAGGATCCTTGTCCGGATCGGCGCACGAAGGCGTGACAAGGCCCTGCAGGCTGCGCTCGTACTCGCGTTTCAGAAACGCCTCGCTGACGCCGCTGCTGACGGCCGCCCAGGGGAGGACCTCAGTCTGGCTGCGTTCGCGCAGGGCGTACCAGTCGGGATCGAGACCGCAGCGCTTGAAGGCCTCCAGCCACATGTCGAGCTTGAGGTGTTCTTCCCAGCCGTCGAAGCGCGCGCTGCTGCGCCAGGCTTCCTCAATGACCCGGCCCAGGCGCCTGTCGCCGCGCGCGAGGATGCCTTCGAGGTAACTCGTGTCGCGATGGTGGAACTTCATCTGCACGCTTCTGGCGCGCGCGCTGTCGCGGACGATGTTCTGGCGGCGTTTCCATTCCTCGCGCGAGAGCATGGCCACGCGCTCGAAGGGCGTATGCGCTTTGGGCACGAAGTTGGCCACGCTGACCGCCACTTTCGCGGGGCCTTTATTCGCCTTGGTGCGCTCCAGAGCGATCCGTCCGCTCAGGCGGCCGATGGCGCGCAAGTCGTCGTCCGTTTCGCCGGGCAGGCCGAGCATGAAGTAGAGCTTTACGTGGTCGTAGCCGTGCAGATAGGCCTGGCGGCAGCCTTCGAGCAGGTCGTCATCGCGCACGGGCTTGTTGATGATGCGGCGCAAACGCTCGCTGGCGGCCTCGGGCGCGATGGTCAGGCCGCCTTTCCGGACGCGGCTCATCTCCTTCGGCAGCGCGGCCAGCGCTGTGCCGATGCGCAGGCTTGGCAGCGAGACGCTCACCCCCTGCGCTTCAAAATGGTCGTTGAGCCGCCGGGCCAGGTCGGCGATGCCGGCGTAGTCGCTGGACGACAGCGACAGCAGGCCGAGTTCGTCGTAGCCCGTGTTGGCGGCGCCTTCCTTGGCCAGCCGCATGACCGTCTCCACCGTCCGCTGCCGGCGCGGCCGTGTGATCATGCCCGCTTGGCAGAAACGGCAGCCGTTCACACAGCCGCGCATGATCTCGATCGAGAAGCGTTCGTGGACGATCTCCACCCAGGGCACAATGGGCGCCGTCGGAAACGGCGCCGTTTCGAGATCGGCGACGGCGCGCCGCCGCACGGGGAGAGGCAGCCCTTCCCGCAGCGGCGCCACCGCCGTGGCAGTGTTGTCCGGCGCATACTCGAAGCGGTAGAAGCGCGGCACGTAAACGCCGGGCACTTCGCGCGCGAGGCGATACAGAACGGTCTCACGGTCGAGGCCCTGGGCTTTGAGGTCCGCGATCTTGTCTGTGATCTCGACTGCGAGCTCCTCGCCGTCGCCGAGGCAGAAGGCGTCAATGAAATCGGCCATCGGTTCCGGCGCGAACGCGGCATGGCCGCCCATGATGACGAGCGGGTCGCGCGCCGTCCGCTCCGCGGCGCGCAGCGGCATGCCGGCCAGGTCGAGCATGGTCAGGATGTTGGTGAAGCCGCCCTCGTAGCCCACGGAGAGCGCGAAGACGTCGAAGTCCCGCACGGGGGTGAAGGTCTCGAGCGAATAGAGCGGCGCGCGGTGTTCGCGCATGCGCGCTTCCATGTCAGGCCAGGGCGCAAAGACGCGCTCGCACAGCGTGTCGGGGCGCGAGTTCCAGACGTGGTAGAGGATGCGGATGCCCAGCGAGGACATGCCCACGGCGTACGTGTCCGGCATGCCCAGGACGACTCTGATCCTGGCCGCCGCGTGGTCTTTGACGATCTGATTCTGCTCGCCGCCGGTGTACTGCGCGGGGGTCTCGACATAGGGCAGGATGTGAGCCTCAACGTAACGGCGCAAGGCACAGCCACGCAGTAGAGCGGGATCATTGACGGACACGCTTCAGGCCTCTCGAGTGGTACTGCGCGAACCTCCACGCCGATTACAGCGCCCCGGACACCAAAGCGCAACAGCTTCTTGCAAAAGGCGGTCTGCGAAATGACAATAGGCACGAACTTAGCGAGACGTGGCGCGCGGTCTGCAAAGGAGAGCAGCATATGGCCGGTGCGGGTGCGGCGTTGGGGCTGATACTGGCCGTCATCGCCGTTGGCGTTCTGGTCGGCCTCTTTATCGGGGCCGTGATCCTGCGGCTGGCGTGCGGACTTGTTGCCGCGCCGCAGCCCACGTTCGGCAGGGCGATGGTGATCGTCTTCATGTCGTGGCTCGCCAACGTTGCCGTCAGCTTCGTGGTGGCCCTGCTTGCGGGCGTCTCCATGGCCGCGGGCGGCGCTCCCGGCACCAAGGGCGTCTCGGTTGTGCTCGGTGCGCTCGTCTCGGCCGCCGTGTACAGCAGCATGATCCCCACCACGTTCGGGAAAGGCCTGCTCATCTGGCTGGCGCAGTTGGTCATCGCGTTCGTGATTGCCGTGATCGCGGTCGTCATCATCCTTGCGCTGGTAGGGAGCAAGTCCATGAGCGCCGCGGTGTGACGGCGCGCGCAGGCTTCCGCGGGCGCCGGCGGTATCACAGCGCCGCGTGTTCCGTGCGCGCGATGATCTCGTCCTGCAGCTCGCGGCCGATGTCGCAGAAATAATCGCTGTACCCCGCGACGCGCACGATCAAGCCCCGGTGTGCCTCCGGATTCGCCTGGGCCTGCCGCAGCGTCCCGGCGCGGACCACGTTGAACTGAACGTGGTGGCCG
>JAPLOD010000575.1 GCA_026692735.1 Planctomycetota bacterium | reverse complement strand
AGAGCGCCGAGGCCGCCGCGCTGGTCGTCCAGGCGCGGGAGACACCGGAGCTTTTCGCCCGGCTGCTCATCCCGCCGGGATATCCGCGTTCCGTGTCCGGCGCCGTGAAGGAAGTCCGCGTGCGAGCGGCGACGGTGTTGGGCTTGAGCCGGGATCTTCGCGCGCTGCAGGCGCTGGTGGATTCGAGCGTGTACGATCCGGAGGACGCCGTGCGCCTGACGTCGGCGAAGGCGCTGAAACTGCTGGAAGAGCCGGTGGCCGTGCGCAAGCTTGTGGACCTGGCCATCGCCGGCGACAGGCAGAAATACCCGTGGCCGGTCCGCCGGTCCGCCTGCATCGCGTTGCGGCGCTACGGCGACGTGGCGGCCATCGAGCGGCTTCTGCGGGAGCTTTCGTACGAACTGGCCGGCGGCAACCCGCTTGACCCCAAAAACCGGGTGCGCGGCGTCGCGGCAGGGCTCGGCACCGACAACCCGCTGGGGCTCCCCGACAGCCCGCCTGATCTGCAGCTCAGCGAGCAGGACCTGTACCCGACGCTGAGCGCCGTTAAGGAAGTGACGGGGATGAGTTTCTCCTGGGGTGAGAAAGAAGCGAAGACCTGGCTGCAGTGGTGGCGTAAGGAAGGGCCGAAGTTCGCGTTCAAGGATTGAGGCTGTGGCAGGAGAACCACGAACGAGACGTTCGTGGTACCACGGGCGTCCCGCCCGTGTCGGAGACGAACCACGAACGAGACGTTCGTGGTACCACGGGCGTCCCGCCCGTGCCGCGAGAGAGGTGGAGCATGGCGTCTATCCGATACACGGCCGTTGTCGCCACGGTGTGGGCGTTCTGGGTGTGGGGCAGCTCCGCGGGCGAGGCGCCCGCGCCTCCGGTCCAGCCGCCCGCGCCTGCAGTCCAGGCGTTACTGAACGACTTCAAGGACCTGGGCGCACCCGACCCCGAACGACGCAAGGCGGCGCAGGAGAAGGTCAAGCAGGCGAAGCTTGACGCTCTGCCCGTGCTGCTGGCCATGCTGCACCCGAAACAGGGCACCGACGAATTCACGCGCATCGGGGTTTTGCGCGCGCTGGTGGAGTTCGCGCCGCTTACCGAGCAAGGCGCGCAGACGCTGGCTTGGGCCGCGGCGATGGACACGCACCTGGAAGTGCGCCGGGAGGCCTGCGCGGCGATACGCCAGTTGCAGGAAGACCGCGCGACGCGCGAGGTGATCAAGTACGGTTTCTCGCAGGACCCCGCGGTGCGGCGCACGGCCGCCGCGGCGTTGCGGGAACTCGATGACAGCCGCGTGCTGGCGTCGCTCATCCGCGCGGTGCCGATACCCTCGATCACCGCCAACATGGGGGAGCCGGTTCAGCAGACTGTGCCAGCCCTGGTGCTGCCCGTCGGTCCGGGCGGAACGCGCCTGCCCATATTCCTTCCGCAGCAGCCGGTGACGGGGATCGCGTCGGACATCGGCGGCCCCGTGGTGGACCTGCTGAAACAGATCGCCGGCAAGGACCTCGGCAGCCTGCCGTATGGCTGGAACAACTGGCTCCACGAGAAGAACGGCGACATCGGCGCCGCGGATCGGAATGCGTATCGCGAGAACCGTCCGCTGCGCGAGCGGATGAACGCACCATAGTGGTAACGGACGGGTTTCGGGTATCGGGTTTTGGGTTTCGGGGGTCCGGTATCGGGTATCCGGCGCGGTACTCTTACGGGTCTGTCGCAGCCAGGAGTCTCCTGCGTTCCTCGTAATCCTTGCGCCATTCCTTGTTCTTGACGTACTGCGAGGCCTTCTCCCAGGTGAAGTCCGTGAACAGGCGGGTAAGCGACGGGCGATGCTCGCGAAAGAACTTTGTCACGAAACTGGGCGGCTCCGCGTTGAACTCCTTATAGAAGGCGAGCCAGGCGATGCCCTTCTTGACCTTCTCAATCTTGCCGCCCGCAGCGGCCATGGCCACGATGATGAGGCGGTCGTTGAGGTACTGGTTGATGTCGCCGTCGCTCTGCTTCTCCCAGTCCTGGAACCTGCTCCAGAGCGCTTTCACCTCATGGTCCCATTCTGCCTCGGTCATGAAGGTGTCTTTGAGCGCATAAGCCATGGCCGGTGCGTCATCGGCGCCGTCCTTGACCAGTTGCAGCGGCAGGAAGTCCTTGTTGTCGCCCGCCAATGCAGGCAGCGCCAGACCGAGAAGGGCCATCAGGAACTGCCAGGAGGACCGGGGCCGCCGGATCACCGCCGGCGTGCTGTGCGAAGCGTTCATCGTTCTCCCTTGCATGTGGCGATGCGGCCCAATGACGCCGCCAAGTTAGTATCGTCCACAAAGCGACTCCAACCGCCAGAAAAGACCGGCCGGATCGCCCTTCTAAAGTATACCCTACCCCCCCAACGTTTTGGCAGAACTTATCGGTACGTGCCTATATGCAGCAGCGGACGTTTTTTTTCCAGTGCGAAAGCCGATCCGGCGCGAAAACTGGGGCGATGGCTACCGTTCAGTCCTGGAGTGGCGCGCCCCGGATACCCCCTCACCCGGCGCGCTTTCAGCGCGCCACCCTCTCCCTCACGGGGGAGAAAGGGATGCTCAGCTCAAGCCCTTCAGGGCACTGAGGAGCGGCATGAACAGGCTGATGACGATGAACCCCACCGTCACGCCCATGCCGACGATCAGCACGGGCTCGAGCAGGCTCATCAGCGCGCCGACGAGGGTATCCACTTCGCTGTCGTACGTGTCCGCGACTTTGATGAGCATGCGGTCCAGCTCGCCGGTCTCCTCGCCGACCTGGATCATGTTGACCACCATGTCGTCGAAGACGCCCGAATACCGCAGCGGCTCGGCGATGGTGTCGCCTTCCTTGATGGAGCTGTGCACGGTCTCGACGGCGTTGGCCACCACCTGGTTGCCGGTCGCATTCTTGATGATCGCCAGGGCGTCGAGGATGGGCACGCCCGACTGCACCAGCGTGCCCAGCGTGCGGCAGAAACGGCTGATGGCCGACTTGGAGATGATCATGCCGAAGATCGGCATCTTGAGCTTGAGACGGTCGGCCAGCAGGCGGCCCTGGGGCGTCTTGACGGCGAAGCGCACACCGAACCAGGCGAGGACCGGGGCGAAGATCAGCAGATACCAGTAGTTGACCATCGTTCTGGCGATGGCCATGAGCAGCAAAGTCATGCCGGGCAGGTCGCCGAGTTCCATCTCCTTGAACATCCGCTCGAACTGCGGAATGATGAAGATCATGATGAAGCTGAGGATGGTGCCGGCAATCGTGATCACCGCCGCCGGGTACACCAGCGCGCCAACTATCCTCTGCTGCAGCCGCTG
The DNA here is from genome assembly GCA_026692735.1 of Planctomycetota bacterium. Lineage (GTDB taxonomy): Bacteria > Planctomycetota > SZUA-567 > H5-PLA8 > H5-PLA8 > JAPLOD01. Next base: position 7,843 of record JAPLOD010000575.1, on the reverse strand, counting down.
GGCTTTCTCCCGGTAGTCGGCCAGGCGCGCGAGGATTTCGTCCAGCACGCCGCCCGCTTCGCCCGCGCGGACCATATTCACGTAGAGCTTGTCGAATACCGCGGGGTGCCTGGCGAGCGACTCGGACAACGCCGAGCCGCCCTCGACATCTTCCTTGACCTGGCTCACCGTCGCTTTCAGCACGCCGGGCCTCAACTGCTGCTGGAGAATGCCCAGGCTGCGGACCACCGGCAAACCGGCGTCCAACAGCGTGGCGAACTGACGCGTGAAACTGGTGAGCTGCTTCTGCTTCACCTTGAAGCTGAACGAAAACGCCGCGCGCTTGCGGGCGACAGCCTGGGGGTGGTAGACGTTTGGAGATGACGACATGGCTCTTCCTCCTTTCGCAGGAAGCCCGGGGCGAAAGCTCATGACACGGAGTGAGACTGCCGGCGGCAACGGCTGTGGCCGTTACGCCGTGAACAGGACGGTACTTCCCGAGCCGCGCGCGTGAGCAAGCGGGACCGCTTCCTTACGGTCGCGGCTCCGATGCTCCGGGGCGTTTGGCTTCCGGCGGCTGCGGGGCGGGAGGAGCGCCGCCCGGCTGCGCCGCCAGGTCAACCCCTGGCCCCGTCACAGCGAATTGGTTCGCCGAGACGAGGACCGATCTGCCGTCAGAGCGGCGCGCGAAGTGCACGCGCCCCTCGTGGACCTCAAGCCGCGTGGCGTCGGCGGTGACGGTGAGGCGAAACCTCGTGCCGAGCACCAGCGCTTCGGCCTGGGGCGTGGCGACGATGAGCGGCTCATCCGCCGGTTGCCTGGCCACATCCGCCTCAAGGCAACCGGCCTCAAGCGTCACGCGCTTGCCGAACGAGGACTCGCGGCTGATGACCCGTTCGTAATCGGAAAGCCGGTGAAGCCAGAGGCGGCTGGTGCCCTTTGTGGAAACCACGGTCAGCCGTGTTCCGTCGGGATACTTGATGACCGCGCGGCTGGGGCCTTCGGTCTGGACGCCCATCTTCGTCGTCAGGGCCTGGACAGGCGTGCTGTCGGCCCTGCCGTCAACGTATTCCGTGAGGACGGACACCGCGCCTGTCTGGCTCTCGATGAAGGGCATGCCCGTCAGCCCGACCAGAGCCTGCCGCCTGGCCTCCGCCGGGTCGCGGATCAGGGCCTGGTAGACGGCCAGCCCCACCAGGAACACCACGATCGCCGCCGCGGCCAGCACGCGCCAGTCAAAGACGCGCTCGCGCGGCCTGTCCGCACGTGAGGGCGGGGAGGGCGGGGCGCCCGGCGCGTCCTGCGTGCGGCCTGGGGGCGCGGGAGCCGCGGGGGCTTCGGCAATCCTCGACATCACCCGGGCGACGGTCTGTTCCTGTTTCGCGGTATCGGGCAGACAGGCCATCGCGCGGCGGAGGAACGCTTCGTGCGCCTGTTCCGTCGTGAAGTGGCTCTGCAACAGGCCCTCGACTTCCGCCAGCGCGGCGAACCTGTGCCGCACGGCCGGGTCGTTGCGGACCAGCGCGGCCAGTTCGTCTTCCTCAACGGCCGAGAGGAGGCCTTCGCAGTAACCTGTCATGAGGTCCTCGAACCGGTCCATGTCAGGCCCTCTCCTCGGCAGCCAGTTGCTTCTGGATGCAGGCGCGCAGGATGTTGCGCAGGCGCAGGAGGCGCACCTTCAGCGCGCCCACGGTGGACGCGAAGCGCGCGGCCAGTTCGTGCAGAGGACGTCGCTCGGTGTACTTGGCGGCGAGCAACGCGGCGTCGCCTTCGGGCAGCTTGCTCAGACAATGGTGCAGTGCGCCGGCGCGCGCTTCGCTCTGGGTTCCCTCCGGGTCGTCTTCCAGTTTCTCGAGCTGGATGTACTGCAGGTAGTCAATGCCGCGGCGCCGGGCGGTCCTGAGGCGGCGGAATTCCATTTTCAGCGAGTTCAGAGCGATGCTCCTGAGCCACGGGTAGAACGGCGCGGAGAGGTCGTAGGTGGTGAGGCTGAGGAAGGCCTGGACGAAGGCGTCCTGAAGGTGCTCCTCGATCTCGTCTTGGGAGACGTAGTAGAAAGAGAGGAAGCTGCGCAGCCGGTGCTGGTAACGGCGGATCAGCTCGGCGTACGCCGTGCGATCGCCGCCGCGGACGCGGCTGACGATGTTGGCGTCGGGCAGTTCAGGCGTGACCGGAGCTTCGTCCATGTGGCCTCCCTCGCATAAGGTTTGCGCAAGGGACCACGAGGTTACAGGGAAAATGCGATTTTTCGGACGGGATTCGCAGGGGGTCAGTCGCCCAGGCAGACGCCCAGTTCGCGCACCGTCATGATGGTGTCTGAGGTCACCGAGACAAGCTTGCGCGTCCGGATGGCTTCCTCTATCGGCACGCTGGACATGGTCGGCGGCTTATACGCTACCATGTGGCCCCACTTGCCTTCCTCGGCAAGCCGCACCGCCGCCGCGCCGAAGCGCAGCGCCAGCAGGCGGTCGTTGGTCGTGGGCGAGCCGCCGCGCTGGAGGTGGCCGAGGACGAGGCTGCGGGTCTCCTGGCCGGTCATCTTCTGGATGCGTTCGGCGACGTATTCGGCGACGCCGCCGAGACGCTGTTCGCGGGCCTGCTGCTTGGCTTCCGCAAAGACGAGGCTGCCGCCGGCCTCGACGGCGCCTTCGGCGACGACGACGATGGCGTAGGGGCGGCCGCCCTTCTTGCGCTTGCGCAGGTGCGCGGCGACCTTCTTCATGTCGTAGGGGATCTCGGGGATGAGGATCACGTCGCAGGATGAGGAAAGGCCGGCATGGAGCGCGATCCAACCGGCATAGCGGCCCATCAGTTCGACGACCATGACGCGGTCGTGGGCCTGCGCCGTGGAGTGGAGCTTGTCGAGGCATTCGGTCGCGGTGGAGACGGCGGTATCGAAACCGAACGTGCGGTCCGTGCCGCTGAGGTCATTGTCAATCGTCTTCGGCACGCCGATGACGGGGACGCCCATCTGCATCAGCCCGTGAGCGATGGAGAGCGAGCCGTCGCCGCCGACCGCGATGAGGCCGTCAACCTGCAGGCGCTGCAGCTCCTCGACGATGATCTCCGCGGCCAGGCGCCGTCTCCGCCCCGGGAACGTGATGTAGGTCTCAAAAGGGTTGCCCTTGTTCGTCGTGCCGAGGATCGTGCCGCCCAGGTGAGCGATGCCGCGCACGGAGGTGTTGCTCAGCACCACGCAGGGGTCGCCGCCAAGCAGGCTGCTGTAACCGCGCTTGATGCCGATTACCTCCCAACCGCGGTTGTTCGCGGAGAGCGTGACGGCGCGGATGACGGCGTTGAGTCCCGGCGCGTCGCCGCCTCCCGTGTTGATGGCAATTCGACGGATCTTCCTGGGTGCAACGAAAGGCAAGAGAGTCCCCTCCGGCGAAGAACAGCTTACGGTGCGTCGGGCTTATCCTTGGCCGGCTGAGAGGCGTTGCCCTTATCGGAGCGCGGCTCCACCGCGCACGAACCGCTCATTCATGTCTTAACGCCGAATCTCGGCAAAATCCAGCGGTTAAGTGCGAACCAGGCAACGAAGATACCTGCGATAACCAGCAATTCCTTCAGCGGCATTTTCTCATCTCCCAACGTTCCTCTGCAAGTGCAACAGCGGCGGCTCTCCCCGAGGGATCAAACGACGGGCCCGGCGGAGTCCTCCGTGTGTATTCAACCACTCGTGAGGCCGCGGCGCCACCTGATTGCCTTCGGTGCGGCAACTTTGCGCGCGGCTCAGGTTGCGTGAGGCCAGCGTTCAACTATAATCGCCAAACCCACTGCGGGACAAGCCCGCAGTGGCACAACGCGCCTTAGCTGCGCGGTGTCGGCGGAGCGATGTCCGAGCGGTCGAAGGAACACGCCTGGAAAGCGTGTAGACGGGAAACCGTCTCGAGGGTTCGAATCCCTCTCGCTCCGCCATACATTTTCGAGGCCCGTCGAGTTTCGGCTGGCCTCATCGAAGGGGAACTGTCGGCGTTGCCGCTGGTGAGATGAGCGCAAGGTACTGGCCTGCTGCCGTCGCGTTGTATAATGCAGGTGGAAAGGATGTACGCCATGACGGAAGTGCATATCAGGCTGCCGGATGACTTGCTCGCGCAGTGGCGGCGTCTGTCACGGCAGTTGGGAACGAGCCCCGACGCCCAGCTTCGTAAACTGCTGCGTCATGCCATACAGGCGAGCGCTTCTCAAGCGCACGAAACGGTGGTGCCCGAAGGTTACTTTGAGCGTGTCTCCGCCAACGAGATACGCCTTAAGGGAACGCGCATAGGCATTGAGCACGTCTTGGAGCGCTACCTGCTCAAAGGAGAACTGCCAGGCGAGATTGCCGCGGAACTGGCCCTTGCGCTCACTCAGGTATACGCAGTCATCTCGTACCTCCAAGCCAACCGCCGTGAAGCGTGGTGCTACTTGAGGAACTTCCTGGAGTGGCGAGAGAAGCAGGAGCGGAGCCTTGCGGCGCGCCAAGCCAAGCGGGGGTTGCGCGATAAACTCCTGCGCAGGCTTTGAGCAGTTGAGGAGGGGGCATCAAGTTCCTCGTTGACGAAAATCTTGGCAGGGGTCTACAGCACGCGCTGGCCCGTGAGCGCCCCGGCCTGCTCGTGCTCAGAGTTGGTGATCGCAATGCTCCGCCACCTGGCACGTTAGACCCCGCGCTTCTCCTCTGGTGCGAGCAACACGGATTCGTCCTTATCAGTGGTGATAGACGGACTTTGCCGCGCCATCTTCGGGACCACCTTAACACAGGCCACCACGTCCCCGGCATCGTGTGGCTGCGCAGCACCGCAAGCTACGAGTCAATCATCGAGAGCCTCCTCATCGTTGCGGAAGCCGCACATGAGGAAGACCTGGCGGACCAGATCACGATGGTCCCCCTTTAACAGGACACGTGACCGTCTCGAGGGTTCGAATCCCTCTCGCTCCGCCAGTTTCCTCAGGGCGATTCCCAAGAACCACTCCCTACACGTAGTTGGCGAGGATGCCGCGCAGGCTGCACGTGCGGCGTGCGGGACGTGGCCTTCGGCGAAGCGGCTTGCTCTGGCGGCGCGGCTACGGCGTCCTGGGCGGCACTTCCACCACCACCCGAAAGCCGATGACGTGGTTCCGGTTGCCGGGATCGCCCCCGCCACGGCTCGCAGACCGGCAGTCCCCGGGATGGTGGCTCCAGGACCCGCCCCGCAACACGCGGCCCTGGCCGTCGGGCGGTCCCTGCGGGTCCACGACGGCTCCCGGCTTGTACTCCTCGAGCCAGTCCTGACACCATTCCCAGACATTGCCGTGCATGTCATACACGCCCCACGCGTTCGCGGTCTTCTGGCCAACAGAATGCGTCGTGTTCTTGCTGTTGGCGTTGTACCACGCGGCTCGCCCCGGGTCGGCTTCGCCATCGCCTGTGTAGTACGTCGTTATCGTCCCGGCTCGACAGGCAAACTCCCATTCCGCCTCGGTGGGCAAGCGCACAGTCTGGCCGGTCTTCTCGCTGCCCTTCTTGCAGAACGCCGACCCATCGTCCCAGGACACTGTCTCAACCGGCAGACTCGCGCCCTTGAACTGGCTCGGGTTCGTGCCCATGACCTGCGCGTACTGCTCCTGCGTCACCTCGTATTTGCCCGTGTAGAACGGCTTGGTTAGCGTGACTTCGTGAGCGGGACGTTCGACGGAGCCGTAGCTCCGCGCAAGCTCATAGCGCCTCCACGCCGCTGCCACGTCCCACCACCCAAAGCCGCCGAGCATGGCGAACCCAACCGTGATGACGAACACCAGCAGCCAGCGCAGGGAGAACTGCGGGCGGCGGCGCTTGTGTTCTGAACGGACGACGATGATGACCACCAACGCGAACGCCGCAGCCCCTGCCAGGACAAGGATGAGCTGTTCGTTGAAGACATCCACCTTCGGCGCCACCGGGTCCGGCGCGCCCATGACGAACTTCCCCGCCGGGATCAGCACCACTTCGAGGTTCACGCCGTTGCCGAGGTCCAGCGTCTTCGTTGGCGGGAGGTTCGTCCGCTTGGCGTACTGCTCGATGGATTCGTGCCCGTCCCAGAGCGGCCACGTTGGCGCGGCCATCTCCACCGCGAACGCGCTGGCGGCAAGGCAGGCGAGTGCCAGCAGCAAGAACCGGGGCGAGATGGTCACTGGCGCTCCTTGCGGCGGATGAGCCACTCAAGCAGGAGCCCAGTGGCAGCAAGAATTGCGCCAGCAACGCTGGCGTCGGCTGCAACTGCCGTCCAAGCTATACCCATGTATTCCTTTTGGTTGAAGCCGTGCGCCTCAGCAGCGGCGAATGGCCATCCCCAGTAGACGCTGCGGCCTGTTATCGAGACTCTCCCTTCGTCTCCCGGCACGGAAGCGGCCATTTCTTTGAACAAGGCCGAGTCCCACGTCTCCATCCCGCAGACCTTTGCGCACAGGTTTGCCCACATCAGCCCTCCCGCCACAAACATCAGTACCACCGCCGTGGACAGGTGGAACTGGAACCACGTCCGCTTCTTCGGGGCGTCGCTCATGCTGGCGCTCCCGTCAGCAGGCTCAGGACTCGATGCATGATGCCGCCATTATCGGCGGCGGCGGAACGCGGGGCAAGATGGAAAGCGGGGCGCTGCGGGTCAAGGCAGCAGGTGGCACGGGGGTGGCACGGCCCAACGGGCCGTGTCTCGCGAAGCGCGACAGGAAGCCGCTCCTGAAGGACACGCACAGGAAGAAGCCCGACGCACAGGGCGAGGCATCTTGCGGCCTGCGGCCGCCCGCCCCGTTGGGGCCGGCCCCCCGCCAGTTTCCTCAAGGCCATTCCCGGGAACGACTCCTTACACGTAGTTGGCGAGGATGCCGCGCGGGCGCACGGGCAAGCGGGACTCGTACAGGTGCGACACATCGCCGAGGCCCAGGCAGCGCGGCACGGCCCAGTCGCTGCTGCGTTCGTCGAAGAGCACCGTCGTGACGGAAGTTGGCGCCAGCCAGAAGCTGGACCACATCAACGTCAGCGGGATGGCGAGCAGGTGGGCGACCCACGTCAGGCCGAAGCCGCCGTGGCAGAAGACCGCGATGCGTTCCCGGTTGGGCCGCACGACGCGGTACCGCCCGCCATCGCGTTCGTAACCGTGCCGGGCGATGAAGGCGTCGGAGTTCTTCTGCACCGCCTCGAACTTGCCGCGGGCGAGCGGGTCCTGCAGGTCTGGCAGTTGGTGCCAGTTCTCGGCGGTCGGCATCGGCTCGTTGCGGCGGATGATCTCGCACGGCAAGTCCCAGATCAGGAGTTCCCCCCAGGGCGGCTGCGTGCCGCGCCAGTCCCACGGCTCCTGCGTCCAGTCCTCGATGACCGGTGTGAGCTCGGCCAGTTCCGCGGTGTGGCGCATGGTGTCGCGGGCGCGGGCCACGGGCGAGCAGTAGATGCGGTCGAGGCCTTCCGCCGCGAGCCGCCGCGCCAGCGCCTGAGCCTCCTGGTGCCCGGCGGGCGTGATGGTGTTTTTGTCGTAATCAGGATCGGCGTGTCGGACGATGTACAGTTTCATCAGGTTACTCCCTCTTGTCGGATGGCGTTTCTACGATGAAGGACACGAACGACATGAACATGGGATCATGGTTGCGTCCTCTTCGTCTTCTTCGTGATCTTCGTGGTTCAGAGAACACTCGCCAACTCTGGCCACTGCACTACGCTTTGGGCAGGTCGGGGAAGGCTTCGATCACGGCAGGATTGGCCAGCTTGCCGTCGCGCACGTTCATTGCCGCGGCGTGCCCGGGGCTCCGCGCCACGAAGCGGTCCAGGCCGAGGCGCGCCAGTTCTTGCGCGTACGGCAGCGTGGGCATCGGGTTCGCCATCCCCATCGACAACGCGAAGAAGTCCATCAACGACTTCATCTCGAAGGGCAGG
>JAPLOD010000574.1 GCA_026692735.1 Planctomycetota bacterium | reverse complement strand
ATCCCCGCCCAGGCCGCCGAAGCACATCGGGTTGGGATGCGGGTCGGCCGCGACCGTGCCGTCCTGCGCCGTTGCCGTGACCTTGAAGCGCAGATGGCGCGGCGCACCGCGGTAATCGCCGCCGGTCGCGACCTTGAACTCGCTCGTGCCAGCGTTCTCGACCGTGAAGTGCACCAGGACATTCTCGCCGAGGAAGCACTCCGTCCTGTCAAAGCCGATTGTGACGCGCGCACTCTCGGGGATCGGCGGCTTCTCCTCCGCGGCGCACGCATGCAGCGCCAGCAGGAGCGTTGCCGCGCCCGCGACCATGGAAGCCCTGCGTCCGCGCGACCTCATGTGCCCTCCGGTTCCGCTCAATCCTAAACCGCAACTCGCAGATCTACACCCACAATTCCCCGGTGTGCCACAGCACGCGGCGGCGCATCCGCTCTCGACACCTGCTCGGATTGGCTCATAATACCCGCCATGAATTGCGGGCGCCGTGCATCAGAGCCAACGGAGGAAACCCCTCCCCCTACCCACTCCCGCAAGGGGAGGGGGAAAAGAACGGCGAGTTCTTTCCGTTGGCTTCCAGCGTTGGTGCTTCTGGTCGCGGCTGCAGGTTGCCTTGCAGCCGCGGAGGACGAAGCGGACGCCGGCCTCGCCGCCGCCCGCACCGCAACGTCCGGTGTCAGCCGCGGCTCGCTCAACCCCGGCAAGCGCGGCCTGGCGCTGCCGGCGAGCGCCAAGGTCATGCTCATCCCCATCAACGACCGGAACAGCAGAGACGGGATGATTGACGAATGGCAGGCGATCTACGTTGAGCGGCGGCTGCGGCGCGCGCAGAACGAGAACTTCGAGTTGGTGATCCTGGAGATTGATACGTATGGCGGCGTCGTGCAGGCGTGCGAGCGGATCAACCGGGCCATTGCCAACTGCCGCGTGCCCGTGATCGCCTACGTGAAGCTGAAGGCCTTCTCCGGCGGCGCGCTCATCTCGCTGGGCTGCCGCGCCATCGTGATGGCCCCCGGCTCGCGTATTGGCGGCGCCAAGGCGGTCACGCCCTTCGCCGACGTTCCGGCGGACATGCGGCAGAAGCTTGACAGCGACATGCGCGCCATGGTCACCAACCTCTGCGACGCCAACAAGCATCCGCACGCCATCGCCATAGGGATGGTGAACAGCGAGGCCGAGGTGCTCGAAACCGACGATCCGCAAGGGCGCTTTCTGACGGGCGATGCTCTCGCGGACATGAAAGCCAAACCGGCCGTGGTGCACACGTGGAAGAGGAAGGGCGAGATCCTGACGCTCACCGCCAACGAAGCCGTGAACGTGGGTCTCGCTTCGGGACAGGCCGCAGACAACGACGAGCTCTTCCTGGGCCTCGACGTCACCCCGTCGGAGACCGAATGCGCTGACATCACGGCGTCCGAGACGGCGGCGCGCGCGCTGGGCCATCCGTTGTGGCGGGTGCTGCTGGTGGTCATCGCCCTGGTGGGCCTGATCTGGGAGCTCAAGGCCCCGGGGCACGGCCTGGGCTACGGCGTCTTTGCGTTCTGCATGGGCATCTTTTTCTGGCTGCAGATCTTCTCGGATAACGCCGGGCTGCTCGAGATCGCGCTCTTCGGGATCGGCGCCGCGATCGTCGCCGTGGAGCTGTTCATCCTGCCGACGTTCGGCGCGCTGGGGTTCGCGGGCTTCGCCATGATCCTGACTTCCATCGGCTTTCTTTTCGAGGCCCAGGTCCAGCTTGAACTGCTTGAGCAACTCCTGGCCTTCGAGTTCTGCCGCCGGGCGCCGCTGCCGATGTGGCCGCGCCCCAGCCGCTGGCCGGTCTGGTCGGACAGGTTGCGGTAGCCGAGACCGTGCTCGTCCCGGCGGGCAAGGTGCGGCTGGGCGGGGTGACCTACGACGCGGTTTCGGACGGCGCGTTCATCGAGGCGCAGAGCAAAGTCGTCATCTTGCGCGTCTCCAGTGGAAATCTGGTCGTCCGTGCGGTTAAATAGCTCTTGGCTCCTGGCTCTTAGCTCTTGGCGCTCGCGTTCGGAGGCGTGCTAAGAGCCGGGAGCCAGGAACCAAGAGCCAAGAGCTACACCATGGACATGCGTTTCTGGGCGCTCGTCTGCTGCCTGCTGATGATCGTCGCGATCTTTCTTGAACTGCTGACGCCCAGCATGGGCGGCTTCACGATCGCCGCGCTGGGGCTGGCGGGCGGCAGCATCTACCTGGGCTTCCGGCATTCGGAGACGTTCGGGTATCTCATGATCGCCGCCGACCTGGCGCTGTTCCCGCTGGGGCTGTGGCTGGGGATCTACTTCATGAAGCGCAGCCCGCTGATCCACCGCGATCATGTGGGCTCGGCGACACAGAACTCCCCGGAGGCCCGGCCGCTGACGCGGCTGGTGGGCCAGCAGGGGCGGTCCCTGACGCCGCTGAGTCCCGGTGGCGCGGCCATGATCGGGAACGAGCGCATAGACGTGGTGACGGAAGGGAAGTTCGTCGAAGCCGACACGCCGCTCAAAGTGATCAAGGTGGAAGGCAGCCGCGTGGTGGTCGAGTCCACGACGGAGACGTAGCATTCCGCTCGACCAGGAGACACGACAGGGATGCGATATGTCGTCAAGGCCATGGCTCTTGGAGAGGTGCTCGACCAGGCGGTCGTACTGACAAAAGACCACTTCAAGATGCTGTTCGGGATTTCCTGTTTTCTGCTCGTGCCGCTGAACCTCGCCCACCAGTTCTCGATCTACGCGATCGCGCCGGGCATGTTGCGCGGCGAGAACCCGGAGCAACTGGCGAATGAGGGGTTGGGGAAGCTGTTGTTGGTGCTTGGGATCAACTTGGTGTTCGTCCTGCTTCTGGTCTTCGTTGCCATGCCCTTGACCAATGCCGCCCTCATCCGCGCGGTGGCGAGCGAGTACCTGGACCGGCCCACGACCGCGTGGCGAACGTTCAGGGAAACGCTGGGTCTCCTTCTGCCCCTGATCGGCACAAGCCTGCTTGCGGGCCTGATTGTCTTTGCGGGCAGCCTGGCGTGTCTGATACCGGGCATCTATTTCGCGTTGTGTTACTACCTGACGACGCACACGGTGGTGATTGAAGAGCGCGCGGGCTGGGACGCGCTCACGCGCAGCCACCAGCTCATGAAAGGCAACATGGTCGCGGCCTTCGTCCTCGGCCTCCTGCTGGGGGTGATCGGCGTTTTTGCGCAACTGATGGGCAACATGATTCCTATCATCCCGATTGCCATCGTCGTCAACTCGCTGGTGCAAGGGGTGCTGGTGGCCTTGGGCGCGGCCGCGGCCGTGGTGTTCTACTTCTCGTGCCGGTGCAAGCACGAGGACTTCGACCTGACGATTCTGGCGAGCGCCGTGGCGCAGGAGGAAACGCCAGGCGCGCAGGTTCCTGCTGCTCAATAGGGGGCAGGGCGATGGCGGCCGAACTCGTCACCCAGGTACAACCGCTTCCGCCGCCCGAGACCATCCGCACGCTGGCCGAGGAGGTGATCCGGCGGCCGGACTACTCGCTGGAGCCCGGCGCGGATCTGTCCTTCATCGCGAAGTACATCAAGTCCGTGGTGGAGTGGATCGGGAGCTTTTTCCAATCGCTGTACGAGCTTTCGCCGCCGCTGTACTTTGGCACGATGATCCTGCTCTTCCTGATCCTCATCGTCCTCGTCGCGCATATCGTCTACAGCTTCCGCCTGGCCCTCCAGGGGCACCGGACGATCCTGGCGATGAGCGAGCAGGAGGAGCTGGCGCTCGAGACGCCGGAAGCGTGGGAGCAGAAGGCGGCCCAGGCCCTGGCGAAGGACGATTACATCACCGCCGTCCGCTGCCTGTTCCGCGCCAGCCTCCTGCGGCTGGAAACGGCGAAGAAGAAGACGGTGCGGCGCGGGCAGACGAACCGCGAGTACCTGCGGCGTTTCCGCGACACGCCCGCGTTCGAGCCGCTTGGCGCCCTCGTCGAGGTGATTGACAACAAATGGTACGCCGGCGCGGGCTGCTCGCCGGAAGACTACCAGTCCGGCGCGCAGGCCTACGCGCGCATCCGGCAGATCGCCGGCAGCACGGGCGAGACGCCCGTGCCACAAGGGGGAAAGGCAGTGCATGCTAACGGCTCGTAGCGTCATTATCGCCGTCGTGACCATCGCGGTGCTATCCTTGGCGGGGGCAGTGATCGAACTGGCCCAGCCGCCCGACAGCAACGGCTTCGGGCATGACAGCTACGGAACTCGGGCCTACGGCCAGCGCGCGCTGTACGAAATCCTGAGCGACCTGAAGATGCCCGTGGAACGCTCCTTCGTGCCTCCCGGCCAGGTGCTCCGCGGCGACGCGTGCCTGGTGCTGTGGAGCCCCGATCCGGACGTGGTGCAGTTCGAGCCGGGCTACCTGACGAAGGTGGCTGAATGGGTGCGTGGCGGCGGCACGCTGATCGTCGCGCCGTCGAATCCGGGCGTGGCGCCCCGCCGGCTGGTGCCGACGGGCAGTCGCATGCGCGGCGTTCGCGAGGTGTCGCCGCTGGACGAACTCGGCTTGCGGGGTGCGGCGATCACATGGTTCGACCCGGGGAAAAGCTCCGCGCCACCTCCGCCGTCAGAGCCAACGCCCGCCCCCGGCACAGCGAAGAAGAAGTCGCCGCTCGGCATCGCGGTTAGCCCGCTGATGCAGAAGGCGCGCGAATACTGCTCGGTGAGCGTGACCGCGGACGGCGACCTGGCGCCCCTCGGCGCGGTCCTCGCCACTCTGCAGGTGCCGGCGGAAGAGCTGCGCGTCCTCAATACGTCCACCGGCCCGACGCCCGCGGGGCGCATCATCCACACGGCAAGTGACGGCACCGTGCGCACACTGGTGGCGACGTACCCGCTGGGGGGCGGCAAGATCACGGTCGTCGCCGACCCGGCGCTCTTTCTGAACGAATCCATCGCCAAGGCCGACAACGCGGTGCTGGCCGCGCACCTGTTCCATCGCTGTAGCGCAATTTGCCACATTGCGCTACGGGGGGAGGCGGTAGCGGCGCGGCACGTCGTCTTCGATGAGTTCTACCATGGCCTGACGATCCGCGGCAATCCCGCGTGGCTGCTGACCCGGCATCCCTACGGCCTTTTCGCCGCCATGCTGGTGTTGGCGAGCGTGCTGTGGGCCTGGCGGGAGTCGCGCCACCTCGGGCCGCCCGTCCCTGAAAAGCCCGCCAGCCGCCGCACGATGGGCGAGTACGTCGAAGCGATGGCCAATCTCTTCTTCCGCAACGGCTGCCGCGCCTTCGTGCTGCGCGAAGTGCGCGACGGCGTGCTGTGGAGTCTGCGCCGGCGGCTGGGCTTGAGCCCCAAGCGCGAGAACGTCGAGGACCTCGCGCGCGTCCTCGGGCGCAAGGACCCACAGGCCGCCGGGCGCCTGCAGGACGCGGCCGCAGGAGTCGAGTCGCTGCTGCAAGGGAAGAAACCCGCAACGGAGATGCTGGTAGTCCAGACAGCAAGAAAGATACTGCGATGTCTATAGCCGAGTTGTACACCGCGATCCAGAAGGAGATCCGCCGCGTCATCTTCGGCCAGGAACAGGCCGTGGACCTGGCCCTGGCGGCGCTGTTCAGCAGCGGGCACGTGCTGGTGGAGGGCGTGCCCGGCACGGCGAAGACGCTGCTGGTGCGCACCATCGCCGCCGCTCTGAACATGCAGTACCGGCGCGTGCAGATGACTCCCGACCTGCTGCCCAACGACATCACGGGATCGAGCATCTACCGCGAGGACACGCACACCTTCGAGTTCCGCAAAGGGCCGGCCTTCACGAATCTCCTGCTGGCGGACGAGTTGAACCGCGCGTCGGCCAGGACGCAATCGGCGCTGCTGGAGGCGATGCAGGAACTGACGGTGACCTACGACGGCGTGGCGCACGTTCTGCCCCAGCCGTTCATCGTGTTCGCCACGCAGAACCCCGTCGAACAGGAAGGCACCTATCCGCTGCCGCTCGCGCAACTCGACCGCTTCATGTTCAAGGTCCTCATGGGGTATCCGGAACCGAAGGATGAGGAGCGGGTGCTGAAAGAGCACCACGCCACGGGCACGCTGGCCACTCCCGCCACGCTCAGCGTGCAGGCCGTGGTTGAGCCGGCGCAGGTGCTGGAGGCGCGCCAGACGATCCGGGAGACGTTCGTGCGCGACGAGGTGATCGGCTACGTGCGCCGTCTGACACAAGCGACGCGGGAACACGATTCGCTGGCCGTGGGAGCCAGCCCGCGGGCGGGGCTGCTGCTGCTGCTGGCTGCCAAAAGCCTGGCGCGGTTCGCGGGGCGCGACTTCGTGACGCCGGATGACGTGAAGACCGCGTTCTTCCCCGCCATGCGGCACCGCGTGGTGCTGAGCGCCTCGGCCCAGTTGGAGGGCGCCGCGACCGACGACATTCTGAGCAGCGTCCTGGACGCGATCGAGGTCCCGCGATGAGCGCACCCGTCACGCCGCCGCACACGGGCGAGACGCCCGTGTTACCGACCGGAGCCCCACACACGGGCGAGACGCCCGTGGTACAGTCCACGGGCGGGACGCCCGTGGTACCACGAACGTCCCGTTCGTGGGTCGTTTCCGGCACGGGCGGGACGCCCGTGCTACAGCCCACGGGCCAGACGCCGGCGGAGCGCCTGTCTTTCCGTCCCGGGCCGGCCATGCTCTGGATTGGCGGCGCCCTGGCCGCAGCGTCGCTGCTGGGGTTCTTCTTTAATGGCGCCAGCGGGCTGATCCTCGTTGTCCTGACCGTCACGGCGTGGCTGGCCATCCGCCGGCGGCGGCCGAACCGGACTACTGGCTGCAGGAAGCGCGGCTCCCGGCGGGCGGAGAGCACGCCTTGGAGCTGCAGCTTCGCGTGCCCACGCGCGGCCTGCACGTCTTCGGCCCCGTCTGGCTGCGTTTGCGCGGGCGCTTCGGCGTGCTCGAAGGCCAGCGCTCGTACGCCTGTTCCGGTGCGGTGAAGGTCGTGCCGGACACGGCCGTTTCGGAGGAAGCGTTCTACAAGACCGCCAAGGACGCCATGCGCCTGCTGGACCAGTTGACCCGGACACGTCTGCGCGGCGCGGGGACGGAGTTCGAGTGCCTGGCGGAGTTCCGGGACGGCGACGACCCGCGGCGCATTGACTGGCATTCGAGCGCGCGGTTGCAGCGGCTGGTCATCCGCCAGTACCAGGTCGAGCGGCACCGGGACGTGATGATTGCGCTGGACTGCGGCCGGCTGATGGGCGCCGCGGCCGGCAGCGCCACCAAGCTGGACTGCGCGGTGGACTCGGCCCTCATGCTCAGCCGCGTGGCGCTCCGCAAGGGCGATCACTGCGGCGTGGCCCTGTTCGACGACAAGGTGCTGGGCTATCTGCCCCCGCTGGCCGGGCCGCAGGCGTACCACTCCATCATGGACAGCGTGTACAACGTCCAGTCGCGATGGCACGAGGCGAACTTCGGCGTGGTCTTCGCGGCCCTGCAGGCGCGGCAGGTCAAGCGCGCGCTGGTGGTGGTGCTCTCGGACATCGTGGACGCGGACACGACCGGCCAGTTCCGCCGCGCGCTCGCCGCGCTGGCGCAACGGCACGTCGTCATCTTCGCGGCCCTGCAGACGCAGCTTCTGGGCGATATCGCGCGGGCGCCGGTGGACACGATGCTCGATGTCTGCCGCAAGGGCGTGACGATGCGGCTGCTGCGCGAGCGCGAGAAGGCGCTGCATTCGCTGCGTCATGCGGGCGTGCACGTGCTGGATGTCGAGCCCGGCCAGCTCACGGTGCCGCTGCTCAACCAGTACATTGAGCTGCGCGAACGCAACCTGCTCTAGACACAATTCAAAATGCAAAATGAAAAATGCAAAATGCACAATTCAGAATCAAGAATTCAGAATTTGGGGTTCTTCTTCAGCCTACGTTCGGCGAGGAAGCCGTGGGCGAAGTAGGAGGCCCAGAAGACGAAGGTTCCGGCGGCGAAGACGAGGCGCGAGGCTGTCGGCAGATGGCTCTGCCGCAGGTAGCTTTCGATCACGGCCGCCACGACCAGCATGCCCGCCACGCCCAGCGTCGTCCACATCGCCTCGACGCCGCTCCGGCGCAGGCTCTCCGCGCGCGTGAAGCGGCCCGGACAGACCACCGCGCGGCCAAGCTGCAGGCCGATGCCGCCGCACAACACGATGGCGCCGATCTCCGTCACCCCGTGGGGGATGATCCAGGCCCAGTATTCCACGTAAATGCCGCTGCCATGATGCACGGCGGTGAACGCGCCCAGCATCATGCCGTTGTAGATGAGCAAGATAACGCTGGGCACCGCCGCCAGGACACCCAGGGCCAGCGAGAGCAAGCCGACCTGCAGGTTGTGGCTGAAGAGGAAGCTGGCGAACGCGAACTTCTGCCCGCTCCCTTCGTCCCGCCCGTACCGGAGCGCCTGCAACAACTGCTCGCGCGACGCACCCGGCTGGCGGAACTCCCCTTCCGGCAGCAGAGCGTACGCGGCCGCCTGGTCCTGCTGCACCGCGAAATACGCGATAATCGCCCCCAGAAGGATCAGCCCTGCCGCGATCGCGTGGTAGCGCCACGAACGGGCCACGGCCCGCGCGAAGCCGTCGTGGACGAACGCCCAGGCGCTCTTCAGCGGAGCGCCGCGCGGCGGCAGGTAGATCACGCTGTGCGCCGCGGCAGTGAGGTCGTTCAGGTAGCGCGCCAGGGAGGCATCGCGCGTCCGCGTGGCGACCTGCGCCAGATGGACCGTGGTGCGGCGATAGAGGACATCGAGGCGCGCCAGCTCCTCGGGAGAAAGGTCGCGGATCGAGCGGCGGGCGCGGGCGACGAGTTTTTCCAGTTCTTCCCAATCGGGCCTGTTGCGCGCGATATAATCGCTCATAGGCGTGTCCAGAGCATGGGCGAGACGCCCACCGGCGTGGCCCCCTCATCCGGCGCTGAAGCACCACCTTCTCCCCACGGGGGAGAAGGGAACAGACCGCAGCGGCGAACCATAGTCCGGGCGTTCGGCGCTGCAACAAGGCAGAGAACAATGGCGGACCAGGTGGAATTCGAGACACCCGAGAACGTTCTGGTCACGTACCGGCCTGCGGGCCTGGGCAGCCGCTTCATCGCCCTGTTCCTCGACTACATTGTACTCTTCGTCCTCCTGGTTGTCCTCTCGTTATTGGTCCTCGCGATCATGGCCGCGACCACGGCCGGCGTGGCCTATCTGGAGAAGACCTTCGGCGGCCTGCAGCGCCGCCAGGCATACGAGGTGCCGGGCTATTTCATCGGCCTGTGCTTCCTCCTCTGGGGACTGGGCGGGCTGCTGTATTTCGGTCTCAGCGAGTACCTGATGCGCGGCCAGACGCTCGGCAAGCGCGCCGTCTCCCTCCGTGTCGTCAAGCTGAACGGCTTCGCGCTGGACGCCCCGAGCATCTTCCTGCGAAACGTCTTCCGCATCATCGAGAACCCGTTCCTTCCGCCCCTGTGGCTCGTGCCCCTCTTCTCGAAGAGCTCACAACGCCTCGGTGACATGGTGGCCGGGACCGTCCTGGTCAGCGATGAGCCGGCGAAAATGAGCGGGCTGCGGGAGCGGCTGCTGCGCCGCCTGCCCGTCGAGAGCGTGTTCCGTTTTGACGGCGCAGCTCTGGCCAAAGCGCGGCGCGAGGACTTCGAGGCTGTGGAGCGGATTCTGGACCGCTGGCCCGAGCTGAAGACGGACACGCGGGCAGCGTTGCTGGAGAGCATCTGCGGGCCGCTCAGCAAACGGCTGGATATGGAGCCGCCCGAGCCGGCGCTGCGGCTGCGTTTTCTGGAAGAGCTCCTCGCCGCGGGATACCGGCGGGAGCACAGGCAGTTGGGGTAGCCGGCGTTATTCACCGCTGAGACGCCGAGAACAGAATTCAAAATGCAAAATTCAAAATGCAAAATGGGCGGTTCCAATTTTTATTTTGAATTTTGCATTGTGCATTCTACTCTGCGTCTCTGGCCCTCCGCGGTGAATTATCCGGGCCAAGACGGGAACTGAAGGAGTTGCTCATGGCGGACTGTGTCTTCTGCAAGATCGGCGCTCGCGAAATCCCGGCCATGGTGGTCTATGAGGACGCGGACATCATCGCGTTCCGCGACATTCACCCGCAAGCCCCGGCGCACATCCTTATTATCACGAAGCGTCACGCGGCCTCGCTGGACGAGTACGCCACGGAGGACGCCGCTCTGCTCGGCCGGCTCATCCTTGCCGCACGCCAGATCGCCCGGCAGGAGAAACTCGCCGACCGCGGCTACAGGATCGTGGTGAACTGCGGCGAGGACGGAGGACAGGCCGTCGCCCATATTCACTTGCATCTGCTGGGCGGACGGCCCATGAACTGGCCGCCGGGCTGAGCACGGATTTTGGATTTTAGGTTTTAGATTTCTGATTGGGGGGTGTATCATAGTCTAGGATACCCATGGTCGTGGGGTGTCTTGTGTCCGTACGTCACGGCTCCATTTTGGAGCGGAGGGTTTTATGCGACAACTGGGACTGTGGTGCGTCAGTCTGGCTGTATGCGCGGCCTGCGGCTGCCTTGCCGTCGAGAAGGAGACCAACCCACCCAAGAGCAAGCCGTCACAGAGCGAGGATCCGCTGAAGAACGTCAGGCCTGTCCAAAGCTCGCAGGAGAAACTGGGCAACCAGCTTCTCAAGACATCCGACAGCATGCGCGACGTCCTCGAGGAATGCCTGCAGAACCTGGTGGAACTGCAGACCAAGGAGCCGGTCAAGAACGCCACCACCAAGCTGGACGAGCTCGGCGGCAAGAAGGCGCGCGCCGTCGTGGACGCGCTGGTCCGCGCCCGCAAGGAACAGGCCGAGGCCAAAGCGGGTCTGAAGGACGCCATGCAGGGACAGGACGTCATCATCAAGGAACTGCAGGAGCTGCTCCGCACGCTCAAGCGCGAACTGGCGCCGGCGGTGAGCCAGAAGCTGCTCGCCCAGGCGATCAAGAAACAGCAGGAAGCGCTCGAAAAGGTCAAGGAGACGCGCACCACAAAGGAGAACCTCGAAGGGAAACCCAAGAGCGCCCTGACCGAGGAAGACAAGAAGGCGCTCAGCGAACCCAACGAGAAACAGAAGGAAGCCACCGATGAGCTCCAGAAAGCCATGAACGAGATCAAGGAGCAGGCCAAGGACCTGAAGGCCAACGAGCCCGCCGCCGCGGAGAATATGCAGAAGGCCCTCGACAAGCTCGAGTCCGCCGAGGCCCCCAAGAAGTCCGCCGAGGCCCAGACGGACGTGTCGGACAACAAGCTGCGCGCGGCCGAACAGAAAGAACAGGAGGTCCTGGCGGCTCTCAAGGAGGCCGACAAACAGCTCAGCCAGAACACCGACAAGGCCTCGAAGCTGGAGGAGCGGCTGGCCAACCTCAAGGAGGCCAAGGAAAAACAGGAACAGGCCCTCAACGAAACCAAGAACCTGGACCAGAAGAACGACAAGGCCGTGGCCGATGCGGCCAAGGACCAGGGGGACGTCTCGAAGGCCCTGGACGAGTTGAAGAAGGAGGACGCGCCGCTTGCCAAGGCGGAAGACCAGTCGAAGCAGGCGGAGCAGCAGATCGCGGATAACAAACCCCAGGACGCCACGAAGAACCAGGAGCAGGTCCTGCAGGCCATCAACGACGCCATCAAGCGTGCCGAGGACCAGTTGGCCAACGCCCAGAACCAGCAGGAGAAAACGGCGGAGTTGACCGCGCAGCTCGACAAGATCAACGAACTGCGCGAACAACAGCAGGACCTGAAGAACCAGACCGACAAGACCCCCGCGAACCAGGCGCAGAGCTTGGCCAAACCCGAACAGAACCTCGCCGACCAGGCCCAGCAGCTCGCACAGCAGATGCCCCAGGGCCAGCAGCAGGACCAGGGCCAGCCGGAGGCCAAGCAGGCCATGGATCAGGCCCAGAAGGCCATGGAGCAGGCCGCGCAGCAACTCGCCGACCAGAAACCGGCGGACGCCTCCAAACAGGAGCAGGCCGCGCTCAACGCCTTGGACAAGGCCGAGGCCGCGACCATGAAGGAACTGGCTCAGGCCGACCCCAACGCCGCCATGCAGGCCATGCAGGAACAGATCCAGGGCCTCGCGGACAAGCAGCAGGAACTAGCCCAGGAGACGGCTCAGGCCGGCGCGCCTGAAATGGGACAGAAGGCCCCCGAGCAGTCGGGGCTGGCCGAAGAGGCCAAGCATGAGGCAGGGATGCCCGGCATGCCGGAACAGGCGCAACAGGCGATGGGCCAGGCCGAGAAGTCCATGGAGCAGGCGGCTCAGTCCATGCACCAGGGCCAGCAGGCTCAGGCGGAGCAGGCTCAGGCGCAGGCCATGCAGTCGCTGGCTCAAGCCCAGCAGGCCCTGTCACAGGCCATGGGCCAGTCCATGACGCCGTCGAAAGAGCAGTCCAAGACGCCCAAGCCGAACAAGAGCCTGGGGACGGAGCACGAAGCCGGCGTGGGCCAGTTCCAATACGGCAAGCTGGGCGACGCGCAGCACAGCAACTGGAACGTGACCTTGCCGCCCAAGGACCGGGCTGATGTTGAGCAGGCCGTGAAGGGCAAGATGCCGCAGAAATACGCGCGGCAGATCAAGCTGTACTACCAGAACCTGGCCGGGGCAAAGGCGGACTAGACGATTTTAGATTTTGGATTTTGGATGGCGGATTTACCAATGCGTTTCCTGCTTCCTCTCCTGACTGTTGTCCTCTGCGTGCCGCCGCACTGCTTGGCCGCCTCTAACGTGGGCGAAGTCGAGCTGACGCGCGAAGGCAAGGCTTCCATTCAGATGGCGCTGCAGTACCTCGCCGCGCGCCAGCGCGCCGACGGGTCGTTCTCCGGCAACATGGGGCAGACGACGGGGATCGTGGCCGCGGGTGTGCTGGCCTGGATGGTCGCCGGCAATCTCCCGGGCGAAGGCCCCTACGGCAAGCACGTGGCCAAGGGCGTGGATTACCTCCTGAACAGCGCGCAGCCCTCGGGCCTGCTGTTCAAAGGGCGGGAAGACGGCCACGTCATGTACCACCACGGCCTGGCGACGATGTGTCTGGCCGAGGCGTGGGGCCAGACTCGCGACAAACGCATCCACGACAAGCTGAAGAACGCCATCGAACTGATCGTCCGCACGCAGAACGAGAAGGGCGGCTGGCGCTACCAGCCGCGCGTCATGGACGACGACCTGTCGGTGACGGTCATCGCGCTGCTGGCCTTGCGCGCGGCAAAGGACGCCGGCATCGCGGTGCCGAAGGAGACCATTGACCGCGCCGTCGCCTACGTCGAAAGCTGCCGCTCGGAGAAAGACAACCAGGGGCTGTCCGGCTTCGCGTATCAGCCGCACGGCGGCAAGAAATGGTCCACGACGGCCGCGGGCGTGATGAGCCTGATGCTGTGCGGCAACTACAAGGCCAAGGACGTGAAGGATGGACTCGAATACCTGGTGAAGGCGCGGGAACACAAGGAGGACAAGGAGTGGTTCGTCTACGGCCACTACTACGCCGCGCAGGCCATGTACCAGGCGGGGGCGCAGGGCGAGAAATTCCACCAGTACTGGCTGAAGTGGTATCCCGGCATCTCGCAGGACATCATCAAGAGCCAGAAGGGCAGCGGGCAGGAACACGGCGGCTTCAAGCTCGACGAGGGCTATGGCGTGTGGAGCACCGGCATGTGCGTGCTGATCCTCGGCATCCCCTACCGCTATCTGCCGATCTACCAGCGCTGAGCACGGAATTCAAAATGCAAAATTCAAAATGCAAAATTGGTGGGTCCTGTCTTTCATTTTGAATTCTGTATTCTGCATTCCACTCTGCGTATCAGGGGCCTCCGCGGTGAATTTTCCGTCCAGCGCCCTCATTGCTCTCCGAGTCCCCTCAATTCCCTGCGTAGGACCACGGCCCTGTGCCGTCGCTGCGCTGTCAGGCCGCCTGGCAGCACCAGCCTCTTCGCGCCGCTCGCCGGGTTGAACAGGTGCCGCAGCGCATCCACGTGACGGTGGCTGAAGCCGGCGTCGCCCAGATTCCAGATCGAGCGCAGCAGCTCCAGCACGTCGCCGATCTCGTCGCTCGCCGGCGCCGCGCCCAGCCTGGGGACCGGCAGCGCAAGCTGCCCGTGTTCGCCGATACGAGCGAACGCCGCCAGCCAGTCGCGCCGCAGCGCGCGCTTCTCGGCGTGCATCTCCGCCTCTTCCGCCAGGCGCCACAGCGCGGCCCGCGCACCGGGGTGGACTTTCTCCTCCAGCAGCGGCAGCACCAGATTGCGCACCGCGTTGCGCGGGATGTGGACGTCAAAGTTGCTCTCGTCGGTGCAGAACTTCTGGCGCTTGGACTGCAGGTAGGCGAGCACCTCCTTGCGCGTGCACGCCAGCAACGGACGCACGACCGGCGCGCCGGTTCGCGCGGCCCTCCCCGCGGCCCGGCCTGCGTCCTTACGGCAGGCGGGACTCTTGACGCCGCCGCTGCGCCACTCGAGCGACGCGCGGACGTCCGGTTCGCCATCCAGGCGCAACGGGCCCGTCCAGCCGATGCCCTGCAGGCCGGCCAGCCCCGTGCCCCGGCAGAGGCGGTAGATCACGGTTTCCACACGGTCGTCAGCATGATGGCCGACGGCGACGCAGTCGGCGCCGGTCTGCGCCGCGGCGATGGCCAGAAAGGCATGGCGGGCGATGCGCGCCGTTTCTTCCCTGGAGCGCTTCAGAGTTGCGGCCAGCCTGGGCGTGTCCACGAAGGCGCGGACCAGCGGGATGCGCCTGCGCGCGCAGAGCTTGCGGCAGAACTCCTCATCCTCCGCGGCGCGCTTGCCGCGCAGCCCATGGTTGAGGTGCGCGGCGGCGATGCTGAAGCGGAGATCGCGCTTGGACGCGAGTTCCATCAGGCAGTGGAGCAACGCGGCCGAGTCCGGCCCGCCGGAGAGCGCGACGAGCACGCGTTGCCCGGGCGCAATCAGCTTGCGGGTGCGGATGGCGTTGGCGGCGACGATGGGAAGGCGCATGGCGTTGTGGTCCTCAATCCAGAGCGCCGCGTGACAGGCGCGGCACGGGCAAGCCCATAAGGACCAGCCTCATCGGCCGCAAGCGCCGGGAGAACGGGTCCAGCATCAAGCCGAGGGTCTCCAGCGTCACCGCCCCCAGCAGCGGCTCGTCATCCCCCGGCGCACCGAGGATCACCGGCGAATGGGCCTCGTTCCCGCCGTAGGCCACCAGACATTCGGAGACCTCTCGTTCGACCGTGCTGCCATCGGCCAACTGAAACAGCTCCTTGCGCTTGGGTTTCAGTCCCAGCCGTCGCCAGATTCGCGGGGGCAGCAGTGAGTATACCGCGCCGCTGTCCACCAGCATCCGGACACGGGCGTGGCGCCGGCCCTTCGGCGCGCGGAGAGTCACAGGAACGTATGTCACTCCCATCTCGGACTCGCCCCCTTTCCCGCATCCCCTCAGACCGTGGCGTGGAAGAACGCCCCTTCCAGGAAATTCCGCAACAGCTTCGTGCCCTCGATGGTGAGGAAACTCTCCGGGTGGAACTGCACGCCTTCCAGCGGCCACTCCACGTGCCGGATGCCCATGACCTCCTGCATGTCCTGCGTGCGCGCGACCACTTTCAGGAACGGCGGCAGGGTGTCCTCTTTGACGATCAGCGAGTGATACCGCGTGGCCTCGAACGGGTTGGGCAGGCCTTCGTACACCCCCGCGCCGTCATGCACGATCTGGGAGGTCTTGCCGTGCATCAGCCGGCCCGCGCGCGCGATCGTCGCGCCGAACGCCGCGCCGATGGACTGGTGCCCGAGACACACGCCCAGCAACGGGATCTTGCCCGCAAAAGCCCGGATGGCGGCGACGCAAATGCCGGCTTCCTTGGGCGTGCACGGGCCCGGCGAGATGACGATCTTTTCGGGCCGGGCTTTCTCAATGTCGGCGACGGTGACCTCGTCGTTGCGCACGACCTTCAGGTCCGCACCCAGGGTGCCCAGCGCCTGGACCAGGTTGTAGGTGAAGGAATCGTAGTTATCTATGACGAGGATCATGCGGCCTTCCATGGCGCGGCGCGCGTGTGACACGTGACGCGCCGCCAACCCCTCCGCGCTGCTTCATGGTTGTAGTAGCAGCGCGCTGCGTGCGCAAACAAAAAGCCGGCGAAGCGCCGGGTGCCACGGCATTATTGCCGTGGCCGTTGCCCAGTGCGCCGCGGGTGGCACAGGCACAAGAAGCCGCTCCCTGGGCGTTCCATACCAGAGGACGCGCACCCCGTACCATGGGCGTCTCGCCCATGTGCCGTGTTCCGTTCAATCGCAAATCGCAAATCTAAAATCGCAAATCCCACCCCCCTGTCCAAGACTGCACCATTGTGCACAACCCGTCCGTTGTCAGTTGTCAGTTGTCCGTTGTCAGTTCGGTGTTGTTGCCGCCTCTGCCCTTCGTGCCCGGCCAAGGAAAATGCCAAATGACCACTGACAAATGACCAATGACCAATGACAAATGACAATGCCCCCCAGGCCCACGTCGTCGTGGCTCGTCGTTCAATCGCAAATCGCAAATCTAAAATCGAAAATCGCCGTCACTCCCTCCGCACCACCTCTACCCCCGCGCCGCCCGCCTCCCTGCCGTTCCCAGTCAGTTCACATCCGTGTTCATCTGTGTTCATCTGTGGTTTCATCTCGTTGAGGATTTCCTCGATGATCTCCAGTTCAAGCTGGTGTGGTGTCATCCCATAGCACAGCAGGCAAGCCCGAAAGAATTTCGGGTAACTCGAAAACCCGTAGCTCAACGCCCACGTCGTCCGATGAAACCGCCGCGCCCTCCGGCTTTTCTGCAGCGCCGCATAGACTATCTCGGCCTCGGACTGCGGCGACGTGTCGCCGCTCTTGTCTCTCCCCGTCTGCCCTGTGCCCAAACCCTGAACCCTGAACCCTGAACCCGCCGTCTCTTTGTCCGCTCGTGTCGTCGTCCTGGAACGCTCAACGATGAAACCCTTCAGTTCGTCCTTCATCCGCGCCCGCACGCCCTCCGCC